>CALKIA010000260.1 GCA_937988705.1 uncultured Chloroflexota bacterium | reverse complement strand
GGTCGGCGGGTTGGCGGGTGGTTTCCGTGACGAAAACTGGGCGTGGTCACTGGAGAAGTTCTACCACCACTGGTTTCAGTCGGACGTTGACGTGCAGAAGCTCGCCGAAGAAATGGGCGTGCGCGACCAAATCATCTTCCCGCGCCCCAAAACCAGCTTCTGGATTGACGGCAAGATTCTGCGTTCCGAAATTTCGCCGTCGGCGCTGTTCCTGCCGCTCTCGCTGATCGCCAAGCTGCGCTTTGGCGCGGTCGGCGCCTTCGTCAAGCTGTTCCCATTCTGGAAACCGCTGGAGCGCATCACCGCCGACACCTTCTTCATGACCTTTATGGGCGAAGAAGCCTATGGCAAGTTCTTTCGCCCGCTGCTGATCGGCAAATTCGGCGAACAGTATGACAAGGTCAATATGGCGTGGATGTGGGCGCGGGTCAAGACGCGCACGCTCCGCCTCGGCATCTTCACGGGCGGTTTTCAGGCCTTCCTCGATACGATGGCCAAAGCGATCACCGAGCGCGGCGCGACTATTTGCCTGAACACACCCGTCGAAAAGATCGAACTGGTGGATCTCAAGCCGACGCTCACCATCAAAGGCGAACCGATCACGTTTGACCGCGTGCTAACGACCACCTCGCCCAAACTACTGCTGAAGATGGCGCCAGCGCTGGCGAACACCAGCTACGGCGATCAGGCGGCGAATCTGAGCAGCATCGGCGCGCTGTGCGTCATTCTGGCGACCAAGCAGCAGCTGCTGACTGACGGCACTTACTGGCTCAACCTGCCCGCCAACAGCCCGGACAAGAAGAAGAGCCGCTTCCCATTTCTCGCGCTGGTCGAGCACACCAACTGGATGGATAAGGCGAATTACGGCGGCGATCACCTGCTCTATCTGGGCGATTACGTTCCCGCCAATCACGAATACTTCCGCCTGAGCGATGAGGAAGTGATCGAACGCTTCACAGCGGCGCTGCCGACGATCAATCCGGCGTTCACGCAAGACTGGATTCGTAAGGCGTGGGTCTTCCGCGCGCCGTATGCCCAGCCCGTGCCTTACATCAATCACAGCGAAGACATCCCCGCACTGCAAACGCCGCTGCCGGGTGTCTTTTGGGGCAGCATGAGTCAGGTGTACCCTTGGGATCGCGGCACCAATTATGCGATTCGCATGGGGCGCGAACTTGCTCAAATGATGCTAAAGTAAGTGCAAGTGTAATGAAAGCTGAGCGTATACTCGTACTAAGCCACTTTTGGCTTTCAACAGCGGTAGTTTAGGCAAACGATAGTTCTTTCAGGTGTTATTGACACACTATCGAAAGTCATCATTAAGAAGGCGGTCTATGAAAATCATTGTCGTCGGAACAGGGTTTGTCGGCTTGACCCATGCAGCCACCACAGCCGAGTATGGGCACGAAGTGTATGCCTACGATATCGACCAGCAGCGCATCGAGGCATATCAGTCGGGCGATCACGAACGTATCAATCATTATGTGAATGAACCGGGTTTGCCCCAGATCATCGAAGAAACGATGAATCGCTACCTGTTCTTCACCACGGATATTGAATCGATCATCGAAGGCACGGATGCGATCTTCCTGTGCCTGCCGACGCCGCCCCGCATCGATGGCTCGTCGGATTTGAGCTTTTACTTCAGCGCGCTGAACCATATCGCTTCCCTACTGGCCAAGCGGACGGATCAACGCCGCGTGGTGCTGGTCAACAAGAGCACCGTCCCGGTTGGCACGGGGCGCAAGCTGGAAGAAATCCTAAAGCAGCACAACGTCCCCAATGCGGGCATCGCCTCGAACCCGGAATTTCTGCCCGAAGGTGACGCGGTCGAAAAGTCGCGCAAGCCGGATCGTGTGGTCATCGGCGCGGACACGCCCGAAGATTTCTCGATCGTGCGGCGCATCTATTCGCAGTTCGTCAACCATGTGCGCATCCGTTACATTGAGACGACGCCGGAAACCGCCGAAGCGATCAAGTATGTGGCGAACACGCTGCTGCTAACCTACATTTCCTTCTGGAACGGCGTAGGTGCACGCTTAGGTGAGACCTTCCCCAACATCAGCATGGAAGATCTCAAGCGCGGTGTGACCGCAGACGGACGCATCAGCACGTGGGGCTCATACGTGTCGAACGGCGCGGGCGGGTCGTGCTTTGGCAAGGACATCCAGTCGCTGATCTACCAGTTGAAATCGGCGGGGCAGCAGGCGGATCTCTTGCAATCGGTCTACCGCATCAACGAATACCAGAAGACCTACCTCGTCGACCGTGCGGTAAACGAAGCCGGCGTGAAGTTCAATCACAAGACGGTCGCCCTGCTCGGTTTGTCCTTCAAGCAGCGCACCAACGACATGCGCGATTCGTCGTCGCTCAAGGTAGTCGAGGCGCTGTTGGCGCGCGGCGTGAAGGAAATTCGCGCTTACGACCCGCTGGCGCTGGCGGAAGCGCGCAAGTTCTTCAACCCGGAAAACAACCACCTGTTCGAGAAGATCACTTACCACAACTCGCCGCGCGAGGCGCTGGCGGGCAGTGATATGCTGTTCATCTCGACCGATTGGGAAGAATTCCGGGGCCTGTCACGCACGATCGAACAATGCGTGCAGCCGCCCTACTTCATCATGGACGGCCGCCGCATGCTCCCCGATTACAACGAACTGGTCGCGCGCGGCTACAACTATCTCGCCGTCGGTTCGCCGTATCTGGCGGGTCAAACCAGCAGCTAAAGCGCAGTGCAGGGCAGCACAAGGACGAGGCCAACCCTCGTCCTTTTTATTTCAGCAGCCGACTAGCTTATGCGCTTTCAACCCCTCATCCCCCGATCCCTTCTCCCACACAAGCGAGGAGAAGGGGAGAAACACGGGATTTTTGTCCCTCGCCCCGTTTACGTGGGCGAGGGACGGCGTGCGCAGCAAGCAGGGTGAGGGGCAAGCAGCCGACTAGCGACAGGCAGCGTCAGCATTTCTTGGTCATTTTTGACCAAGGCGGGCACTGAGCCGAGACTGCTAAAATGAATCCGGTTGATCTGCGCGCTAAAACTGAGGAGAGATGTTGCTATGCCGATCCGTCTGGCTGAACTGAGTGACGCGCCTGCGCTTCAGGCCATCTACGCGCCCTATGTCACCGACACGACCATCTCGTTTGAAGTTGAGGTGCCGAGCGTCGCGACCATGCGCGAACGCATCGCCAAGACGCTGGACTTTCACCCGTGGCTGGTCTATGAGCAGGACGACGCGGTGATCGGCTATGCCTATGCCGGGAAGCACCGCGACCGCGCCGCCTACCAATGGTCGACAGATGTATCGGTGTACGTCAGCCCCGCCCATCAGCGTCAGGGAATCGGACGCACACTCTACACAGAATTGTTCGCCTTACTGCGGCAGCAGGGCTTCTGTAACGCCTTCGCCGGGATCACCCTGCCCAATGAGGCGAGCGTCGGCGTCCACAGCGCGCTGGGCTTCACGATGATCGGCGTGTACCCTCAGGTCGGCTATAAGTTTGGCCAATGGCACGATACGGGGTGGATGGGCTTGCGCCTCCAGCCCGCCGATCACATCCCGACGCCGCTGATCCCGATCCGCGAGCTTCTACGCCGCTAATCGAAGGGCGGGCGCGGCGGCGCGGGTTGGAAATCGTAGTAGATGTGGTAGATGCCCACCTGCGCGTACTGATAGGTCACGCCGCGTTCGACAAACTGCGCTTCGAGCCAGTCTTTGACCTCGGTCACATTCGCCGTGATGTAGGCGATGCGCTCCGCCGCGTCAGTCGCTTCCCGGTACGGCAGATAGCGTTCATCGGCCGGCGTGTAGCTCAAATCGGGCTTGTAGGCGAGCGCCGCGCTGTACTGCATGCGGTCGCCGCTCAAAAAAGCCAATCGGAACGACACCCAGTAATTTGTGTAGCCGTGATAGAGCTGCTGCTCGTCGAGAAACGCGATCAATTCGCTGTCCCACGTATTCGGGATGTGCGTATCAAGATTAAACTGTGTCGTAAGTCCCGGTGGAGTGTTGGCGGCGGCGCTGACCTGCCCCAACAGATTGTAGCCGAGCACCACGGCGAGAACACCAGCGGCCAACCAGCGGCGGTGCGCCCAGAGCGCATCAATTAACGTGCCGAGCACGACCGCTAGCGGCAGAAGCACCGGAAGGAAGTAACGCCCGGTCGGGTCGATGCTGAAGCGGGACGCGACGAACAGCACGCAGAACAGAGCGATCATGCCGAGGATGAACCAGCGGGCGTCGAAACCCTGTCCGCCGGTAGGGGCGAGGCTCACCTCGCCCGTAGTCGCGGGCGGGACAAGTCCCGCCCCTACCGGCGTAGCAGAGGGAGTTGGGGGGTGAGGCGCAGCTAGAAGCGGCTGTCTTGCCAACCGTACCACCGCCGCCAGATAGATCAGCATTACGCCGACGCCAAACACGGGCAGCACATACTCCGGCGACCACGGGAAGCGCAGCCCGAATACCGCCGGCAGTCCAAGGAAGATCAACCCGATGACGCGCTGCGGGAAAGGCAGCGGCGGGATATCCGTCCCGGCGAATGCACCGCGCTCTCCGCCGACGAGATAGAAACGCAGGGGCGCGAAGTCGTTCTCTAAGTTGAAACCCCACCATGCCGCACTGCCGACCACAAAGAAAACGGCGGCGATGACGATGCCAAATGCCAATACTCGCCCCTCTCCCCTTGCCCCTCTCCCACGCAAGCGGGAAGAGGGGCGATTTGGCGCCCCTGCTTGCTCCCCTCCCTGAATTCGGGGAGGGGCCGGGGGTGGGGTCAAACGCCGCACAAATCGCACCACAATCAGCAGCGCGACGGGCAGCGCAAAGGCGATGATCAACCCGTTCGCCCACCAGCCCAGACCCGCGGCGAGACCGAGCGCCGCCCAGCGCCACCACGAGCGACGGTGCGCGCCTGCCACGTCATAGCCGAACAGCAGCACCAGCGTGCCGCACAACAGCATTTCGTTGTAACCGCCGAGCGTTGCCGTCGTATAGAGCGCATACAGCACGGGTGGCAGCGCGAGGATCAGCCCCGTCACCGCGGCGATAATTGGCTTGCGGGAAATGCGCCACGCGAACAGATACCCCGTCGCCACGATCAACAGGTAGAGGATCGCCTGCACGATGCGAATGGTCAGCACCGATTCGCCGAACAGGCTGAAGCCGACCGCGACCAGCCACGCATCGAGGCTGCCCATATACGCCTGCCCGTAGAAGAAAACTGGGCGCTCACCTTGCAGAATGTGCCGCGCCATCAACGCGACGACCGCCTCGTCCGAATGGAAGGAAACGGCGTTACTCGCCAGCAAGACGGCACGGGCGATCAGGGCGATGAGCAGGATAGCGAGCAAATGGCGGCGCATGAGTATCTCCGGATGTGAAGTGGTCTGCGCCTACTATAGCGTTATAAACCGAAAGCCTCGATAAAGAGTTCGGTCGCGTTGATATCCTGCGTGACGATCCCGTTATCAGTCAGCCGTAAGCGCAGCGACGTATCGCCCGGCCAACCGTGACCGCCATTGGCGATCTGGTAAACCTGCACGGGTGCGGCGCAGTCGGCGAAGGCCGTCAGCGTGACCCGCGCATCATCGTTCGCCGTATCGGGCAGCGCGGTGACGACTCCGGCGCTCGCACAGCCATTGGCAGTCGTCCACACGCTGATGGTATCTTCGGCAGAGACTACCGTTCCGTAGTCGCCGCGCCGTGACCCCGCGCCGACAATCCCGCCCGCAAACGGCATCAGCGGATCGGCCTCTCCAAAGATCATGACGGCGGGAACCGGCTGACTCGGCGAGCATGAGTCGTAAATCGGATCGGGCAGATTGGCGACGACGGTCATAAACCCAGCCAACTGCTCTGCCATTTCACAGGCGTATCGGAAGGTCATCATGCCGCCGTTAGAAATGCCCGCCATGTACACGCGGTCGATGGTGTACTGCCCGCGCAGCGTGTCGATGAGCGCCGTGAGGAAACCTACATCGTTGACGTGCTGGCGGATGGCGATCTGCAAAATCGTCGTGCGGCCGTCGTTCCAGCCATTGCCCACGCCCTCCGGGTACACGACGATAAACCCATGTTCATCTGCGGCTTCGTTAAAATCGGTCGTGCGCGCCATATTTTCCGCAAAGCCGCCACCGCCATGCAGGGCGATCACCAGCGGGACAGATTGCGTGCCGTCATAGCTGGCGGGTACATGCACGAGATAGGTGCGGTCGTAGCCAGCATGCGGCAGTGTACCCGCGATCGTGGATTGCGCGGAAACGGTGGCGACGCAGGCGAACAGCAGGAATAAGCTGAGCCCAAGCACTCGTTTCATCGGGATGTCTCCTCCTTCGGTAAACCTTGACACCAGCTTATCGTGGACTTGTCACACCGGTGCTGTCAGAGTGTTAGCGCAGTGTTGGCGGTTTTAGCGCAGTGACGCCAGCACCTGATCGAACTGTTCGGTGAACGCCGCCCATAGGTTGACCGGAGCGCTCGCTGCTGCGTAGATCGTTTGCTCTGCCAGCCTAATTTCGTTTGTCAGCGTCTGCGTCGGCTGATCGCAGTTAGGCGCGGTGGGCGGGTCGGCAAGCGTGATCGAGAGATGGATCAGCGTGCAGTTGTCCGCCGCCGCCAATGTGACGGCGGGCGCGGCGCCAGCGGGCGCGGTGATCACGCGCCACCCTGCGGGCACGCTCACGCTGAAGGCGTCATTCGTGTAGCGCTCACCGTCCATGATGACCGCTGCCCCCGGCGTCTGCCGCAGCACTTCTGGCGTTTCGCTCGGCACACAAGCAAAAAGACCAAGACTCAACGCAAAGACGCAAAGACACAAAGACGCAAAGCGAGTAATTTCACAACCTTTTCTTTGCGCCTTCGCGCCTTCGCGCCTTTGCGTTAAGCAGTTTACGTGAGTCATGGGGCGCGGTTGGGCGTATCGGGATTGGTCGTCATATCACGCGATGCGGGATCGCCGCAGTGCAGGAAACCCGCCCATTGGACGATCTTCCACGCACCGGACGCATCCTGCTCCACGCGGTGGTAGATGCACACGCCGCTGAAACCCGTGCCGAACTGGTACGTCGCGATCAAGTCGACATCCCACGCGGACGTTCCATCGGGGATGGAGCGGCGGAACACCGCCTTGATCAAATCGCCCCACTCGTCCGGTGTGTAACTGTCGATACACGCCGACACGCTGGCGTTCGGGCAGTTCGCCGCGACATACGTCAGCAGATCGGGCGCGAGATACGTCTCGGCGGTGGCGTCGTCGCCTTGACCCGCCGCATCCATGAACGCCACGGCAGCCGCAAACGCGGGGTGCGTGTTACTGGGCGTCAAAGCCAACGTGATCACAATGATGAGGATCACGGCACCGATGATACTGCCCGCAATCCACAAACGTCGATTCCGCATAAATCCTCTGCTTAAGTGATGGGTTCAATCCAGTCGGCAGTTCCACAGTCCGACCGTCGGCCCCATTATACCGCAGGCCGCAGCCCAGCAGCTGTCTCATCTCGCCCGCGGATCAGGTTGGGTTAGCTGGTTAGGTGGTACAGTCAGTTTGAGGTCACACAGTGACAGAAAAGAAAACAAATGTTCTACTAAAGATCGATTTTGAAACGAAGTTGGAATACTTCGGGCGAAAAAAAAGAGCGTTACGGTTTGATGAGTGCGAGGACGTGCGCCAGCCGCTTCAAGTCATGCGAGAGCAGTTCCGCCAACCGTCGACCGGAGCGCACGAGAAAGTCGTAGCGTTCGTTCTCCGGGTAGGCGAACGACGCATAGCGCAGCGCCGCTGCCAGCAGTTCGTCAGACGGGACTTCTTTGGCGTTGAGCACGAGCCGGAAATAATCATAGCGGCGCGTGAAGGCGTAGACCTCTGCGGCATCCATCAGCTCGACTTCGCTCAGGCTCATGGGCGGGCGTGGCGGCAGGCTCTGATACATTGAGCCACGCTCCAGAAAGCCGATGCTGATCGCGCAGATTTCGACGGGGACGAGGCGGTTCTCGCGCTGGTCGATGAGTGTGTTGTTGTCCACATAGCTCGCCATGACCAGCTCGCGCGCCAGCGGATCGTCGTCAATGCGGATGGCATAGATCAAACCGATGGCGCACACGGCCATATCATCAGACAGCGCCACTTTGACGAACGAACCAAAGGTGTGCCGCTCATCAATGCGGCTTCCGCGTGTCCCGCAGTCGAAGCCAGTGGTACTGGCGCGCAGGACGCGCCCCACGACGTTTCGATTTTCCTGAACGATGGCCATGATTGCTGTTTCCTTCTCTAGACTTTCAAGCGGTGCTGACGCTTGTGGCTGCGCGCCAGTCCCTTGGTTTGCAATTTATTCGAGATTTCCGGTTCGAGGTCAGCCCGACGCATCGCCACCCGGATCAACTCGTCGAGTTGGCTTTTTTCGCCGCCGCTGACATATGCCAGTTCATCGGCGCGCGTCAACGCATAGGGATAATGTCGCCGCCCCTGAATCGCGCACTGATCCATGATCAGCGCATGGATGCTGGCGACCGCGTGCTTATCTTGCGCCACCCACATCGGCAAATCGATGCGGGCGATGCTCGCCCGACTGCTGTTGTTCGAAACGTTCAGATAGAACGAAGCGATCTCGTACTGCGCGCCCCGATCCTTATATTCGCGGTTTTGCGGCGAATTCTGCACCGTGAGCGCCGACCGTTCCCCTGACTGGAGCACCAGACTGTAGAGCAAATCGTCGGTCAGGCCTTCGATTTCGCCATTGGTCTTGAGGTTCGCGTCGTTGACCTGCTCCGGCGGGAGATTCAACAGGTGCAGCAAGCTGATCAGATACTTGCTGCGCGGCACATCCAGATAGCCGATCAGCAGACCACCGGCATCATGCAGCTTTTCGAGCGCCTGCATGTAATCGCGTTCGATCTCGTGCGCGCCAGCCACTTCCGTCCCGCCGAAGAATTTGAGCAGACCACCGTCATGGATGGCGATCAGCGGCAGGCCGTCGCTGCGCAGTTCCCACGCCAGATCGGCGAGGCACTGCACTTCCATCAACGAGCGCCGCGCGTTGACCGTCTGGTTGGTGACGAGGCGACCATCCCGATCTAAGGTATCGTTTTCACTATAGTACAAATTCGGTTTAGTCGCTTGCAGCGGCACGCGCGTTTCGCCATGGTAGTAGATGAAGGAGCTGATGTTGATCAGGTAGTACTGCGCGAAGCTGTGCGGATCGGGGTAGATCTGCGAGCCGTCCGATGCGACGACAATCGCGTTATCCGGGGAAGTTGGCCGATCCCCCACGCCGCAGATGATCTCATCATGGGGACGCGGCAGCGGCGCCGCCCCACGATACCCGCTCACACTGGAGTCGCGCACTAATTTGATACGGTCGTGGACGGCGTCGAGGTCGGTTGCAGCATAAAACCATTCGAGCGCCCGTTCCAGTTTCGTCCCGGCGTCATTGGCGCGGTGCGCCAAATAGCGCCCCATCGTCTGCACTTGCTCCACAACCTGATTAAATTCGAGGGACAATTTATCCCAACCTCAACGTTAATATTTCCCAACCTTCACTCAGAGTAGCACTAGCGTTCTACGCTGTCAAGCGGACGGGCGAGAACGATTCAATTTTGCATCAATCTTTTTGGCTATTTTGCCCTATCTTTCGTGTGTTTCTTCTTTGCAAGTTTGCGTTATAATGAGTTTGCTGAATAAATCCTAAAAAATTTCACTGTTGTAATAATTGTTGCTTGATGTTCGTTCGTGTTTAGGATGAGTGAAACACAATGGCATCAAACCCAATGTCCACTGCCGCGCTGCACGTAAGTGCTAGCAAAGAAGTCGTCTTTGCGGGTGATGAAGTCACGCTCGGGGGTCAAATCGATTACCCCATGGCGAAACGACCAACCAGCGGGTATCCCCTGGTGTTCGTGCTTCATCACGCCTGTTGTAATACTCGCGAAGACTACGTCGACTATGCCCAGGTCGCCCTCGATCAAGGTTTTGCGGTCTTTCGATGGGATAAACGCGGCACAGGTCGGAGCGGTGGCGGCGGGCGCGGTTCAACTACGCAGGACGCCGTGAATGCCTACGAAGTCGCGCTCTCGCAGCCTTCGGTCAACCCGCGCCAAGCCGTGATCCTCGCCGTCGGCGCCGGGACCGCGCTGCTCGGCAGCTCCTTTGGATTATTTGCTCGCCATCAACACCCCTTCGGGGCCATCTTAGTCGCCAACATGCTCGACCCGGATGAAGTGCTCGCCGTTGACGCTCGGACGCTCATTCTGATGGGTGAAGACGACTGGAACCCGGCCGCCATCTATGGGGATGCTGCCTCCCACGCGCACAATGCCACTTACAAACACGGTGCGACCTATCGGCGCATTCAAGGCGCAGACCGCTTGCTCATGTCCAATGGCATCGCTCTGCACGCCCATGCGCGAAAGGTAATCGGCAGTTGGCTTTACGACCTGCGGCTCCCTTCCAAGTCAGTTTAAGCGGATCGACCGCGCTCGTCACGGGCGCGGGTGAAGGTGTTGGACGAGCCACGGCGCGAGCGTTAGCGCGCGCGGGCGCGGCCGTCATGGTCAACGATCTCAACCCGGATCGCGCAGATCAGGTAGCCGAGGAAATCACGACTGCGGGTGGGCGGGCGCTTGCGTGGCAAGCCGATGTGACCAACCGCTTTCAGGTGAGCTCCATGATCGAGCGCGCGCGGGATGAATTCGGGCGCGTTGATATTCTGATCAATGCGGCGGGCGTCTATAAAGCGGGCGTCCTCGACAAGCTCGACGAATGGGAATGGGAACGCTTTCTGAACGTCAATATGACCGGGGCATTCTACCTGACCCAACTTCTCAGCCGCGTTATGATCGCCGAAGGTGGCGGGGTAATCGTCAACATCGCGGCGGCGGCGGGGCATCCCGGCACGATTCCGCTGGGAGCGGCCTATGTCGCCAGCAAGTCCGGCTTGATCGGCTTAACGAAGCAGACCGCCCGCGAACTCGCGCCGCATGGCATCCGCGTGAATGCCGTGTGTCCGGCGAACCTCGAAGACGCCGATCTACCAAATGCTGAAACCGCCCTCGGACGCGCGGGTTACACGGACGAAGTCGCGAGTGTGGTCTTGTTCCTGTGTTCCGACGCCGCCAGTTTCCTCATCGGACAAGCGCTCAACGTCGACGGTGGCGCATCTACCCTCTAAGACAAATAAAAATCCCGGTCACCTGTGACCGGGATTTCTCTGTTTAGCGAAGAAGCTGCAATTTAGTGTGCGCGGGCGTAAGTCGGTGCTTCTGAATGTACGCGAACCCGATACCCCTGCCGCTGCACCCGTGTGCCCGGCATGGACGCGACCAGCATTTTCGGCGATGCTTCCAGCGACCCGGTCTGAGCGAAATCCTCGGCGGCGGCGTGACTCGCCCACAACGTAATCAGTTCGGCGCTGTCCTCATCATCTTCCTGTTCGAGCAAGTAGGCGACAACAAAGCCGGGACGCAGCTGCACTTTGGGTAAATATTCCTGCTCGATCAGCCGCCGCATCTCAGGCATCATTCCCATAGGAACCCGAATTATAGTGGATTGTGCGTACACGGCAGCCATCCTTTCAAACTGATCTATAACCTCATTGAAGCATACTTACTTACTTCTGACAATACTCCCAGACTAGAGAGTCTGCACAAATTGGGTCATAGGTACTAGTATAGAGGATCCTTGTCGCTCGGTAAATTACACAACTCATACGAAACCGTTTACTTGGTTACACTAATGACAAACAGCATACAACATCCGAAAAATAGTGACTTTTGTCAATCGCTTACAATCGTTCCCAAGCCCGTTTGTGTAAATTATCACGAATTTTGCAGAGTAATTTGCCCATTGCTGTTAAACGTCTCCCCTTCCACCGCCGGATTGAAATTGATCGTGTAGCGCCGGATGATGTCGAGCTGATCCCAGTTGACCCGCCCCTGCGGCAGGTTGAGCAGCGTTTCCAGCAGATCGGGATCGTCGTCCAGCAGATCCTGCCGTTTGCTGTCCAGCGCGGGTTTAACCTTGGTGTACAGCCACAGCAGCGGATCGTTCGCGCCGCACGCCGCCAGCACCGCTGTCCGACCGTCGGGCTTTTCACACCAATCGTCGTAGCAGCGCAGCATGACATAGCTGGTATACGACCACTGCGCCGACAGCACCAACCAGCGAATCGTCGCCGCCGGGTTGTCGAGAATCACTGTCGCCCCCCGATAATCGGCCAGCGTGCGCACCAGACGGTATACGTTGACCAAGCGCTTCAGGTGGCGCGGATTCGGGCGCAGCACATCCGCGATCTGCTGGAAGGCGCGCAGTTCGTCATAGCCGAAGGCGGCTTCGGCACGCGTGCGCACAGGCGGCGCGACCGGTTCAGCGGGCGGCGCAGCAGTCGCGTCAGACACGGCACGGCCGGTTTCCACATCGAGCACCCGCTTGATCTCCGCCGCTCGATCTTCGGCGTCGCTGACCGGGGCCGCCGGTTCGCCCATCTGTTTGCTCAGGAACGCTTCGATCTCGCTGCGATTCGGGTTCGGAATGCGGAACGGAATCTGAATGATCTTGTCGAGGTATTCGTAACCGGACGCGCCCGCCCCTTCCAGCAGATTCGCGTAGTACTTGCTGATCGCACCGGTGATGATGCGCGCGTCGATGCCGAGGATGACGACGAAGTGGTTGAAGTTGAGCAGCAGATTGATCGCTTGCAGCACTTCGACGGCTTTAGTCGGCTCACAGCGATCCAGATCGTCGATGATGATCAGCACCCGCTCCTGCGCCTGTCCCAACCGCTTTTCGAGAAATTGCAGGTCTTCACGGATATCCGCCATGTAATCGATCTGGCGGCCATAGTCGCCTTCTTCGAACAGCGCCGTCAGCCACTGGCTGACCGGACTGGTCAGTGCTTCACGCACGCCGTTAACGATCGTCAGCAGACCGCCAAGGCCGACAATCGGGATGAGCAGTTCCCCAACAGTTTCGACATGCCCGCCCGTGATCCAGTTCAAGCCGATGACGACGACCGCCGCGATCAGGAAGATGAGCAGCACCTGACCGAAAAAACGTCCGCGCGTTTGCCGCCAGTGCCGCCCGAAGTTGTAGCGCACACGGCGCGCCCGCCGTTCCAGCGAGCCGAGGCGCAGATCGCCTTCCAGCTTGTCGATGATTTTGCGCACCAGCCCCGCCCAGATGACTTCGGTTGCGTTGTACTCCCACGCATTAAACTCGATCACGCGGACTTTGCGCACCACCTGATCGGTCTTGCGACCTTTCAAGCGCTCCGGGCTAGGTTTCGCCAGTTCGCGCACGATACTGTTGAGCAGAAACGACTTGCCGGAGCCCCACGAGCCGTAAATGCCAATGGTGAGCGGGGGCTTGGTGTCTTTGGCTTCGATCAAGTCGGCGAAGGCGTACACATAGTTGTTGAAACCAAGCTGATCTTGATCGGAGACGCGGTCATTGCCCGCGCCGCGCAGCGACCCCAAGAGCGGAAAGGTGGACGGTGGGGGTGTGGGCGACGGAGTACCATTGTTGGCGACGTTGTCCGGCGGCACATTGATCTGCACCGGAATATCCGACTCAGTGTCTTCGTCGTCATCCTCCTCGACGGGATCTGCACCCTTGCGGGGGGCGCGCTTCTGCTGCTGCGGCGCGGCCTTCGTGCGCTTTTGCTGTGGGGGCGCTTGTTTCGAAGTCGGAATGTCATAGTGCAGGTTGGTTATCTGTTCAGCGGCTGTCTTTTGAATCCAGCCCGCTTGCCCAGATTGAGTTTGAACAAAAAGCCAATCGTCTGACTCTTCGGTCACAGTCACAGAGTCATTAGTCGAGATTCTGCCCTTTAGCTGACTTGATCTATCCGGTAAAGCTCTCAGATTAAACTCCGTAATCGGAGCTTCATCCGCAGGAGATCGTCTCAATACCTGATTAACAGCGGACAACAAACTGTCCCATTGTTCTGTCCTAGAAAAGTCAATTGCCTGAATATTCGCCAGTGTTATTGGAAGGCGACCGGAGTCGATAAGAATCGGAATGATGGGTTTATTCTGTGACTGCGCCGTGATAATTTCTCGTTCAATCCAACTTGAAGAACGGGCACTCTGGGAATTAACCACAAGAACTAACTTACATTCAGTGATCGCGGTCTCAATCGCTTTAGCCCAATTATCACCAATTCGGATACCATCGGCATCATGCCAAACTGAGTAACCAGCATTTTGCATATGGCTCGCTAGTTGCTCAGCGAATGTAGAATCGGGTCGAGTGTAGGAAATGAAGATATCTGCACTTGGGGCACTGGCACTCATATAGTTGTCCTCCCAATCCCGTATTCTCCACTCATTATATGCGGATACGCTATACTCGCTGATGCATCGTAGGCTTACCGGGGAGAAACTGCGTGGGCGAACACATCACGCTGGATGAAGCGATCAGGCGACGCATCGCGCTGCACGCGCAGCGCAAGAAACTCGTCTTTACGAACGGGCATTTTGATCTGCTGCATGTGGGGCATCTGGATTATCTGGAGAAGGCGCGGGCGTTGGGCGATGCGCTGTTCGTCGGCGTAAACGGTGACCCCGGCACGGAGAAGCTCAAGGGCACAGGGCGCCCGCTCGTGCCAGCGGTGGAACGCGCCCGCTTGCTCGCGGCGCTCGTCCCGGTCACGGCGGCGATCATCTTCGAGGAAGAGACCGCCGACACCATCCTCAAGGCGCTGCAACCGGATATTTACGTCAAGGGGGGGGATTATCGTGGCAAGCCGCTGCCGGAAAAAGCCACCGTCCAAGCCTATGGTGGCAAAATCATACTCATCGACTATCTACCCGATCACAGCACGTCCGGGTTGATCGCCAAAATCAAGGCGCTGCCGTAACCTAAGCCAGCAGCCGGAGGATCGAGATCACAACGGCGATCAAGGCGCCCAGCACCCCGAGCCCTAAGCCGATCCCCAGCCCGCGCAGGAGCGCATGCACCGGATGTTCGCGCCGTTCGGGGATCGGCGAGAGCGTTGAGGCTTTGCGCGGAGCCGGCGCGGGCGTGGTATTCGACACGGCAGAAGGCTTCGCCGCACGCGCAGGCATTTCTGGTTGCCCCAATTCGTGGCGCAGCAGCCGTCGTGCTTCCACGTTCAGCGGGTTGATCGCGATGATGTTTTCGAGACACACCACGCGATCATCTTCGCCTTCCAGAACTTTGTACAAGGCTAACCAGACAACCTCGTTGTACGGGTCAAGCGTCACCGCCTCGCGCCAGACTTCATGCGCCACATGGCGATCTCCGGTTGCGAACGCTTGTTCGCCTTCTTGCAAGAGTTCTTGCACTCTTGCGTTGTGCAGTTGATCGGCACGTTCGGCGTCCATCAAACGCGCAAGCCCCCACCACTTGATCGAAAATACGAGATCGACTAGGGCTGCCACCAATCGCCTGGGTAATCTTCTTCCGGCGAGCTGGTGAGCTGCCAGAGTATTTGGCCCGTTATGTCGTAAATATAAATATCATACGCGCCGCTTCGATCGCTGGCAAACGCGAGATATCGTCCGTCTTCGCTCAGCACCGGGAAGATGTCATCTGCCGGGTCGCTGATCAGGGTTTGCGCCGTGCCACCACCTTGAGCGTTCTTGATGTAGATGTCGTGGCGATTCGGGTTATTCGATGGGAAAGCCGCGTACACGATCTGTGTGCCGTCCGGCGTGAAGCGCGGATTGCGTTCGGTGTACGTGGAGAGATCGTTCGTCACCGGGATCTTCCCGCCCGATGCAATATCGATCAACACGATATCCGTACCCGTAGTGGCGCTAAAGTTATCGGTACGCGCAACGACCACCCAACGGTTATCCGGGGAGATCGACGGGTACGAGTAGATGAAATCGTCATTGGTCAACTGCAGCAGCGGATCTGTCCCCGCGGGCGCGTTGATGTCGAGCAGCCATACCTGCGCGGTCTGTCGATCCTGCGGGCGACCGATGAACACCACGTAGTTCCCATCGCGGCTGTACGTCGGTTGATCCGGGTCAAAGACCGTGTCAAACGCCCGCCAGCGCTCCTGCATGGCTTCGAGCTGTGTGCCGTTAGTGTTGATCGTCTCGATGACCGAACTGCTGAACTGCGGGTCATAGCGACTGTAGACCACCCGCTGACCGTTAACCAGCATCGAAATACTGCGGCCCAGATTGTCACCAATGCGCGTATACGACGACGCCACGTCGAAATCGTAGTACCCGACATTCAGGAAATCGACGCTCAACACGTCAATCCCGCTCCACACGGCCAACCGTCCGGTCAAGCCGACGGGCGGTGGCAGCGTCGCCACCGTCGAGGCGGAAGCATCTTCCACCGGGCGCGGCGTCCACGTGGGCGGAAACGTCGGCAGCGCCGAGGTCGGCGTCACCGTCGGAATGGGAGTATATTCCGCTGTCTGTGTGGCGCCGATCACGGCGGCTGTTCCGGTCGCGTTGGCGGCATTCTGCGCAGCGATCTGGGTCCCGGCGGCCAGCGTGTTGGTCTGCGCGGCGGCCACCGCCGTTGCGTTCGCACTTTCGCCAGCAACCCGATTGTTATTACTGATGATGGCGACCAGCGCCACGATCAGGATCAGCACGATCAAGGCGACACCGCCGCCGAGAATCAGCGTCAGTTGGCTGCGCGTCACACCGGGGATCACTTCTTCCTGATCCACCGTCAGGCGCGCGCGTTCGTTGATTTGATTCAGGATTTGCTGCGCGCGTTCGTTTTCCGGGTTGATGTGCAGCACGTTTTCGAGGCAGGTCCGGCGCTCGTCGTCATTCTCGATGACCGAAGCCAGCCAGAACCAGCCCTTTTCGTTCTGTTCATCCAGATCGACCACTTGCTGAAACAGCGCGCGGGCGGTCGCTTTGTCACCTTCGCGGGCGGCAGCAATGCCCTTGCGTAAGAGTTCGGTGATGCTTGCGCTCACTTAGTTCGCTCCCTTAAGCGCGATAAAATACAGCGTCTGCGGCACACGCGCCGAGGCAGGGATAATCTGCCAGACGCTGGAGCCGCGCAAATCGGTGGCGTACCATCCGAATGCATCGTCATTCCGGTTCGAACTGAAGGCAATCCACAAACCATCCGGCGACCAGACCGGGGTGCGATCTTCCGCACCGCTGTCATCAATCGTCAGCAAGAACGGGCGCTGGCCGTTCGCATCCATCAGATACAAATCGCCATCGCCGCTCTGATCATTGATGTAGGCGATGCGTGTGCCATCCGGTGACCACGCGGGCGCATAGCTGTTGCCCGGATGATCGGTCAAGCGCGTCATGGCTGAACCATCTGCATTGATGGTGTAGATTTCGGTAAATCCCGGCGTCAGTTGATCCGAGGCGAACGCGATCAAGCCATCAAACCGGAAGCGCGCGCCCGTATCCACGCCAACGTTATCCGTTAGTTGAGCTATCGCGCTGCCATCGGCATTCATCAGGTACAGTTCTTCATCACCGTCGAGATCTGCCGAGAACAAAATCCGCGAGCCGTCGGGCGACCACTGGGGCTGCTCCACGCGCGTCGACCGCAGCTGCGTGAGTTGGACTGCATTTTCGACATCGTTAAGTGACGCAATGAAAATCTCTTCCCCGAATATTTCCGGGGTGTCCCCGACGGCCTCGTAATACACCGGCCCGACGAAGGCGATGCGATTGCTGTTGCTGTCATAGGCGGTAAAGTCATACGCCATTTCGTTCTGCCCGATGCGGCGTGTCGTTTCCGTATCGCCGATATACAGACTGCCGCGGCCCAACGCCGGATCATAATCGCTGAACACGAGTTGATAGGCGTCTGCCGGGATAGCGGTCGGCGCCAGTGTGGCCGTCGGCGGCGGCGTATAGGTGAAGGTCGGCGTGAAGGTCGCCGGCAGCAGCTCGACAGCGTTAGGATTGAAAGTGACGATGATCCCGGGTAGAAGCGTAGGTTCCGGCGTGCCTAAGCGGGGTGTGGCGCTCGGCGTGACCAGTTCACTGAGCATGACATCAAACGTGGCCACCATGTCGGCGACACTGGTCGGCGTCGGACTCGGCAGCAGTCCCGGGCTGTTCAGGGCGGCCAACAGCACCACCACGACCACCACAACTCCGACAACGCCCGCCGCAAGCAAGTAATAATTGGGCGAGCTCCGCGAACGCCCCGCTGGCGCAAACTGTGGCAGCGTGGGTGAGTCAGCCCGAGACCCGCCGCCCGCGGCGGGTGGCGTTTCTCCAAGACGGGTGAGAGCTTCACGAGCGCGTGGGTTGTTTGGGTTGATTTGCAGGACACGCCGTAAATACGCCCGCCGATCGTCCAAGGTGTCCGACACGGACGCCATCCACATCAACGCAATTTCGTTGTTTTTATCAACGATTAAAACCTGCTGCAGCAGCCGCCGAGCCGCGATCTTATCGCCGCGCCGCGCCGCCTCAACGCCATCTCTCAGCTTCGTCTGTAAATTTTGATTGGTTGACAAAGGACACTCATCCCCTTCAGCCCGAAGAGTTGGCAATCACCAGAAAAATCACCAGGACCAACACGATTAGAATGCCCGCGATCACACCAAACAGCAGCAGCGTCCGGTTGTCTTTGGCGCTCTTGCGGTACTTCATGCGGTGCAGTGTTTGTTTTGCAGTTTCGTTATTTGGATTAACCGCTAAAACACGGGTCAGCCACTGCTTGCGTTCGGCTTTGCTATCGGCTAATTTTGCCAGCCACATCATGGCGCGCTCGTTACGCTTGTCATCTGACCATACACGATGAAACATCTCACGCGCTGGTACTTTGTTGCCCGCCCGAGCCGCGCGGATAGCCAATTGAAGCAGTTCTTCCCGGTTAGGCGTTTGTGTGGGGCTTTCTTGAAAGTCCATAACCCAACCCTTCCCTGAATAAACATCATAAGCGCACCCGGTGGGTGCGCTTCTCCAGTCCCATGTATAGATTGTAACAGAAGATAACGGAACGTACCCTAGACGATACTAAAAGGTACTTAAATCCTTACCCCGGGCTGTAGGGTAGCTGCGATAAAAGCTTTGAAAATTGTTATTGCTTGTCCACAGCATAAAGGTATACAACCGTTGCAGCGACGACAGGCGCTTGAGCATTTCGGAGAGAATCGCGTCCGTGTTGAGCGCCGCATGTTGCAGCTCGTACCAGACGCCGACGCGCAGCCAGTCCTGCCCATCGGAGAACGTGCCCATCCACTCGTCGAGGACGTTGCCCCGCAGCACCTGACGGGCGGTCAGATGCATGTCGCTCAGTTCGGTGCCTTCCCAGAAGCCCACGCGGAAGTCACCATCAATTTCCCCGAACAGTCCGCGCAGGGTGTGGCGATGCCGATCCACTGAGAGCTTACCGAGCAGGTTCCGCTGATCCCACCATGCAAACGGTGAGAGAATGAGTTCGATAGCAAAATGGGTGGGCGTTAACCGGAGTTCAATGACCGGATGCCGATGAATATCTGAACTCGTGGCGGTTCCGTGACCATCGCGCCCCATCAGGCGTTCGACCAATTGACGCTGCTCTTTCGAGCGCAGGTAAGGTAGTGCCAAACCCCTAATCTCGCTGGACGCGGCCGCTGACTGCGACGTGATAATCGCGTTGTTGTCCCAGTGAGGATGCAGGTCCCAGTTCCGATCACGCATGCGCCGGTACATCAGTCGGTGCAGTTCATGAAACTTATCTGCGACTTCCTGCACGGCTTGATTGGGCGGACTATTGAGAGTATTGTGATCTTCACTGGTGAAGTATGCACTGTCCATACAACCCCCATTACACTTTCAAATGAATAATCTGATCATAGATTAATTTTTTACATCCCGCTAGATATATATATAGAATTCACAAAAGTTTCACAGGTTGCATAATGTAACTCTCGCACCATGACAATGTTCACGTCCAATATAGCGCCACATCCATCCTGGGAATACAATCAAAAAGCTTCATCCTAAATTTGAGGAGGACAGGTTATGTCCATCACCAAGCAAGACGTTTTTGAGTATCATCGACGGGGACGACCCGGCAAAATTGAGGTTGTTCCAACTAAACCATTGAAGACCCAGCGCGATCTTTCCCTCGCCTACTCCCCCGGCGTGGCCGAAGCGGTGCTCGAAATTGCCGAAAATCCCATGGCAATTTACGAACTGACCGCCAAGCCGAACCTGGTCGCCGTCATCTCCAACGGCACGGCGATCCTCGGCCTCGGCAATCGCGGCGCACTGGCCTCCAAGCCGGTGATGGAAGGCAAAGGCGTGCTGTTCAAGCGCTTTGCCGATATCGACGTGTTCGATATCGAAATCAACGCCAAAACGGTTGACGAGATGGTCACGGTCATCCGTGCGCTCGCTCCGACTTTCGGCGGCATCAATCTGGAAGATATCAAAGCGCCGGAATGCTTCGAAGTCGAACGGCGGTTGAAAGCCGAACTCGATATCCCGGTCTTCCACGATGATCAGCACGGCACGGCCATCATCTCTGGCGCGGCGATCATCAACGCGATCAAGATCACGGGCAAGCGCATGGAAGACATGAAGATCGTCGTCTCCGGCGCCGGCGCGAGCGCTATTGCCAGCGCGGAATTCTACATCAGCCTCGGCGCGCGCCGCGAAAACATCCTCATGGTTGACACCAAAGGCGTGATCTACAAGGGTCGCACCGACAACATGAACGAGTATAAGGAACGCTTCGCCGTCGATACCGACGCGCGTACGCTGGCGGATGCCTGCCGCGGCGCGGATGTGTTCCTCGGTTTGTCCGGCCCCGGCGTGATGACGCAGGACATGGTCAAGTCGATGAACGAAGATCCGGTGATCTTCGGGCTGGCGAATCCCACGCCGGAAATCATGCCGGAACTGGCCTTCGAAGTCCGCAAGGACGTGATCATGGCGACAGGCCGCAGCGATTATCCGAACCAGGTCAACAACGTGCTCGGCTTCCCCTTCATCTTCCGCGGTGCGCTCGACGTTTACGCCCGCCAGATCAATGAAGAAATGAAGATGGCGGCTTCGCATGCACTCGCTGATTTGACGATGGAAGATGTGCCGGACAGTGTGCTGACCGCGTATAACCTGCCTTCGCTCAAGTTTGGGCGCGAATACATCATCCCCAAGCCGCTGGATCCGCGCGTCCTGCTCTGGGTCGCCCCGGCGATCGCCAAGGCCGCAATGGAAAGCGGCATGGCGCGGCGTGAAATCGATCTCGACGCCTACCGCGAAGAAC
>CALKIA010000259.1 GCA_937988705.1 uncultured Chloroflexota bacterium | reverse complement strand
TTAGAGTTCACAATCCTTCATGAACCCTCTTTAACCCGAAATAGCCAAAGTCCATGGACGAGGCATGCCTCGTCCCTACCATTAAAAACCTACCCCTGACAGCGCCCCCGACCCCTCCCCGAATTCAGGGAGGGGAGACAGAAAAAGCTCTTTTCACCCTCTCCCCGCTTGCGTGGGAGAGGGTGCGGGGTGCGGGGTGCGGGGTACGCGCAAATGACGCTTGTCCATAACTGACGCCATTCTCCCGAGTTTCCTGACTGCTTTATCCGTCGTTCCCAAGGACAGCCCTCAGAAGTTGCGGTAAAGCTCCGCCCAATGCTGCGCGGCGATGGTGTCCCATGTCAGGGCGGCGACCGCCTGTGTGCCGCCGCGGCTGAGGCGAGTACGTAAATCAGGCTGCGCGATCAGCCGTTCGACCGCCGCCGTCAGACCCGCCACATCCTCAATGTCTGCCAACAGCCCATTCACGCCGTCCACCACCTGATCGGCGGGCATCCCCATACACGTCGAGACGACGGGTACACCGGCCGCCCACGCTTCGGTGAAGGCTTTCGGGCCGCCCTCTTCGCGCGCCGCGATCAAGATCAGGTCGGCGGCGCGGAAACAGGCGGCGGCGTCTGCGTGTGCTTCGAAGTTGTGCTGGGCAAAGGGCACCCCGATCTTCCGCAGCCCGGCTTTCACATACCCGCGCTGATGCCCGGTCAACAGCACGAACAGCCGCGGTTCGCGGGGATACAGCCGCGCAATCACGTCGAGGAACACGTCCGGTCCTTTGATCAGCTTGGGCTCATCGCCGTCGTCGCTGCCGATGCCATCCGTTTGAAACGAGCCGATGCACACCGCGTCCGCTGGAATGCCGAGCGCTGCCCGTCCGCGCGCGCTCGGCTGGCGGTAGCGGTCGAGATCGACGCCGAGTGGGATCACGCTGAGCTTGGATGCGGGAACGCCTGCCGTACGCAAATGGCGATACGTGCTTTGACACGAGGTCACAATCCGCGCGATCTGATCGATGCGCGGGAGCAAACGCGCGTACATGGGGCTGAATTCGGGGTCATCCGGCGCGCCGTGATACCACGTGACGATCACCCGGTTGGAGGGATGAATGCCGGCGTCGGCATTGTCGAGGTATTCGTAGCGATTGATGTAGTGCAGCAGGGTGTTGTGCACAGGTGGTGGCGTCATAACGAGCGGTGCCGTGATCTCGAACTGCCGCTTCAGCGCGGCGCTGAGGGCGAGGGCATCTTCTTTGAGCGCCCACGTGTTGCGCCCGATCACATAGAGCAGAGGGAGCATCAGTGTTTGACCTTGAGATAACGTAAGGGCGCACAACCGTGCGCCCTTACCAATAGATTTGAGGTATTTATCGGGGCAAGGATGACTTTGCCCCTGATTAATCGCTAACCGGATGCGAGCGTACTTGTTGGTTGGACGCTGGTCGGCGCGGGCGGGACGGTCGGCGCACTGTCGACCTGTTCCTCGTTCGTGCCGAGCGTTGCCGGGTTGGGCGTATTGGTGGGCAGCGCGAGATCGGTTTCGCCCGTTTGCGCGGCTTCAGCCCCGATCGGGTTGGTGCCGGGGACGGTTGCGCCCGCCACTTCCGCACAGCGGAAGCCGATATCCGCCGTGGGGTCGAGCGGTGGTTGGTTCCGGCGGTGGACGGTGCGCGCGAAGAAGGGCATGGTGTCCCACGAGCCGCCGCGATTCACCTTGTCCGTGCCCGCGGTTGGGCCGGTCGGATCGGGTTGGCTGGCGGTCGGGTTGGCATAGTAACGCGGGTCATACCAGTCGGACACCCATTCGGCTACGTTTCCCGCCATGTTCAGCAGGCCTTGGAGGGTCGCGCCGGTGGGCAGCGAGAAGGCCGACACCTTCGCGCCGAGTGTGCCATCAGCGAGCCGGCGGGTGGCGGCGAGGCTGCCATTCCAGTCATTACCCCACGGGTAAATATAGCCCTGATCGCCTGACCGGGCGGCGTGTTCCCATTCGGCTTCGGTGGGCAGACGCCGACCGATGGCTTCACAGTAGGCTTGCGCGCCGTACCATGTCACATTCGTGACCGGGAAGTCAGCGATCACGCTCGGGACACTGTAGTTGGCGCTGTCAAAGGCGACATTGCTCGTCTCGGAATCGTTGCTCGTCTCCATGCAGGGCTGGCCGTTGCAGCCGTTGCGGTGACTGCCCGCGCCCATCTCGTTCAGAAACGTCAAATATTGCTGATAGGTGACTTCGGTCGTTTCCAGACTGATGGTGCCGACGGTGACGGGGTGCTGGGGGAACGAGTCTTCACCGTAGGATAATTGGCAGGTTCCGGCGTCGCCACCATATCCGCCCAGGCATTCCTGCACGGCAGCAGTCACTTCGCTGATGGTGGTACCCATTTGAAAGGTACCGCCCGGAATCTCAACCACGTCACTGCGACCCGCAATCGTGCGCGTGAAGCGCGAATTACCGGCCACCTGTCCATCACCGGACAGCGCCGGAGGATTGCCGCCCGCGGTCGCCGTGGTGGGCGCGAGCGTGGGTTGGAGAGTTTGCAGGGTTGCCGGAATCGTAGGGCTGGCAGTAGGGGCTTGAACTTCAAGCTGGATGCCCTGAGTGGGCGCAGGTGGGCCGAGCGTCGGGGTCAGCGTGGGGGTGACGGGCTCAGGCGTCGCGGTGATAATGAACGGGGTCTGGGTTGCGGCATTGGCGACACGGTTCGGGTCGACACTGGCAAGTCCGGTCGCGAGTGCCCCTAATACGAGGATCACTGAGCAACCGAAACCCAATACCATACCGATAACGATCCACTGCCATGCGGCACTACCGGAACGCCGACGCTGGGAATTATATCGTGCCATACTACTTCTCTCCTGTTCAGACAGAATTGGCACTATAGTAAACGAAAGACCCTACCAGAACAACGGTAGGGTCTTTCAAGAAGGACGGGGGGAACAATAAAGTGAATTAGAGGTTGTTCACCACGTTGGAGAAAACATTGCCGATCCATGGCCCTAAAAAGGTAATCACCACGATGACGACAAGGACGACTAACACAAGAATCAGCGCATATTCCACCAATCCTTGCCCGCTGGGATCATCTTCTGAGTTCCAGCGTGACAGAGCGTGTCGCATTCGCTCTGCCCAAAGAACAATACTCATAAGGCCTCCCGCTCACTGTAGACTAACGAGTCCAGCGCAATAAACGGCGCGGGGCGATAAAACGATTGTACTATAGCATTTCATGAATTTTTTACAATTACCCTTGAGACATTTTTCATATCACTCTGACAATCTATTGACAAAATGTCAGTCTGCTCGGTACGCTAACCTAAAATTCTTTGCGAGGGCTGTGCGTGGTCAGTTTAAGTATGTCCAGCGTATCCGCCGGATTACGTCCCGTCAATTTGAGAACCGATCTTGCTCCGCTGGCCGATCTGATCGAGTTGGCGTTTGCGGATTCCATGGATAACAGTGGGCGCGCCGCGATTCGCGAGCTGCGTACGCTGAGCCGGGTTGCACCGGGGTTGGGCGCGCTGCTCAACGTCAACGAAGTCGCACAGGGCATCGGGCTGGGCTACGTCTGGATCGAAGATGGTCGGTTAGTAGGCAACACCTCGGTTTATCCGGCGCACCTGCCCCGCAGTTATGGCTCGTCGTGGATCATCGCGAATGTCGCCGTGCATCCCGACTACCGCGGACGGGGCATTGCCCGCCAGTTGATGCTCGCCAGCATGGACATGATTCGACGGCGCGCCCAATCCGTGACCGTGCTGCTGCAAGTCGAAGACCAGAACAGCGTGGCGCGCCACCTGTATGAAAGCCTCGGTTTTACCGCTGAGCGCACCTTCAATATCTGGCGGCGCAGTAGCACGGCGCGCATCCCCGCCCCGCAGAATGCGGTCTATATCACGCACCGGCGCCCGGACGAATGGAAAGCCGAATACGACCTAGCGGAGCGCGTTCGCCCGAACCCGCAGGGCGGCATCGGGTGGCTGCGGCCGCTCACCACGGGATTATTCCGCCCGTCGCTGTTCAAGCTGATCGGCGACTTGTTCAATATGCGCTCGTTGGAACGCCTGATCATCCGCACGGACACCGATCGCGTTCTGCGCGCTTCCTTATGGATTGAGTCGGCGTTCGCCGCCAACTCGATCCAGCTGACGTTGCTGGTTGACCCTGATTACGCGGGCGTGTACGATGATGCCCTGCTGAATCTGGCGGCGCGGCGGTTTGGCCTGCGTTCGGCACTCATGATTGAGCATCCGGCGGATGACATCCTCACCAACGCCACCCTCCAAAAATACGCCTTCAGCCGTCAGCGTTCGTTGGTACATATGACGTGGAGAGTTTAACAACCTTCTATGGAACTATTGATCATCCTCGTGTTGATCGTCCTCAATGGCATCTTCTCGATGTCAGAAGCCGCCATCATCGCCTCGCGCAAGTCGCGTTTGCA
>CALKIA010000258.1 GCA_937988705.1 uncultured Chloroflexota bacterium | reverse complement strand
GGGACGTACACGCCGGGCATGACCACCGCGATCTCTAACACACGTTCGCTCAACGTCGGTAGGAGCGTTGGCATGGGCGTATCCGTCGGAGCAGCTGTTGCTGTCACAGTGAACGTCGCCGTGAGCGTCGGAGTTGAGGTTGGCGCTGGGGTGTCCGTCGGGGTGAGCGACGTCAGCAGCATGAGCGTGGGAATTTGAACGTCGGTCGCGCTCGGTTGGGCACGGATCAAGAAAAAGGCGATCGCCCACGCCATCAGGCAGAGCGCCGCGAGGATGAGCAGCACCAGTCGTCGCATAAGGAGACTCCAGATCGGTTGACGCTGCTCTCAGCGTAGCAAACCGATCTGCCGCGACGACTGAAAAATTTCAGTGGGGAGTTGGCGAATTTACAGTGGTTGTCGGTAAAATTTCAGTGAGCACTTCTGCTAGCATAGCTGCCGTCAGTGAGGATTCATGTCAGATGTATTTATCTCATACTCGCGCCTTGACAAAGACTTTGTTGGCAACCTGCGAGATGCCCTGACCAACCAGCAACAAGAGGTTTGGATTGACTGGGAGTCGATTCCACCATCTCAAACGTGGTGGAGCGAAATCCAGAAGGGGATCGCTCGCTCTAATAATTTCGTTTTGATTATGTCGCCAAACAGTATGTCATCACCGATTTGTCAGATGGAGATCGAGTACGCGCAGCAGTTAGGCAAACGGCTTATCCCAGTACTCCATCTAGACTATAAACATAAACGGGAAGAGATAGTTAAGGCAATTGCAGAGCGTCTCGCATCACCAGATCAAGCTGTTGTTCGACAACTTTGGGGTGATCGCCAACCATACATTTTATTTGATAGAATTGAGCGTATTCTCAGTCCCATCCATTACTTTGTTTTACGTCCAGAAGATAGCTTTACAGAGCGTTTTTCGGCTCTGCTTGACGTAATCCGGACTGATTACGCGTATAAAGAAAAACACACTACGCTTGAACTGCGAGCTCTGGAATGGGCACGTCGAGCAGGTGACGTAAGTTTTCTGCTATTAGAAATGGAGTTAGTTGAGGCACAAGCTTGGTTGGCGGAAGCTAAGTATAAACAACCCGCACCAACGCAATTACATTTTGATTATATACGAGCAAGCGAGAAGCGTACCCGACAATTACGTCGGGTTCGGAGAACAGCATTCTGGGGAAGTATAATCGGTTTTCTCGCTGTCATTTTCGCACTTGCGGCCTCGTATATGGGAATACGTGCAGTTGATTTTTTGAACACAGCTAACACTCAGATTGCAGGCGTACAACCAACCCTGGCAGCTGGAAGCACACAAATATCAGCTATTTCGACACAAGTAAACAATGCAGAAAACGCGGCGGAAGGCAACCGACTCGCGGTGCGCGCCCGCGAAGTGTTTGACGAAAGCCTCAATAATCCACTCGGACTAGCATTAGCACTTAATGCAACTAGATTGTCTCTAACAGCCCAAACTGAACGCGTTTTAAGTGACTTGGCATACTCGCCTGGCGCTCGCATACGACTTCAGGGTCACTCCGATGAGGTGAATGATGCAGTATTTAGTCCTGATGGGGCATTCATAGCTACAACATCTTGGGATAATAGCGCCATTCTGTGGGACGCAGAAACTGGTACGTTGCTTCACCGTCTGGTGGGACATACAGGTTTCGTGATTAGTGCCGCGTTTAGTCCGGATAGCCACTTGGTTGCAACTACGTCATGTAGCCGTAGAGATGGCACCATGACCTGTATTGAGGGTGAGGCGCTGATCTGGAATGTTGATTTAGGATCAGTTGTGCACCGTTTGACCAGAAGCTCAGGACAATTTGGAGCAGTATTCTTCAGTCCGGATGCAACACAACTTATCATAGAAACATGGGGGGGCGAAACCGAGATTTGGGACTTCTCCACTGGAAACCTAGCTACTGAAATCGAAGGGAGTGGAAGGTTATCAGATATTTACTTCGGTCGCGATTCAATTTATGCATTAGGTTATGGATACGGAGAAGGGGGAGCATCCATATGGGATTTGAGAACGGGCGTAGTACTCAGAACATTCGAGGGACATAGTCTGGCACTTATGGACGCGGAATTTAGCCCTGATGGGAGCAAAATTGTAACCGCATCTTACGACAACACTGCGATTATCTGGGATGTAGCAAGTGGTTCTATCCTTCATGAACTCCACGGACACACAGATTGGGTTTCTGGTGCATCCTTTAGTGTAGATGGGTTGCGCGTGGTTACCTCTTCATACGACTCAACGGCAATAGTCTGGGATATTGACACTGGTTTGGCATTATACCGTCTTGAGGGACATACCAACGGCATTAATTCAGCCAAATTTAACTCTCTAGGGACACAGGTTGTTACTGCATCGGGGGATGATACAGCAATTGTTTGGGATGTCACGCCAGGTAATATTGTTTCGATAATAAATATTGGAGCGAATCGCGTTACGTCTGCCTCGTTCAGCCCAGATGGCAATTACTTTGTTACCGCATCATGCGAGACTCTGCTTTATTCGCAGTGTGCGGAACCCTCACTTGTATTGAGAGACACTACCACTGGCAATGTAACAATGAGCCTTCAAGGTCATTCGGGTTGGGTTACAAGTACATCGTTTAGCCCAGACGGAAGGTTTTTGGTAACAAGTTCAGAAGATAAGACCGCTAACGTCTGGGATTTGACGGAAGGAATTATCCGATTCCAATTATTGGGTCATACGTCAGCAGTGAATAGATCTAGGTTTAGTGCGGACGGAAGTCAAGTTATTACGGCGTCGAACGATGGCACCGTGATAATCTGGGACGCGTCTACTGGATCAATACTTCACCGTTATGAAGGGAGCAATGATTGGGTCACTGATGTAGCGATTAGCCCTAGTGGGACATATATCGCCTTTGGCTCTTTAGCAGGAACAGATAACACTAGGCCTACATTGGGTGTAGCGGTGATCATCGATGTCACGACCAATACTATTGTGCGACGTCTAGAAGAGAATCTGACCGGATTTGTCACGGGTGTTGATTTCAGTCCAGATGGTTTAGATATCGCTACCATATCGTGCTCTCGGTACGCAAATTCTGGTTGTGTCGAAAGCGACGCACGCGTATGGGATGTGGCAACAGGACAAATCCTACACCGCTTGGAATTAGAAGGGCAGGCAAATAGCGCTAGTTATAGTCCAGATGGCAGAGAAATTCTCATTTCTCTTAGTGATGGAACAGCCATAGTCTGGAATGCGACATTAGGTGGAAAGTCACGTGTTTTAGAAGTACACAATGCCCAAGTCAATACCGCAGCATTCAGTTCAGATGGTACACGGATCATTACTTCCTCTGATGACGGCAGCGTTATCATTTGGCGCTTTGATGCAATGGAGCAGTTACAAGCTTGGACATTGGCAAATCGGTTTGTTCCAGTATTAACATGCGCCGAAAGACTCACGTATAATGCGCAGCCTTTTTGTTCAGAAACTCATCCTGAAACTAGTGACACACGCACACCTGTGCAGAGTACATCGACAGACCAAGGCACTTATTAGTTGGAAGGAAAACCATAAACGAAACCTTCCTCCATTGCCAACCGAATAAGATGCTCATTTGTATTAGCCCCAAATCGTCTACGTAATTTCTGTCGCTCCCAATAAACGCGACGGGAAGGGATTCTTAGTTCGAAGGCAATGTATCCAATGGAGTAACCCTGTGTCAGAAGTCGCAGCACAGCGCGGGATGTCGCATCGAGCTTCCAATCTCGCGCACCGTTCTGCATGGAAATGAGGTATTCAGAATTCGCAGTCGGTGAAAGAAAAATCCGATCTTTCATGACCGTTTCCACAGCGGAAAGCAGCACTTCGCGCAGATCGTCGGCGGCGCACAGGTAGCCGCGCACTCCCATCGACAACATATCATGAATCAACAGCCCATCCGTGACCAACCCAGTAAAGATGAGGCGTGCGCGTGGCACAGCGTGCTGGAGCTGTTCAATGAGTTGGAGGGTATCCATCGCAGGGTCGAGTTGGTCACCGGCGAGAATCAGGTCTGGCTGAAGATCGCGCGCCATCTGGAGAAGATCGCTGGCGCACGACGCGATGCTGACCTG
>CALKIA010000257.1 GCA_937988705.1 uncultured Chloroflexota bacterium | reverse complement strand
TACAACGGCATGCCCCTGTACTACTGGTGGCGTGACTGGGCTCCGGGCATGACCACCGGTCAGGGCGTCGGCGAAGTCTGGTACGTGATCCCGCCGTACAGCGTGGCTGTCAGCACCAGCGAAGAACACGGTTCGTTCCTCGTCGGCGCGAATGGCCTGACCGTCTACAGCTTCGACAATGACGCCGACGGCATGAGCGCTTGCTACGATCAGTGCGCGACCAACTGGCCGCCGCTCCTCGTCGACAGCGCGGATGCCGCCATCGCTGGCCCCGGCGCGACCGGTGAACTCGGCACGACCGAACGCACTGACGGCACCTTCCAGGTGACCTACAACGGTATGCCCCTGTACTACTGGAAAGACGATGTGGCGCGTGGCGACACGACCGGCGACGGCGTCGGCGGCGTGTGGCACCTGGTTGCCCCCTCGATGTAATTGAAGTCCACCAGCTAAACTGCTGATTGAAAACGGGAGTCCCGATGGGACTCCCGTTTTTGTTGTGGGGAAGCATCCGCCCAGAGGCTTGGTCGGAATGAGACGGGCGGTGAGCATCTGACCTCACCCCCCAACCCCCGCTCCTCTTTTCGGAGAGGGGGCGAAAGAACCACCAGACAGAAGCTGTGGAGGGGCGAGGCAAGAGCCTATTTAAAGAGGTCATTTTCCACCCCACCCCCAGCCCCTCCCCGAATTCAGGGAGGGGAGCAAGCCTTGTTCGCCACGTCTCGCCGATCCCCGATTGCTTAGGAGAGATGGTCAATTGCGCGGCGTTTTTGCCCCTCACCCTTTGGAGAGGGGCAGTTGAGCGCAGCGAAACGGTGTGAGGTTACTGCCCGATCGGTGTGGCGGTCGCTGTTACAGGGAGCGCGCCTTCGGCGGTTTGCGTCGCGTTGATAATGATCTGCGTGGCGGTGGCCATCAACGGAAGCAGACCCTCGGCTGTACTCGTCATTTCGCTGATGATCTGCGTGGCCGTTGCCGCCATAGGATCAACGGGCGGGACTATTGGCAGCGGCGTCGAGGTGATGGGCTCCAACCGCATCTCCAGTGGGCGATTCGACGGGACTTCGAGGATGAGCGCTGCACCCGGCGCGGGCAGCGCGCTCCCGTCACCCAGATTGTTGAGTTCAAGCAGACGCGGTAGATCGCTCACATTCAGCCCAAACTGCGCGGCGATACCGAGCAGCGTGTCGCCCGGCTGAATGATGTAAGTCACCTGCACAACGCCTGCATCTTCGCTGTACGAGTAGACGCATTCGCTGTCCGGAGTGATCGCGTTAGCTTGCAGCCAGCCTTGCACACGCACCCCGGTTTCGAGATCGGCAATGATGTAGTACCAGCCTTCCGTTTCACCTTGATAGCTGTCGACGACCGCGACGTGCGTGTTATGCGCCAGCAAGCCGACAACCACCCCCGAATTCAGATCTGGCAGCGAACGCACGTCGAGGATCACGTCGGGTGTGCGCCCCGTACAAATCAGCGGTAGGGAGTCGCTTCCCGGCACCGGTAGGAAGATCTCGAGTGTCGCGTTCGGGTCGGAGTTGGCGGGTGGTACGACAGTCGCCAGAAAGGGCGTCGCCGTAAAAGTCGGGGGCTGTGAAGGCGCGGCGGTGGGCGTTTCCGTACTTTGTGCGGCGGGGAGGATCGCATGGGCGTCATCATCGCCGCCGGGGCGGTGGGCAAATAGCAGCGTACCCAACAGGATCACCACCAACACGGCGGCGGCATAGACGTACGCCAGATTGAAACGCTGCGCCCGCAGTTTGGGAGCAGACTCGACATACACACTCACGTTGGTTTCCCTTTTATGACCATTTAGACTGAAGATAGGGACAGGTTCAAGCGCATACACAGCGTCGATTTCCGCGAGCTGGCGGGCGAGGGTCGGATCGCGCTCGGCTTCTGCGAGGATGGCGGCGACGGCGGCGAAATCGCTCCGCGTTAGCGCGCTGCTGTAGCGGAACAGGAGTTTTTCGCGCTGGTGTTTACGCATCGGCTTTGGCCTTTCCGTAGATCGCACGCAGTCGGATTAACGCGCGATGCAGACGTACCCGCGCCGCACCGGGCGTGATGCCGAGTTCGCGCGCCAGCGAGGCGCCGTCCATGTCTGCGAGAATCGCGAGGCGGATTACATGCTGATCGTCGGGTGAGAGCGTGCGCACGAGCGCGGCGATCTCGTCGTCATGCGCATACGGATCATCGGCCAGCCCGCACAGGTGATCGAACAGTTCGTCGTCGCTGGCATCATCCGCCACTAAGTCGCGGATCAGCGGTTCGCGCTGCTCGCGTTTGGCGCGGTCGCTCTGGCGACGGCGAATCAGGTTGGCGGCGATGCCGAGCAGCCACGCGCGCGGCTCTCCGGTCGCCACAAAACGATCCTCATGTTCCAATGCCTCGACGATCACGTCGTTGAGCAGATCCTGCGCCGCCGCGTCCAGCGGCAGATCGCTCAACCCGGCACGCGCAACATACATGCGCAGCGTCGACGTTAATGCGCTCGCTTCCGTTTCGATGAACCCCCGCAAGCGGGTTGTACGCTTCATCGGCTCTCCGTGTTGGTGTCCCTACACAGTCTATTCAATTTTGCGCAGGTTTTTGTTACAGGGGCAGCGATTTCTACAAGCGCAGGTGAAGCTAAAGAGGACAAGGCATGCCGCTAGCTACGTAGAACAGCGTGAAGTCATTTTTTGGGGGGCGGACGCGATCAATCGCGTCCCTACACAAGAACAGTTTTTCTCGTGGGGACGAGACATGTCTCGTCCCCACAATGAAAAACCTACCTTTGAAAAGTGTTCGGGGGTGGGGTTATTTTTCAGATCTGACCCTAATAACTCACCGGGCAGGCGGGAGTCGTGCCGACGCCGTAGATCGTGCGCTCGTTGGCCGACAGGTCGCGGAAGATGTGCGTGCAGGCGTAGGTGATCAGGCTGTGAAAGTCGGTATCCCACAGGCGCAGGGTCGCGTCCGCCGAGCCAGACAGCACCGTTTGACTGTTCGGACTGAAGGCCAGCCCATAGATCGGTGCGGTGTGCCCCGCCAGTGAGCGGATCGTCTCGTGCGTCGTCACATCCCACACGCGCATGCTCGACGAGGTCGTGCCCGAAGCGACCAAGCGCCCATCCGGGCTGAAGGCGACCCGGTTGACGCCGGAGGTATGCCCGACAAAGGTGTAGATCACCGCCCCGGTGTTCACATCCCACAGCTTCAACGTCGTGTCATACGATCCCGACAGCGCGGTCTGACCGTCAGGGCTGAAGGCGACGCTCGTCACCATGCCCGAATGCCCGACGAATTCGCGGATCACAGCGCCTGTTTCCAGATTCCACAGGCGGAGCGTACCATCCCATGAGGCGGAGATGGCGGTTTGCCCGTCCGGGCTGAAAGCGACTTGCAGCACTGGGTCAGTGTGTCCGGTGAAGGTACGGATCAGTTCACCCGTTTCGAGATTCCACAGGCGCATAGTTTCGTCGGTCGAACCGGAGAGCGCGCGCGTGCCATCGGGGCTAATCGCCACGCTGACGACGCGTGAACGATGGCCGCTGAAGATGCGGATCGTCTCACCCGTCGCTATATCCCATAGGCGCAGCGTCATATCATACGAACCGGAGAGCAGCGATCGGCCATCGGGCGTGAAGGCGACGCTCGTCACGCCGCCCGTGTGCCCGCTAAAGACGCGGATCGTCTGGCTGGTGGCGATGCTCCACAGGCGCAGCGTGTCGTCAGTCGAGGCGGACGCCGCCGTGTAACCGTCCGGGCTGAAGGCGACACCCGTCACCCAACCCGTATGGCCGACCAAGACGCGTGCCGAGCCACCGAGTGAACCTTCCCACAGGCGAATGGTCGTATCCCGCGAGGACGAAGCGATCCTGCGGCCATCCGCGCTGAAGGCGACCCCGGTTACCCAGCCGGTATGGCCCGCGAACACGCGAATAGTCGTACCCGTCGTCAAATTCCACAGATGAAGCGTGCCATCGTAGGAGCCAGACAGCGCCGTTTGCCCATCATGACCGAAAACGACGCTCGCCACGCCGGCCGTGTGTCCCGTGTACGTGGCGACGAGATCGCCCGTCGCGACATCCCACAGCCGCAGCGTGTAATCATCCGAGCCGGAGAGCACCTGCGTGCCGTCGGGACTAAAGGCGACGCTGCGCACGATGTTGGTATGGCCCACGAAGGTATGGATTGGCGTGCCCGTTTCGATATCCCAGAGGATGACGGCGTTATCCTGCCCTCCAGACACTGCTTGCGTACCATCGGGACTGAAGGCGACACCACTCACGATGCTGGTGTGACCGCTCAATGTCCGCACGAGTTCGCCTGTGCTGGTGTTCCACAGGCGTACGCTGCTGTCCTGTCCGCCGGAGAGAATCCAGCGACCGTTGGGACTGAAGGCGACTGAGGTTACCCCGCCTGTGTGACCGCGCAGCACATGGATCGTGCGGCCGCTGTCGACTTCCCACAGGCGCAGCGTGTAATCATCGGAACCGGAAACGACCAGCGTCCCCGCCGGACTGAAGGCGACGGCCTGCACCGCGCCGGTGTGACCGGGAAAGGTGCGCAGTCGTGCGCCAGTTTCGGCATTCCACAGTGAGACGAAGCCATCAAACGAGCCGGAGATCAGCGCTTGACTGTCCGGGCTGAAAGCGACCGAGGTCACGGCGCGCTGATGTCCGCGCATAATCCGCAAGGTGTACAAATCGTCGACCGCGCGGACGAGCGCTGCATCGGCGGAGTCGGTGTAGGCGGTGTTGAGCGCGTAGATCGCCAGCAGCGCGGCGGTTTCGCTGTTGCCCGCCGGGTCGTTGAGCATTTCGCCCGCCGCGTTCGCCAGGCGCAGTGAGTTGATGCGCTGCTGCCCCGCCGTGATCTCACGGCTGACGGCGGTGAGCGTGGGCGGGATGGCTGTCAGGGCGGTGCGCGCCGACGCGACTTCGCGCTCTGCTTCGTTGACCTGCGTGCTCGTGAAGGCGATCACGGCGACGATAATCAGCGTACCAACGATGGCCAGCGCGTAGATGATGCGCCGCGCGACTTCTGCCCGCCGCTTGGCGAGGTCAGCACTGGCGTGCGCGGCTTGAGCGGCTTCTTCTGACCGCTGGCGGCTGGTTTCCAATTCGAGCAACCGCTGCGCGCGTTCGTCTTCGGCGGCGCGGCTGGCGGTGAGGTAGGCGCGTTGATCATCGGTGGGCGCAGGCTGCTTAACGCGCGTATCGCCGGTGTCGAGGCGGCACTGCAGGTCGCCATCCCAGTCGGCGAGCCACTTTTCTGCCGCGATCAAATCGTCGCCGACGAGCAGATAGCTCGGGTTTTCCGCATTGGCTTTCCAATCAAGCGCGCGCACGAGGTAGCGGGTGTGATACCGCGTGTGCGTCAGGTCGGTTTCGATCGCCTGCACCAGCGCCTGATATTCGCGTTCGAAGACCTCGGCGGCGAGCGACCCATCCGCCTCTTTAACGAAGAAAATCCAGTTGAGGTGGCTGATCGTCTGCCAGTTGGTCTCGGCGATGTCTTTCCACGTCACGCCCGTCCAGAAGGTTTTGACGTAGGTTTCGGCCTCACCGCTGATGTTCTCGTGGATGAGCGGCACAATCCGCTTGCCGAGCTTGCGCGCGTAGGCGATTTCGTGGTTGCAGATTTCGCTGCACAACGAATGGCGGCTGACGATTTGCACAACGGTATCAGCGCGTTCGATGCCACCGTAGATCTCGTTGAGCCAATCGGCGGCGCGGGGAATATCTTCCCAGTCGATCCACACATCGCGCCC
>CALKIA010000256.1 GCA_937988705.1 uncultured Chloroflexota bacterium | reverse complement strand
GGCACGAAGAAATGCTGGTGGCTGACGAGTGTCGTGAAACCGCTGCGGCATGAGCTGTGTGAAAAGCTGGAGCTGTTCGCACCCCATAAGCCGACTTGGCAAGATCGCTACCGTGCTGGGGTTGAAGCACCGCTGCTACGCTTGATTGAGCGCTATGAAGCCGACGGCAATCTGCGCATGGTCGCGACGCTGCAGAGTATGGCAGCTCACGAAAGCTGTAAGCAATTGATGCAGCGGTTACAACTCCCCAAGAGTCACGTGCAGTATTTGCGGCTAATGGGTCATCGGGAGCTGAACAAAGTCTATCGCTGTGCAGCATGACGAGGACGTCTTGGCTGGGACGTTAAACCAGCCACAACAATATGTTGCTCTGAAAACACTTTAGGTTTCATCTTCAGCGTCATCCTGTTGCTTAGTTTTAGTCCACACACTGCTGTGAAAACCGGGGATAGTATCACGATCTGGGTTTGGATTCTCTTGTGTGTGTTCGGATCGCATCCTCCGTTGTTGCTCTTGACTAGTCATATCGCTGACGTCTTTTTCGAATCCTTCGCCAGTGTTTAAGTTATATCTCTCTACCTTACCTGTGTTTTGATCCTTCACCGAGATGGTAATACCATTCTCGTGTTCGTGAATATGTGTTGAAACTCCCGGTTCGTGATCATCAGTCAGTACCTTTCCCATTTCCCGACGTTCCGATGTGTCAGCGTTTTCAGTGCTATCCGAGGCACTATACATTTGCTGGACAATTTCCCTACCTCGAACTCCTTGTCCTAAGGATGAGTCTCGGTACGAGTCCATTGCTTCTTTTTCAGTATTCCAACGCATCGCTTCCTTGTCGCCCCCATCGTAATATGGCAACGACTTGGCAGCATCAGGCTTTTCTAGTTCTTTCTCCACCATCAAGTTTCTGATATTGCTATAATGCTCGCGATTGAGTTTCTTTGCATCCTCAGAAATCTCAGCTTCTTGTGCTTCGCGAAGTTTTCGAACCTCTTCTTCCAGTTTTCGCGCCTCATCATCATGGAATTCCTGTGCATGGTCCATCTTTCCCAGCCTTCTGTTATTCTGGCAAGACAGTATTTAGGAAGCGGGATGCTATAACTTCTGCAAAGTCGAGTTCCCACAGATGTACGAAGTAGCAGTATGCAGCATTTCGATCATTTTCATAGCCGACAGACGCGACCGACCTATTACACTCTCTGATTACTTCAACCCATCCACTTGTAGCATCTCCCTGAGACGCGAGCCTCTCAAACTTCAGTAACGCCTGTTGATATCGTGTGCCAGCTTCAATATCAAATACTGAAGATGTTATTCGGTCGCGGTATTGACATTGTTTCTTGCAGAACCTGCATCCGTCGAACGGTAGAAATACGTCCTTATTTTGGTTATAGAAGTCATCCATATGTGATTCAATGTCGTCTTCAAAAATACGAACCGGTACATCATTAATTGCTCTAAAATCCGGGATGTTAACGAACGAAGGTTTTTCAGATCCTTCAAGAAATGTCGCTGCTTGACCTATGCTCAAAACAGAAACATGCAATTGTTGTTCTTGACTCATGTTCATCGTTGCGCCAATAGCACGTCTGTCGTCTTCACCTGGTAGACGATGGACAATCTTCAAATTTGTGTTTTTCAAAGCGTCTTCGCTTAAACGACTGGGGATTTGCTCGGAAATTAGGATGCCTTCTCCGAATGAACGCACTTCAGACAAAGTAGTGCTGAACATCTCCACTGATTGAGCGCGAGTGTCGGAGGAAATATCTCGATCTGCAGCATGCGGGGTGGATCCCAATATACGATGCGCTTCTTCGATAAGTGTAACGTGTTGCAGCCCTGTTTCTTTGCGCGTCGTTCGGCAGTATTCCCTAATCATAGTGAGTAGAAAGAGCATGACTAGAGCTCTTTCTTCGTCATTTAGTGACTCGAGTTCCAAGATAACTGGATTATTCATTAAGGTAGTGAAAGATATTGATTTACGTGTATTGAGCATTCGACCTTTACTACCTCGCAGAAGAGAACCTATTCTTCCGGCTGCCGCAGCGCGAATGTCTTGTAACGTTTTGTCGGAATACCCTCTGCTCTCCGTAACACGAATTATTTCAAGATAAAGCTCACCGATCGTGGGCATAAATCGGTTATCATCCGTTTTGTGCTTGTCTGTTAGGTTCCAGCCCTTGTTCATATATACATTGTGCAGACTTTCTTCGACTAATGATGGAAGTATCCCGAACGAAGGCAGTGCTGCCTCAAAGCAAGCACGTACTGCTGCGATATGAGCCTCAACCCTTACTCCTGGTAGAATTTCTAGCGGGTTTAGCCGAAAAGGTGAAACACTTTCATCCCCAAGGGTAAAGACCAGCAGGTTATTGCGCAGATTAGTCTTAATCAATGATCGGTACTCGGTTTTCACCGGCTCGATTACTAGGAAAGGTATCCCACGATTACTTAACTGCGCCAAAAGATTCATGCACGTCGTCGTCTTTCCCGTTCCAGTAAAACCAGCTATTAAAGCATGGCGAGTAAGCTGTTGAACAGGAATAGTGAATAGGCTGCCGTTCTCAGCGAATTCACCGAGTGTTATATCGTCACCGTCAGCTTCACGGACGATTCGACCTGTGTGAAACTGCGGAGTAACCTGTTTGGTTTGTATACCCGGAATACCACCATATATGGGAATCGGGAAGCGGAACGCGGCAGTGGCTGTTCGAGCATCGGCTAAGTACCTCAAACGCTCTTTGCCCATCGTCGCATTGGTATCCCCCCATGGATTTATGTCTAGGCTTATCAGCGTTTGAAGTGCAGCATATCGATCTTGTTCATTTTGAGGAAAGACTAAGTCACAACCGGAAGGGAGTAGATTCTCACTGCTTGATACTTCATTTAAGCTGTGCTGCTCAGACATCTCGTTCTTAAACGCTTGTGCTACGTTCTGTGCGGCTAGCGGATCAGAGCTGCCAACTTGAACTGTCAGCAAAAAAGGGTCTAAGAGACGGTATGCAAAGTCCGAGTAAAGACGAGCAACAACCTTTGCGATAGGATCAGAAATACGCCCCTCACGAGTCAAATACATCTGGCTCAGATCAAGTTCAGATACAGATGCAGCAACCTGAGCAGCTCGCGCCAATTCATTTTGTTCTAGGGGATAAAGGTAAGTGGGTTGAAGATGTATATTTATGAAACAAGACGTCTTTTGCTGAGTAAGGACCCGAAAGGGTGTAATTTCCGGGGTTATCGGTAGTCGGAAAGGATAGACTACGTACGCTCCACCAGCATACAATTCAGCAATCTCCTCATGCTGGCGGATTTCTATAATAAATGGATTCTCTATCGGAAGAAGCAGTTCTTGAAGGCCTTGACTTGTTATCACCGGTTGAGCAGGCAAATCAGAACTTAACAGAAGATTTCCGACATCTTCGCTCATACTCTGGGCAATAACACTACTGTGCGAGGGTCTGAAAATGCCCTTGCCAAGCAGTGCGATATCAATTGTTCCATTTTGAGGAGACCAGATGAAGCGGAGCGAAAAGGCCATACCTTTCCATTTTCCTAAACCGCCAATCAACCTTGTTTGCTGTTCTAAGGCTTGAAGCAATATGTCACGTTCTGATGCGGCAACAATATGGGGTGAGGTAGAAATATCTGGAAGATACGGAATTCTGTACCCGAAAAGAACGGTTGTGGCAGATTCGGAGTTCGTCGATTGGACAAGACCCGTCTCTTGAAGTAGTTCAAGAGGGAAAATAGGAGAACCCAACTGCAAGCTTCCGCCGACCACAAGAACTGTACTGGAGCGTGTGAGAATGAATGGCAACTGATTTATAGGCATCTGTACTTAGCACCCTGCGTTTACTAGATTGTCGGCATCGGGAAGATGGGTAACCATCTTTAGGTTACCCACCGGATAATAAGCAAAATCAAATAAGTAAGCCCGAGACTTTCCGATCGATCTTTGATTTGTCTAGTCCTGCCTCATCGAGTAGGACATCTACGGCTTCCTGAACTGCGTAGTTGAGAGAAGTCGCGAAGGCGCGAGCGCTGTTAGCTTCATTAAAACTCATTTGCTGAAAGATTGCAGACGAGAAGTTTCCCGCAGCCGCGACAGCTTTGGAGAACATACCTGGATCTGAAATCATTAGACTCCACCCAAGATACGAATCTCGTCCGATGCTCTCAGCACCGACATAGGCTTCCATTTTGCCGCTCTTTGTCTCTAGGTAAGGCTTACCGACTCCGAAGAAGCCACCGCCCACGTCAACTTGTTGAACAGGATACGGCCAACCTCGCCTTTTCAAACTATCTTGCACGAGTTGGAAGAACCGACTTTCTTTACCAGCATGTCCTTCAAGTAGGACACCCCATCGTGAGACGACATTGGATTCTTTGACGTTCTTAGCCATTGTTGTGCCTCTCCGTTACAGAGTATGACGAAGCGAGGATACTACAAGTAAAATATAAGATTAATTTGTACTTTCTTGAATGTACATAATGTCACGCTTTCTCTATGACATCCTAGACAAATGTCATAAGTTAATTTAATATTATGTATTATATAAAGTGTTACTGATATAATTTGTGAATTCTATTTGTTTTAACGGTGAAGCATAGGCAGCACACATACGGGTACAAACACCGTTAAGTTAGGGTATGCTTATAGCATTGACACTTACAGAATCTGAAAAGGTTATTTGAGTGCCCCGTATTTTTGACAACATCTCAGAGAAACTACAAGTTGCCCTGATTGATTCCCTGCAAACAGCGCGGAGTGCCGACTTCTGTGTTGGCTATTTCAATTTGCGCGGTTGGCGACTGCTTGCGCCAGCGGTCGAGTGTTTGACCGGGGATGGCGAGCGCCCCCCATGTCGCTTGCTAATTGGCATGCACCGCCCACCGGAAGATGAGCTGCGCAGCTTGTTCGGGCGCAAATCTGATGAACCGGTTGAGCTGGATGCGCCCTCAGCGCGGCGACTGAAAACCGAGATGGTCAGCCGTTTTCATGAGCAGCTGACCATCGGCGCACCGAATGCGACCGACGAGCGAGGACTGCGCCTGCTGGCCCAGCATCTCCGCGAGGGACGTGTGCAGATCAAGTTGTTCTTGCGCTACCCGCTGCATGCCAAGTTGTATCTCGCGCATCGCAACGACCGGGTGACGCCGATCCACGCCTTTCTGGGCAGCAGCAACCTGACGCTCGCCGGGTTGAAAAATCAGGGTGAGCTCAATACCGAAGTCGTCGATTATCAGGCGACGGAGGCGCTGGCAGCGTGGTTTGAGGCGCGCTGGGACGACGACCGCTGCCTCGACGTGACCCAAGACCTGATCAACGTCATCGAGACAAGCTGGGCACGGGAAGCGCTGATCCCGCCGTATCACATCTACCTGAAGATGATCCGGAACATCGCACAGGAAGCGTTGGAAAGCACCGACGACGAGCAGTTCCAACTCCCCAAGAAGTTCAAGAATCTGCTGTTTAACTATCAGGTGTCGGCGGTGCAGATTGCGGCGCACCATCTGCACAAGCGGGGTGGGGTGATGCTCGGCGATGTGGTGGGGCTGGGCAAAACGCTGATGGCGACGGCGGTCGCCCGCATTTTTCAGGAGGACAGCGGGGCCAACACGCTCATCTTGTGCCCGCCGAACCTCGTGGCGATGTGGGAATGGCATCGGCAGGAATATGACCTGATCGCGACCGTAAAATCGACTGGGACGATTGATGAGGCGTTCCTGTCCGAGCGGCGCTACCGCCTCGTGATCATCGACGAGAGCCACAACTTCCGCAACAGCGAAGGCAAACGTTGGGCGGTTCTGCGCGACTACATCCAACAGAATGAAAGCCGCGTGATCCTGCTCTCGGCGACGCCGTACAACAAGCTGTTCGCTGACCTGGGCGATCAACTGCGGTTATTCCTGACCGACGATCAGGATCTGGGCATTCGTCCCGAAGCCTACCTCCGCTCACTGGGCAGCGAGGCGGACTACACGTACAAACACACCGCGCCGATCCGCAGCATTGGCGCGTTCAAGCACAGCACCTATGCTGATGACTGGCGCGACCTGATGCGCTTGTATCTGGTGCGGCGCACACGCAGCTTCATCATCGATACCTATGCGCAGCGCGACGAGAGCAATCGTCCGTATCTGCAATCGCACAACGGGACGCGCAACTACTTTCCCCAACGCATCCCCAAGACGCTGACCTACGCGCTGAATGCGCAGGACGAACGGCTGCTGTCGGACGAGATCGTGCTGTATCTGAGTGATCTCCAGCTGCCGCGCTACGGGTTAGGGTTGTATGTAGACGACGGTGCCCGCGTCAACGCGACTCCGGCGGAAGCTGACATCCTCAAGAACCTGACGCGGGCGGGGCAGCGCTTGATCGGCTTCTGCCGCACCAACCTGTACAAGCGCCTCGAAAGCAGCGGCGCATCCTTCCTCCAGTCGATTGAGCGCCATCTGCTGCGCAATTACCTCTACCTGTACGCCATCGAGAACGGGCTGGAGCTGCCGATTGGGACGCTGGACGCCAAGATGTTGGATGCCAGTTTCAACGACGAAGATACTGATGAAGTACCGGCTGGACTGGACGCGTACCCGGATTGGGAGGCGCAGGCGCAGGCGGCCTACAACGCGCTGCGCCTGACCAAGAGCGGCTTCAAATGGGTGAACAGCGGTCTGTTCACGGACGGGTTGGCGCGGGCGATCACTGCCGACAACGACCTGCTGCACGCGGTGCTGAACCACTGCGGGCGCTGGGAAGTGCGGCAGGATACCAAGCTCGCCGCGTTGACCCAACTGCTGACCGAGTGGCATCCCGACGAGAAGGTGCTGATCTTCTCTCAGTTTGCCGACACTGTGGACTACTTGCAGCGCCATTTAACCGCGCGGGGACTGACGCACCTCGCCGGGGTGACGGCGAGCGTTTCCAACCCGACGACCTACGCCTATCGTTTCAGCCCCCACAGCAACCTCCAGTCAGCGTACATTCGACCGGAAGACGAACTGCGGGTACTGCTGGCAACCGACGTGTTGAGCGAAGGGCAGAACCTGCAAGACTGCGCGATTGTCGTCAATTTCGACCTGCCGTGGGCGATCATCCGCCTGAGCCAGCGTGCCGGACGTGTGGATCGCATCGGGCAGAAAGAGGATGTGGTCTACTGCTATTCGTTCCTGCCCGCCGACGGGGTGGAGAAGCTGATCCACCTGCGCAAGCGCGTCCGCGAACGGCTGAAGCAAAACAGTCAGGTGGTGGGCAGTGACGAACGCTTCTTCGACGATGACGACGCCAACGCGCTGCTGCGCGACCTGTTCACCGAGAAATCGGGCTTGCTGGATGACCTCGCCGACGACGAGAGCGATCTCTCCAGCAGCGCGCTGGGCATCTGGCAGCGGGCGATCAAGGATGATCCTGCGCTTCAGAAAGCGGTCGAAGATCTCCCCAATGTCGTCTTCTCCACCAAGGCGTACCAGCCGAGAAACGGTTTCGGCGCGGGCGTGATCACCTATACCAAGACCAAACACGGGACAGACTCGCTGGTGTGGATGGCGGCGGATGGCTCATCCGTCACGGAGAGCATGAGCGCCATCATCAAGGCGGCGGAATGCTACCCCCGCGAACCCGCGCTCGAACGGCGAGGCGACCACTTCGATCTGGTCACGGCGGCGCTCGATATGATCGAGCAGGAAAACCGGAGCGGGGTGGGGCAGTTGGGCAAACCGAACAGCGTCCGCCGCAAGGTCTATGACCGGCTCTCGCTCTACTTGCAGCACCTGCGCGACACCGCGCCGTTGTTCGTGCCGCCGGGACTGGAACAGGCCGTTGAGGACATCCTCAAGCACCCGCTGATGACGCAGGCGGAAGGCGCGCTCAAGCGCCAGTTGAAGCTGCACGTCGAAACCGATGCGCTGGCCCAACAGGTGATCTTCCTGTGGGAGAGCCGCTTGCTGAGCGTCACGTACGACACGCCCACGGAGGGCGACACTACGGAAATTATCTGCTCGTTAGGGCTGAAGTAGGGCGATCTTTAAGCAGGCGGGCGACCACACAGGGTCGCCCCTACGAAAACGAATTGTTGAGACGCGGCATGAGCTGAGTTCAGCAGTGGCGACAAAATCCAACCTCACCTCCGCCCCCTCTCCTCTAGGAGAGGGGAGACAAGCCGGGTTTTTAAGTCCCCTCGCCCTTGGGAGAGGGGATTTAGGGGTGAGGTGAGATCAAGCGCCGCGGCCGAGAATGTATTCATGCCCGTCCTGTGAACCAAGAGGAAGCATAGATTATGCCGATGAACCGCGAAAAGATCCGCCAGCAGCTCCAGAACTTCAACTTCAAGCAGTTGTTCGCGGACAGCAACTGGGCGGTGGTCAACACGCGCCCGCAGCCGCTTCCGGGGACGCCGTGGCTGTACACGCAGATCGCGGAGATGAGCCGCGTCGGCATCTATGAGGTGACGCCGCTGAGCGGACACACGCCGCTGCCGGACGCCAAGACCCGTGCCGCGCTGCACAGCCACATTGAGGCGCTGCACGCCCGCGAGAATCTGGTGATCTTCACGGATGCGGCGCAGCCCGCGGAGCGTACGCAGAGCCTGTGGTACTGGGTGAAGTACGACGGGCAGAAGAAAGCCCCGCGCGAGCATCTGTACCTGAAAGGGCAGCCCGGCGATCTATTCCTGAGCAAGCTCGACAACCTGTTCATCGACATGGACGAGCTGCGCGACGACGGCACGATTTCGCTGCTGGCGACCATCGGCAAGCTGTCCGCCTCGATGGACGTGGAGCGTGTGACCAAGAAGTTCTACACCGAGTTCAGCGCGTTGCGCGTGCAGTTCATCGACCTGATCGAGGGCATCGAGCGTGAAGCCGACCGCTTCTGGTATGCGTCCGTGCTGCTCAACCGGCTGATGTTCGTCTACTTCCTGCAAAAGCGCGGCTTCATCCAGAAGAACACGCGCTATCTGGATGACAAGCTGGCGGAGAGCCAAGC
>CALKIA010000255.1 GCA_937988705.1 uncultured Chloroflexota bacterium | reverse complement strand
GGAGCGCCTGTATTTTATCAATACAGAAATGGGACGCGCCGCCTTTGAACAGGTGCGGCTCGGCTTGTGGCAGCCGGGGAGCGAACGCCTTCCGGTCGAGATTTTGCCGGAACGACCGAACATCTACCGCCTGTACGAGGATCATTTCGGGCAGCTAACCCCGATGATCGCGGACATGCTCAAGGACACCGAGAAGGATTTTCCGCTCAGTTGGATTATCGAAGCCATGCGCATCGCCGTCGCGAAAAACGTGCGTAACTGGCGCTTTGTGCAAGGTATCTTAGATCGCTGGCAGCGAGAAGGTAAAGGCAATGCGGTCGATCAAAGACCTGATGAACGGGATGGAAAACGCTACATCTCCGGGGAATATGCAGACTTCCTCGAGTGGTGACGACGACGCGGTTTGCGCCCTGTGTGGGCAGGAATCGCTGTGCGGCGGTCTGGGCTATGTGCGCGCCGATCTCCCCGTCGGGCATCCCCAATTCGGGCAGCTGTTCCGCTGCCCCAACTACCGCACCAACGCCGAGCGCAAAGAAAAGCTGCGCAAACTCGGTAACCTCGAAGCTTACAAAGACAAGTTATTCGACTCGTTCGATACGGAAAATGTCCCTAACCTGAGTCCCAAGCAGCGGGAGTCGCTGCGCGAGGCGGTGCATTACGCGCGCGCCTACGCCACCCAGCCCACCGGGTGGATCTTGTTTGAGGGGACGTATGGCACGGGCAAAACCCACCTCGCGGCGGCCATCGGCAATGCCCTGCTTGACCACGAGGAACACGTGATCTTCGTGACCGTGCCCGACTTGCTCGACTACTTGCGCAGCGCCTATGCGCCCCACGCCGAATCGGGCTACGACGAGACGTTTGATCGCCTGCGCGATGCCCGAGTATTGATCCTTGACGATCTCGGCGTGGAAAACCCGAGCGAATGGGCGGGCGAAAAGCTGTTCCAACTTCTGAATCATCGCTATGTCTACCGTTTGCCGACGGTCGTCACGACCAACGCTGACCTCGAAACGATCGATCCGCGCCTCGCCAGCCGCCTTGCTGATAACAAGCTGGTGCAGCACGTTGCGATCAAAGCGCCGGATTTCCGCACTAACAAGACCACCTCAGTTGACGAAGTGCCTGATCTCTCGCTGTACCGGGAGATGACGCTGGAAAACTTCGACACGCGCAACCGCACCACCGTGGAAGAACGCGCTAACCTTGAACGCGCCATCCAGATCGCGCGCGAATTCGTCGAGGTCAAATCAATGTGGCTGGTGCTGCTCGGCGCTTCAGGCACGGGCAAAACGCACCTTGCGGCGGGCATCGCCAATGAGCTGGACAAAGCGGGCGCGGGCGTGATTATGGTCACCAACACCGAACTGCTCGACTATCTGCGTTCCGGCGTGGACAGCCGGACCCAGTTGAAGCTGGAGCGCCGCCTGTCGATTTTGCGTAACGTCTCCGTGCTCGTCCTCGACGACCTGAACTTCGAATCCATGTCGGCGTGGGCGCGCGAGAAAGTCTTTCAGGTGCTGGATCACCGCTATCTGCGCCGCATGAAAACCGTGATCACCAGCACGCGCGCCGTCGAAGAAATGGATGCTCGCCTGCGCACGCGCATTCTCGATCGCCGCCGTTCGGCGGTCTACGTCCTCACTGGACGCGCCTACGTCGACCGGATGTACAAAACTTACTGACGACATGAATACAGCGATGCTGAAACAAATCACCGTTACGCCCTATACCCGCCGCGACCGGCATGTCGTTTCGGACTTACTGTTCCGCAACTACAATGTTCACACGCATCTTGACTGGCAGGAAACCGATAAGTGGCTGGAAACGCAGCAGGGAATCACGCGCCTGGCGTGGCAGCATGGGCGGCTGACGGGGATGCTGGCGACCGCTGCGCCCCTCGGCGACACGACGTGGATTCGCATCGCGGCGCTGGCCGACAACGCCGACGCACAGCGCACCTTTGAGGCGTTATTCGAGGCACTGCACACAGAACTTATTGCCACGCAGGTGCGCACAGTCGCCGTGCTGCTCATCCGCGACTGGCTGATCCCTTTCGTGCAACCGCACGGGTTCGCCCTCGCCGAGGAAGTCATCACGCTGCGCCGCGCCGATCAACCACCGCCGCTGGAAGAACAACTGCTGAATCTGGTCATTCATCCGACGCGCGACGGCGATATTCCAACCATCGCGCGCGTGGATCAGGCGGCCTTTACCCCACCGTGGCAGCTGTCCGACGATGATGTGCGTGAAGCAGTGCGCGCCTCCGCCTACTGCACGGTCGCGGTGAGCGGTGAGCGCATTGTCGGTTATCAGGCGAGCACCATGTATTTTGACGGGGGGCATCTGGCGCGGCTCGCTGTGCTGCCAGAGCTGCAGGGCACGGGCGTCGGTTCAGCGCTGGTGAATGATCTCCTACGGCGCTTCTCACGGCGCGGCATCACCTCTGTGACGGTCAACACGCAGCTCAGCAACACGCGCTCACAGCGGCTCTACGAGCGTTATGGCTTCCGGCGTAACGGCTACGATTTGCCCGTGTGGATGATCAAGCTGTAACCTCGGCGCTTATCCCTCGCCGCAGGTAGGGACATTGTGGTTGTCCGCCAGCGGACGCGATAAATCGCGTCCCTACGAAAGATGGTTTTTATCGTAAGGACGAGGCAGGCCTCGTCCTTACTTGAGCGCCTGATCTGGCTCCCCTCCCTGAATTCGGGGTGGGGTCGGGGGCTAACAGGGGTAGGTTTTTAATGGTAGGGACGAGACATGTCTCGTCCTCTCATTAGGTCAATGAGATTCAAGGACGAGGCAGGCCTCGTCCCTCTAGGTTTCTCGTTCTGAGTCGGTTCGTGTTCAATCGGGCAAAGAATAAACCTCAAAAACCTACCCTGTCAGGGGGTCGTGGGTGGGGTCGGAAACCGCGGACGCGCTAAATCGCGTCCCTACGAGAACGTCATGTCCTCAAGTGCGGCGCGGAAAGCTTCGGCCTGCGCATTCGTCAACGAGCTGTTGAGCTGAACCATCACATTATTGCGAAAGTACACATACACCACGCTGCGGCGCGTCGCTGAGTTGTTGCGCTGGCTCTCGATATAGGCTTGCCACGCCGCCAATTGCTCCGCGTTTTCAAACGTGATCACCTGCCCGCCCAGCGGCGCGATACTGGCAATCTGAAAAACCACTCGTTCATCGTAGTCGGCCGGGTCATCGCGACCAGCGACAATCTGCTCATCCTCCGGCGCAATTGCGGTCTCCAGCCCGGCCGCAGTGAAAGCTGCGAACACATCCTGTGCGGTGAACAGCGCGAACGGCAGCGGGGTCGGCGTCGGTGGCCCAAACAGACTAAGTCCGCCGCAGCCCGTCAGCACCAGCGGCAGCAAAAGGAGTGTTGCGATCAGCAGGGACAAAAGGTATCGTTTGGACATTCATCCGCTCCTAACGAAAAGATCCAACCATGACCATGGTTTATCATGACGATGATGGTAACGTAGATTATCTAAGAGGCAAGCGCGTCGGCATTATTGGTTACGGGAACATGGGCAGTCCGATGGCGCTTAATCTACGGGACAGCAGCGTCGACGTGGTACTCCATGAACCACGCCCCGAACGGCGGGAGCTCGCGATCGCCGATGGTTTCAGTCCGGTCGCAATCGCCGAGCTGGTAGACGTCGCGGACATTATCATGCCGCTGTTCCGTGACGAAGCCATGCCCAAGATTTATCTCGAAGGCGTCTCCCCGCATTTGCGCCGGGGGCAGACGCTGATCTTCAGCAGCGCGTATAACCTGACCTTCGGCTTCATCGAAGCGCCGCCGTTCGTCGATGTGGGGTTGGTGGCCGCGCGCACGCACGGCGCGGCCGTCCGCAACCGCTACCTTTCTGGCGAAGGCTACGCCTCGTTCGTCGCGGTCGCGCAGGACGCCAGCCGCAATGCGTGGCCGACGATTCTCGCGGTGGCCAAAGCCGCAGGTGCGCTCAAAGTCGGCGCGGTGGAACTGCGCTTTGAACAGGAAACCGAACTCGATCTCTTCTTGCAGCAGGCGGTGCTGCCCGTGCTGCACCATGTGGTGATTACAGCCGCGGAACTGCTGATGAAACTCGGCTACCCGCCGGAAGCGGTGTTCACCGAGCTGTACCTTTCTGGCGAAACGTCTGATTATTTGCGGGCGGCGGCGAGCAAAGGGCTGCTCAAAGCCCTCGATTCGCAGTCGCTCACGGCACAGTACGGCATCCTCAGCCGCTATGAACGCTTCAACGATTTGAAGCTGGAACGCCTGATGGAGATCACGCTCGAAGAAATTCGCAGCAGCAAGTTCGCGCAGGAATGGTCGAAGGAGTTCAACGCAGATTATCCCCGCCTGCGCAGCCTGCTTAAAAGCCGCCAAGCGATGGACATGTGGGAGCTGGAACAGCAGACCATCGATGCGCTTCAGCGTGACAGCGATTGAAATCAGCCAGAAAACTTGCTCTATTACAGCATCAAGAGTAACAATTAACGGACTGGGCTCGTCTACAAGATTGCGTACGCACTCTATTTTTGGCAGGTGAAGTCATGTCAACGCCCTTGCAAAACACAACGCTCGCCGCGCGCCTCAATGCGGTCAAAGACCTCGGTAAATTTGACGCGAAGGTGATCGACGACTTCGCCAGCTACCTGCTCACTGCGCCGGACGAAGACCTGTTCCGCGTCAGCCCGTACTACTACGCGAACCGAACCGCATTGTCCGTGCGCGAAGCAACCGATCTCTTTCTATACGCGACACATTTCGGCCTGCTGGAATTCAACTGGGGCGTGCTGTGCCCCTCGTGCCACGCGTTCATCACATCACCGGGCGGCCTGCGCGCGATCCAGAATCAAGACTACTGCAACCACTGCATGATCGGCTTTGAAGTCTCCGTTGATGACAACATCGAAGTCGCGTTCACCGTCGCCCCGTCGACACGCAGCATACGCTTTCACGATATGGAGACGCTCGATTTTCAGCGCGATTGGCTGCTGTGGTTCTACACTCACAGCATGTATCACGCACCAGAAATCCGCAATGTCGCCGTGAAACTGATGATTACGTCGGACAAAATCGAGGTGGATGCGCGGCGCACGGTCGAGGTCAACCTGGTCGACGGCGCGAACTACTTTGTGACCACACCGGATATCCATGCCTTCGCCAACCTCAGCACTGATCCGAACGGGCCAAGTGAAATCACCTTCGACCTATTCGACGGGCGTATCGTGCCGGAAGGCGCCTACGTCAAACCGGGCAAAGTCACCATCACCTTCCGCAACCGCATCGGCAAAGAGAGTGTGTTTGGTGTGATCTATGATCCCCGGCACGGCATTCCCAACCTCACGCCGGCAGAAGAGGCGCTGCTGCAAGCGCACTTTAGCCAGCCGGTGGAGTTTTTGACCGGGAAACAGGTGGCGACCTCGCAGGTTTTCCGCGAATTATTCCGGGCAGAAAGCATCCCCTCCGATCTTGGTCTCGCCTTCAAAAGCGTCACCTTCCTGTTCACCGACTTGAAAGGCTCGACCGCCCTGTATCAGCGAGTGGGCGACATCCGCGCCTACGAGATCGTGCGCAAGCATTTCATGCTGCTGCGCGACATCATCGCGGAATGTGGCGGCGCGGTGGTCAAGACGATGGGTGATGCGGTCATGGCGACCTTCTCCGAACCGAATACGGCGCTGCAAGCCGCGTTCGTGATCAGCCGGGAGATCGGACAAATCGGCGACGATCATGAATGTCTGATCATCAAGTTGGGGATTCACATGGGGCCGTGCATCGCCGTCGAAAACAGTGAACGGCTCGATTATTTCGGGCAAACGGTGAATATCGCGGCTCGCGTGCAAGCAGTGGCCGAAGCGGGTGAGCTGGTCATCACTGATCCGGTGTACAGCTACCCCGGCGCGCCCGATATGATCCATGCGGCGAACCTGACCCCGCAGATCGATACCGTGCTGCTGCGCGGCATCGACGGCGAAACGCGGGTGTATCGCTTGGTGTAAAGCAGGTTACCGAAAGCGTTGGTGTAGGGGCAGACCTATGTGTCTGCCCTTTTTCGGGCGCATACGTGGGTGTCTAACCCTACAGCAAACACTCGGCAACCTACTTTGCCTCCTACTCCGCCGGGGTGTCTTTTTCTGGCGTGGCATCAATGAAGCGCATCACCCGATAGCTTTCCGCCAGATCCACACCGACCTCTTGACCCGTCGCCACATCCCACTTGCGGATCATGTCGGCCACATCTTCACCGACCTGCGAACGATGCGCCAGCAGCGACTGGATCTTCTTGGCCCACACTGCGGTCACATCAACGGCGATATTCGGCTTATCGTTCATCATCAGGTACAGTTCGTTGACGTGATGCGGCTCTAAGCCTTCTTCCAGCAGTTCCGGGAAGATCGGGCGCGTTTCCGCCGATGGGAACACCGCATAGAGTGAGGCTTCCCCCGTCGCGCGGTGATCGGGGTGGTTGATATAGTCAAAGCCTTCGCCGGAGATCAACACCTGTGTCGGATCCATGATTAACACGCGATCCGGTCGCAGCTTGCGAATGAGGCGCGTCAGGTCACGGCGCAGTTCCATGGACGGCGTGAGCGCGCCATCCGCATAGCCGAGAAAAACCACCTCTTTGACGCCGACGATCTGTGCCGCTTCAGTCTGCTCGGCTTGACGGCGTTCCACCAGTTGATTGTAGATCACATCTTTGTCGTTGCTGCCAGCAGCGCCATCGGTGACGATGCAGTAGATCACTTCCGCGCCCGCCGCCGTCCACACGGCCACGCTGCCCGCCGAACCAAATTCAATATCGTCAGGATGCGCCACAATGACCAGCACCTTGAACGGTGCAACGATCGGTTTTTCCAGTTCCATAGGTTCACCTCAAATGATGCGAAGTAGGTAATGACTCATGAGCGGCAGCGGTGGAATCGTGCCGCTCATGCCCCTTGAACAAGACGTGTTACTGAATCGCTTCGACTTCCGGATAGGCTTGCAAAGCCGAAACGAACAAATCGCGGTAGGCCAACGCCTCCGCTTCGGTGGTGGCCTCAAAGCGCAGGCTCAGCACCGGCTCGGTGTTGCTGGCGCGCAGGATACCCCAACCGTGCTCGAACTGCACGCGCACCCCGTCGACGGTGACGATCGCACCCTTCCCTTCCAGCGCCACACGCACGCCGTCGATCACTCTGGCTTTGGCATCGTCCGGGCAGTGCGGGCGGTATTCCGGCGTACTGTAGAGTGTGGGGATACTTGCGTTAAGCATGGACAGTGGCTGCTTGGCGGTCGCCAGCACTTGCAGCAAGCGCCCCGCCGCCACATACGCATCGTCGAAGCCGTAGTAGTCTTCGCCGAGGAAAATGTGGCCGCTCATCTCACCGCCGAGCAGCGCGCCTGTTTCAACCATTTTCGCCTTGACGAGCGAATGCCCGCTCGCCCACATAATCGGCGTGCCGCCTGCCTGCGCCACCGCGTCAAACAGCACCTGACTGCTCAGCACATCGCCGACCACCGTCGCGCCGGGATGCCGCACCAGCATATCACGCGCCAACAACGCCAACAGCCGATCGGCGGCGATCATGGTGCCCTGCTCATCCACCGCGCCCATGCGGTCGGCATCACCATCAAAAGCGATACCCAAATCCGCGCCAACTTCGCGCACTTTGTCGCCCAACGCGCGCATGTTCGCCGCTACCTGCGGATCTGGCTGATGATTCGAATAGTTCCCGTCTGGTTCACAGAACAGCTCAATCACATTGTGACCGAGCGTGCGCAGCAGTTTCGGCGCAAAGATCCCACCCGTGCCGTTACCCGCATCGACGACGATCTTGAGCGGATGCGTTTTCACGCGCAGCTTCGGGACGATATCGCTGTAATAGTCCTCCACCGATTCGATGCAGTCGATTTCGCCAGTATCGCGCATGAAGCTTTCGGTCTGGATCAGGCGGAGAATTTCCTGAATACCGTCTCCATAGATATTGCGCGCGCCCACGCTCAACTTGAAGCCATTTTGATCGGGTGCAAGGTGACTGCCTGTGACCATCATGCCGCCGGCATTGTTGCGCTTGACCGCATTCCAGTAGACGATGGGGGTCGAGGTCAGCGCAATATCGACCACAAAACAGCCCGCCTGCATCAGCCCATGCATCGCCGCATCCATGAGCGCCAGCGACGAATGGCGGTTGTCCCGACCAACGACCACCGTGCGGCGTTCCTCAACGTTGCGGAGGTATGTCCCGAACGCCTGCCCGATCAAACGGGCGACTTCCGGTGTAAGCGGTGCATCCTTGCCCATTGCCGTACCGCGAATATCGTATTTCTTAAAGAGCTTTGGATTGACAGTAGCCATGAATCCCCCTAGTCCCGAGTAGGGAGTGCCGAGTCCTGAAGGTATTCCAGGCTCAGCCCTCCGTAGTTTTCTACTCTTTCTCGACGATGACGATCTGCTGCTTCACATAGACGCGGCGGCGGTCGAGAATATCCTCATGTACATGCGTTCCCGGCCCCACTTCGACCGCCTCGCCAATTTTCACGCCGGGCATGGTCATCACATCCACGCCGAGAAACGCGCCCTGACCGATGATCGCGCCGAACTTGTCGCGTCCGCTGTCGAGCCGTGTCCCCTTAATCGTGCTCTTGATGGTTTTACGATCAATACGCAGGTTAGCCGTCGTGCAGCCCGCCGAGAAATTGACGCCCGGTGCGAACACGCTGTCGAGCACGCGGCAGGCATGCATATCGCAGTGATCCGCAACGTAACTGCGCGCG
>CALKIA010000254.1 GCA_937988705.1 uncultured Chloroflexota bacterium | reverse complement strand
ACTTGTTCAACTTATCACAAATATGCGCTCAAGAGAGGAAGACATGAGCAGAATTGGCTTCTTGCTGCTGGTGGTACTGGCAGCGTTCCTCGCCGCTGCGTGTGGCACCGTGGCAACCCCTGAATGGGCGGCAGAAGCCCAGGGGACGCAGGCGGCGCTGCTGGCGACCGACGAGCATTTGACCGCCATTGCGCCCACCGCGACGCCGCTCCCGCCGACGGCCACACCCGTACCGCCCACCGCAACACCGGTACCGCCGACGGCCACACCCGTCCCACCGACCGAAACGCCGATCCCTCCGACCGCGACCACCGCGCCGACCGAAGCACCTGTCGCTGCTGGCGCTGATCCGCTGGCGAACGCCGATCCGGCCAATGGTCAAGCGGTTTTCAACGCCACGCATGACACCGCCAGCGGTCCGTGGGCGTGTTCCACCTGCCATTCCGTTACCGCCGATGAACTGCGTCTGGTCGGCCCCGGCTTATATAACGTGAGCGTACGGGCGGAGAGCTATGGCACAGGTCAGACAGCGTACGACTACGTTCACAATTCGATCATCCACCCGAATGATTTCATCGTTCCGGCTGATCCGATCTACCCGCCGGGATTGATGCCGCAAAACTTCGAGGAAGTACTGACGGAACAGGAAATCAACGACGTGATCGCCTACCTGTTCACACTGAAAGACTAAGTCTTTCCTACCCTCTCCCATGAGGAGAACGAGAGGTGAGGCGAATAAAAACGGACGCTCGCTTGAGCGTCCGTTTGCTTTCAGGTGCTTGGATTGGTGGGGTCGAGACAGCGGACGCGATAAATCGCGTCCCTACGAGAAAGTTTTCCTCGCGCTACAACTTGATCGTCTCGCCTTCGTCGTCATCCGCCAGCGTCAGATCCGCTTCGGTGAGCGGCAGCGCGATGTACACCGCCGTGCCGATCCCCGGCACACTGCGTACCGTGATCGCGCCGCCGTGCGCCTCAATGATCGTCTTGCTGATGGTCAAGCCCTGCCCCGTCCCCGGGACGCGCAGCGGTCGCCCGTTCTTCGCCACCGGATTACCTCGGTAAAAGCGCGTGAAGATGTACGGCAGTTCTTCCGGGTTAATGCCCGCGCCGTTATCCCGGAGACGCAGACGGGCCATGCTGTTATCTTCGCCCTTCACTTCCAGCGTGATGATGCCGCCGGGGGGCGTGTACTTGATCGAGTTATCGACGATGTTGCCGAATGCCCAGCGCAGGCGGCGCTCATCGCCGAGGATGGTCAAGCCGGAGCGCTCAATCTCCACGCGGAGTTCGATGTTGGCCGCGCCCGCCGCCGGACGCCATTCGTTCGCAATCGCGTAGATCAACATTTCGAGCGGGAGCGGTCGCTGGGCCGCCTTGACCGCCTCGGCGTCGATTTCTGCATTGACCTCGCGCAGCTCGACAATCAGCTTTTGCAGCGTGCCCGCATGGCGACCGATCTCGCGCGGGATCGTCCGATCAGCGGACTTGGCGACTTCGGCCAGCGGATCGCTCACCTCAGTGACCAGTTGATTCATGATGTTTTCGCGGGCGCGTTCACGCTTCGCCTCTTCGGTCACATCGCGCACAATCGTCACCGTACCGACGCGCTGCTCCGCCAGCGACACGACCGCCACCGACTGCGCGCTGAGCGTGCGCCCATCCGCTTCGATGCGGCGTGGTTCGCCGAGCATGCGCAGTCCCGGCGCCATCGGCGCGCCGAGCGTATCGGTCACGCTGGCAGTCGCCGCCTGAGTGAGCGCTTGTTCGGTTTGCAGCAGGCTTTTCGCCCGGTCGTTCATAAACGTGACGCTGCCACTCATGTCCTGCACGATGACCCCATCCGGCAGCGCTTCGAGCACCCCCGTGAGATGCGCGATCTCGCGGCGCTGGCGGCGCAGAGAATCGCGCAGACCATCGTGGCGTTCGCGAACTTTGTCGGCATATTGATCAAGCGCAAAGCCCAACGCGCCGATCTCGTCGCCGGGGGTCATGCCCGTGCGCGCATCAAGATCGCCCGCCGCCAGCGATTCGGCTATGCGGCGCACCTTGTTCACACGTTCCAAAACGAGATTGGTGATCAGGAACACGACAATCACGGTGACCGCCGCAATCGTCACCAGCGTGAGCGTGAGCAACTGCCCGGTCACTTCCGCTGCAAACGGCGCGCTCTCCGGGATCAGCACCGCGCCGATGAGGTCGCCTACGGGAAAGGTTTGCAGCAGATAGGGGCGTCCGCCGATCGTCAACGTCTGCACCGCATTCTGATCCATCTGCGGGATGAAATCGGCGGGCAAGCCACTAACCGTTGCACTGAGCAGCGCACCGTTCCGATACAACGCAACATCGGCCATCATCGTCCCACGCAGGGTAACCACCGCCGGATCCCCACCCTGATCAAGCGCAATCAGGGCATCATCGACTCGTGAGAACGCATCGAGTTGTGCCGCCCGCAGGAGATTCACGCGCGACACCTCGCCGCCCGACAAACCGCGCGACAGCGCGTACACGGAAATCATCGTGAGGATCAGGATCACGGCAAAGATGGGCACGATCAAGCGCCAGCGCAGTGATACAAAACGGGTGGACGAAGCGGTCATGAATACCCCTTAGCAGACATAGGATCATTATCCTACGGATTGCGCGTCTACGGCAAGGTTAAGCGCCAGTCGTCACAATTTTAGAATCAGTTAATAAAGAGTCGTCATCTGCTTGCTGATTTGCCTGTACTCTAGGAGTATTGTCCATGATGGGAGAACCACAGTGGAATTGAACGGTCGTGCTGATGTGCACATGCACACCAACGTCAGCGACGGGAAAGGTACGGTTCAGCAAATGCTGGATCGTGTCGCTCGTCTGGGCACGCTCGACGTGATCGCCATTACCGACCATGACCGCGTGAGCGCGAGTCTGTGGGCGTACCAGCATCAAGATCTGTATCCGTTTGACATCATTCCCGGCACCGAAGTCACCAGCGCGGACGGACACATCCTCGGCTTATGGGTCACCGAGCCGATCAAGAAAGGGCTGTCGCTCGCAGAGACGACGGCGGCGATCCATGCGCAGGGCGGCCTTGCCATCCTCGCGCATCCCTTCGAAGTGACCATCGCTCCCCATACCCTGCGGCGCTACTTTTCGCATCCCGAAGGGTTAATACAGTTAGGAATAGATGCCGTCGAAGTTTTCAACGCAGGCGCTTTTACGCGGGGCTGTAACTGGCTCGCGCAGCGCGTCTTTGATCGGGTGCCTTTGCCGCAGCTCGGAAACAGCGACGCGCACACGCTCGATTGTGTCGGCACAGGTTATACACGTTTTAGAGGCAGTACCGCGGCTCACCTGCGCGAATCGATTGCGCAGCGGTGGACCGTGGCTGAGGGCAAACGATGGCCAGTGATTACCTACTTGAAACTCATGCGTACCACGATTCAGTGGAATCGGAGCGTGTATTTGGAGACGAAAGCGCCTTCGACACGCCCAACCTTGACCTAGTCTTCGACAAAGTCAAGCGGGTTGCCATCTTCGCCGAAGCCTTTCTCCCCAAAGTTGATGGCGTCTCGAAAACCGCCTATCTCACCTTGCGTTATCTGCAACAGACCGGGCGCGAAGTCATTGTCTTTGCCCCGGACATCGCCCCCTCATCCGTCCACGGCAGCCCGGTGATCCCGCTGCCGTCGCTGGGCTTCCGGGCCGCGCCGGAAACGCGCATCGCGCTGCCGCATCCGGTCGTCGTCCAGCACATCACCGACTTCAAGCCCGACCTGATCCACATGTTCAGCCCCGCCGTACTCTCGATGAGCGGCATGCTCATGGCGCGTCAGGTCAACGTCCCGGTGATCGCCAACTACCAGACCGACCTGCCGAGCTACGCGGCGCACTACGGCCTGCCCTTCTTCAGCGGCTTCGTCAACGACTGGCTGCGTCTGATCCACAACGGCTGCCACTTGACGCTCGTGCCGTCGAATTACACCCTGCGCGAACTGCGCGGTAGCGGCTATCACCGCCTGCGCCGGTGGGGACGTGGCGTGAACGGCGCGCGCTTCAATCCTGCGCACCGCAGCACCGCCATGCGTGAGCGTCTGCTCAACGGGCGCGATCCCGATTCGCTGCTGTGCATCTACGTGGGGCGGCTGGCGAACGAAAAGCGCGTCGATTTGCTGCTCGATGTGGCGCGCACGCCGGGCGTCGCGCTGACGATCATCGGGGATGGCGCACTGCGGCCCGAACTCGAAACACTGTTCGCCGGGACAGACACGCATTTCACGGGCTACCTGTTCGGCGATGAACTCGCGTCTGCTTACGCCAGCGCCGATACCTTCTTCTTCACGGGCGTGAGCGAGACCTTCGGGCAGGTGGTGCAAGAAGCACTGGCCAGCGGCTTACCGGCCGTGATCATCAATCAGGGCGGCATCACCGATCTGGTCGAGCACGGCGTGAACGGCTTCATCTGCGCCGACGACCCCGCCGAATTCGCGGAGGCCGCCCGCACCCTGCGCGACGATCACGCGCTGCGGCGGCAGATGTCGGCCAGCGCGCGCACGATTGCCGACCGCAACCCGTGGACGGCGATCATGGCTCAGCTTGAGAATTACTACGCCGAAGCGTATCATCTAAATGCGCGGATGCAGCGAGTCTACCCACCGCGCTGGAATTTCTTGAGCTGGCGCATGAGGAGACTAAATTGACGCAGCGAAAAACGGTCGCTTTGATCGCCCACGACAACAAAAAAGACGAAATGATCGCCTTTGCCGCGGAACACCGCGACGTGCTGGAACGCTACGACCTGATCGGCACGGGGACGACGGGCAAACTCATCAGCGAGAAGACCGGGTTGAACGTGCAGCGCATGCTCTCCGGCCCCATCGGGGGTGACGCGCAGATCGCCGCGCGCGTGGCCGAAGGCAAGGTCGAAGCCGTGTTCTTCTTCATTGACGCGATGGACAAACACCCGCACGACCCGGACATCAACTCGCTGCTGCG
>CALKIA010000253.1 GCA_937988705.1 uncultured Chloroflexota bacterium | reverse complement strand
CCGCTGCCGCGATCACGGCATCGTGGAACGGTCACCAGATCAACATCATCGACACCCCCGGTCACGTCGACTTCACAGCTGAAGTGCAGCGCAGTCTGCGCGTTCTGGACGGCGGCATCGTCGTCTTTGATGGCGTAGCGGGCGTTGAACCTCAATCAGAAACGGTGTGGCGTCAAGCGAACACCTATGGTGTTCCGCGCATGTGCTTCATCAATAAGATGGATCGCACCGGTGCAAACTGGCAGCGCTGCATTGACATGATTGTCGAGCGCCTGCACGGGCATCCCATTCCGGTGCAGATGCCGTATGGTGAAGGTGCTGACTTCAAGGGCATCATCGACCTGATCGATATGCAGCTCTATGTGTACGGGAATGATCTGGGAACGGATATTCAGACCCTCCCCATTCCTGAGGCGTACCGCGAGCGTGCCGAAACGCTGCGCGCGGATATGATTGAAAAGGTTGTCGAAAACGACGATTACCTCACCGAGAAGTATCTGATGGGTGAGGAGATCAACAACGACGAACTGCTGCCAGCCCTGCGTGCGGCGACAATCGCGGGTAAGGTTCAGCCGGTCGTGTGCGGTTCGGCGCTCAAGAACAAGGGCGTGCAGTTGATGCTGGACAAGGCGGTTGAACTGCTGCCTTCCCCGCTCGACATTCCCCCGGTTTACGGTCTGCATCCCAAGACGGACGAAGAACTCGTCCGGCATGCGGATGACACCGAGCCGGCGGCGGCGCTCGTCTTCAAGATTTTGACTGACCCGTATGTGGGTCGTCTCGCCTTCTTCCGTGTCTATTCGGGCATTGTCAAAGCGGGTTCGACGATGCTCAACAGCACGAAGGGCGATCGTGAACGCATCGGTCGTATCGTGCGTATGTTCGCGGACAGCCGTGAAGACATCGAAGAAGTCCGGGCGGGCGACATCGGCGCGATCCTCGCGCTGAAGGGTACGTTCACAGGCGATACGTTGTGCGACCCTGATAAGCCGATTGTCCTCGAAAAGATTTCGTTCCCCGAACCGGTGATCGAAGTCGCCATCGAGCCGAACACCAAGGGCGATCAGGACAAGATGGGCGAGGCGCTCCGGCGTCTGGCTGAAGAAGATCCGACCTTCAAGATCGAGGTCGACGAAAAGCTCGGTCAAACGAAGATTCGTGGTATGGGCGAACTGCACCTCGAAATCCTCGTGGATCGTATGATGCGCGAATTCGGCGTGCAGGCGACCGTTGGTCGTCCGCGCGTGGCGTACCGCGAAACTATCACCCGCGAACAGCGCGTCGATATGACGTTCAAGCGTCAGTCGGGTGGTAAGGGACAGTATGCCCGGGTCGTCATCGAAGTCGAGCCAATCAACGAAGAAACCGATGATCTGACCAAGGTGAAAGAGGGCTTGCTGTTCGTGGACGCCATCAAGGGCGGCACGATCCCGCGCGAATTCATCCGTCCGACCGAAAACGGCATCCGCGAAGCAATGCAGGGTGGCGTGCTGGCAGGGTATCCGGTGGTTGGCGTGAAGGCGAGCCTGGTTGACGGCGCGTACCATGATGTCGACTCCAGCGAAATGGCGTTCAAGATTGCCGGTTCGATGGCGTTGAAGGAAGCCGTGCAAAAGGGCAAGCCGGTGCTGCTCGAGCCGACGATGAAAGTTGAAGTCAACGTGCCCGATGAACACACTGGGACGATTGTCGGCGACTTGTCGTCACGGCGTGGCATCATTCATGGCATGGATTCGCGCGGCGCGGGCACAACTGCGGTGAGTGCGAACGTGCCTCTCGGCGAGATGTTCGGATATGCGACGCAAATTCGCAATATGACCCAGGGTCGCGGCAGCTTCACGATGGAATTCGAGAAGTACAGCATTGCGCCCTCCAGTATCGCAGACGAAGTTATCAAGAGCGGCGGCTGATTTTTATCGCTGCCCTGCCTAAGTTCGTAATCTACAGATAAGAGGACTAACAATGGGTAAGGAAAAGTTCGCGCGTAATAAACCGCATGTGAACATCGGGACGATCGGTCACGTTGATCACGGTAAGACCACGCTGACCGCCGCCATCACCAAGACGCTGGCGTTGGCTGGTAAAGCGCAACGCATGAAGTATGACGACATCGACAACGCGCCGGAAGAAAAAGCTCGTGGTATCACGATCAACATCCGTCACGTTGAATACGAAACCGATGCCCGTCACTATGCACACGTAGACTGCCCTGGACACCGTGACTATATCAAGAACATGATCACCGGTGCCGCGCAGATGGACGGCGCGATCCTCGTGGTCAGCGCTCCTGATGGCCCGATGCCCCAGACGCGCGAACACGTGCTGCTCGCCCGTCAGGTGGAAGTGCCTGCCATGGTCGTGTTCCTGAACAAGGTCGATCAGCTCGACGACCCGGAACTGCTGGAACTGGTCGAACTCGAACTCGGTGAACTGCTGGAAAGCTACGGCTTCCGCGACACCCCGATTGTCCGTGGTTCGGCGCTGCATGCGAATGAAAGCACCAGCACTGACATCAACGCGCCGGAATATGGGCCGATCCTCGCCCTGATGCAGGCCGTCGATGAACACATTCCGACCCCCGTCCGCGACAAGGACAAGCCGTTCCTCATGCCGGTCGAAGACGTGTTCTCGATCAAGGGCCGTGGTACGGTGGTGACCGGTCGTGTCGAACGTGGCACGCTGAAGAAGGGCGAAGAAATCGCCATCATCGGTCTGCGTGACGAAGTCATCAAGACGACCGTGACCGGCATCGAAATGTTCCATAAGGAACTCGATGCGGCGGAAGCTGGCGACAATGCCGGTATCCTCCTGCGCGGTACGCAGCGTGAAGAAGTGGAACGCGGTATGGTGTTGGCCAAACCCAACAGCATCACCCCCCACAAGCGCTTCCTGAGCCAGGTCTACATCCTGAAGAAGGAAGAAGGCGGCCGCCACAAAGCGTTCTTCAACGGCTATCGCCCGCAGTTCTACATCCGCACCATGGATGTGACTGGCACGGTGACGCTGCCTGAAGGCGTGGAAATGGTCATGCCCGGCGACAACGTGAATCTTGAAGTCGAACTGATCATGCCTGTCGCGTTGGAAAAAGGCTCGAAGTTCGCTATTCGTGAAGGCGGCTTGACCGTCGGCGCGGGTTCGATCACCGAGATCCTCCCCTAAGACCGCGACGCATAGAAGAAATTAGAGAGAGTGCCGGGCTGCAGTTGACCCGGCACTCTTACTCAGAGGGAATATCGACATGTTTAAAAACAAGATTCGCATCCGCCTCAAAGCCTACGATCACCGCGTGCTCGATCAGTCGGCGCAGCGCATCGTAGAGACGGCGGAACGCACCGGGGCGCGCGTGGTTGGCCCTGTGCCGCTGCCGACCCGCGTCGAACGTTTTACGGTGATGCGTAGTTCGTTCATCGACAAAGACTCGCAGGAACACTTCGAAATTCGCACTCACAAGCGTTTGATCGATGTATTGGACCCCGATAGCAAGACGATTGATACGCTCATGCGCCTGAACTTGCCCGCAGGCGTGGATATTGAGATCAAGATTTAACACGCTGGCACGCGGGTAGCCTTGCCCGCCTCTGCATATCTATTCGGGAGCGCGTTCACGCTCTCTGGAGGCATACGGAATGAAAGGCATCATCGGTAAGAAAGTTGGCATGACCCAAGTGTTTGATGACATCGGGAATGTTATTCCTGTCACGGTCATTCAGGCGGGTCCGTGCTACGTAACGCAAATTCGCACGGCTGAAAAAGACGGCTATGTTGCCATTCAGCTTGGGTTCGGTGAAACCAAACCGCAGCGCTTAACGCGCGGCGCGCTCGGCCACCTGAAGCGGAACAACCTGCCTTCACTTCGCCATTTGCGCGAATTTCGCCTGAAGAACGGCGAAGTCGATGTGCAGGAAGGCCAGACAATCACGGCAGACGTATTCACCAAGGGTGAGCGTGTGGACGTGATCGGTAAGAGCAAAGGGCGCGGGTTCGCCGGTACGATCAAACGGCATAACTTCAACCGCCAGCCCAAGACGCACGGTCAAAGCGACCGCGAACGCGCACCGGGTTCTGTCGGTATGACGACGACCCCTGGCCGCACGTTCAAAGGCCAGCGCATGGCAGGACGTATGGGTAACGACCGCGTGACCGCCGAGAACTTAGAGGTCGTGGTGGTCGATGCGGAAAAGCACCTCCTCGCGGTACGTGGGTCCGTCCCCGGCGCGAACGGCGGCATTGTCGTTGTCAAGCCCGCTCGTGTACGGAGAGGATAGTTAACCATGGCGCAAGTACCTGTTCTGGATATCAACGGTAAGCAGGTGAAAACGATCGACCTGCCCGCCGATATTTTTGAAGCGAAAATCAACAATGGGCTGATGCATCAGGCCTACGTTCGCCAGATGGCGAACGCACGTCTGGGCACGCACAGCACGCAGCGGCGCGGCGAAGTCAGCCGCACAACCGCAAAAATGTACAAGCAGAAGGGCACTGGCCGCGCTCGTCATGGTGCGCGTTCGGCTCCGCAGTTCGTGGGCGGCGGTCGCGCGTTTGGTCCTAAGCCGCGTGACTACAGCCTCGACATGCCTAAGAAGATGCGTCAGGGCGCCATTCGCAGTGCGTTGAGCGCGCTGCTGGCTGATGGTCAACTGGTGTTCGTCACGGACATGACCCCTTCGTCACCTAAGACGAAGGACATGGCGAAGGCGCTGAACGTGCTGGCGGGCGAAAAGTCCACGCTGGTGCTGTTCACGCATGACGAAAAGCTGGTGCAGCGTACGGTGAGCAATCTCGACAATGCCAAGCCCCTGCTGACCAATTACCTGAACGTTCGTGATCTGCTGCAGTACGACAAGGTGATTGTCTCGTTGAAGGCGCTCGATGTCATCGTCAAGATTTGGGGACTCGAGTCGAAGGAGAATGCGTAAAAATGGCTGAATTGCATCTGTACGACGTTCTCCGCCGCCCAGTCATCACCGAAAAAAGCAGCGGCATGATGGAAACGAATAACCAGTATGTGTTCGAAGTCCACAAGGACGCGAACAAGCCGCAAATTCGGCAGGCGGTGGAGACGATTTTCGACGTGAAGGTTCTCAAGATCAACACGTTGATCCTGCCCGCCAAGCGCGGCGTGCGTGGTCGTCACGAATACCGTCGCTCGCAGGAGTGGAAGAAAGCAATCGTGACGCTCGCACCGGGCGACAAGATCGAGATGTTTGAGGTCTAACCATGCCGATTAAAGTTTACAACCCGACCTCTGCGGGTCGCAGAGGCATGACGGGTCACACGTTCGAAGAAATCACGAAGTCGAAGCCGGAACGGTCGCTGACCGAGGCGCTGCGTAAGCGCTCCGGGCGTAACAACACAGGGCGTGTCACCGTGCGTCATCGCGGTGGCGGTCACAAGCGTCGTTACCGTCTCATCGACTTCAAGCGTAACAAGTTCGACTCGACCGCTTCGGTTCTGGCGATTGAGTACGATCCGAATCGTTCGGCGCGTATCGCCCTCGTCCAGTACGAAGATGGCGAAAAGCGCTACATCATCGCTCCGCTCGGCCTCAAGGTCGGGGATCGGATCGCGAATGGTGAATTGGCGGAAATCCGCACGGGAAATGCGCTGTTCATCCGCGACATCCCGGTCGGTACGATGATCCACAATATCGAACTGCTCCCCGGCAACGGCGGTCAGTTGGCGCGCGCGGCGGGTGTCTCCGGCCAGCTTCTGGCGAAGGAAGGCATCTACTGTCAGGTGCGTCTGCCGAGCGGTGAAGTTCGGTTGGTGCACGAACGCTGCATGGCGACGATTGGTCAGGTGGGCAACACCGACCACGGCAACATCAAGCTCGGTAAAGCGGGTCGTACTCGCTGGATGGGCTGGCGTCCGTCGGTGCGTGGTATCGCGATGGATCCCAGTGGTCACCCCCACGGTGGTGGTGAAGGTCGTTCCGGTATCGGTCTGCCGGGTCCCAAGACTCCTTGGGGTAAGCCTGCACTGGGCAAGCGGACGCGCCACAACAAGCGCACCGATGCGTTCATCGTCCGTCGCCGCAGCAAGCGTCGTTAGTCGGTAGGGGAATAAGACGATGGGTCGCTCACTAAAAAAAGGTCCTTTCATCAGCCCCAAGCTGCTCAAGAAAGTTGAGAAGCTGAATGCTGAGAGTAAGAAAGTCGTGATCCGCACGTGGAGCCGTGACAGCACGGTCTTCCCGCAGATGGTCGGACACACGATTGCCGTCCACGATGGTCGCCGCCATATTCCGATCTACATCACGGAAAACATGGTCGGTCACAAGCTGGGTGAATTTGCACCTACGCGGACGTATCGTGGTCACCTGGTCGAGAAGAAGAAGAAGTAGGGGGATCGAAGATGGAAGTCCGCGCAAGCTGGAGTTACGTATCGATCAGCCCGCAGAAGCTGCGCTTGGTCTGTGACCAGGTCCGTGGAATGGGGGCACCGCAAGCGATGGCGGCCTTGCAATTCATGCCGCAGAAGGGCGCGGGCATTGTCCGCAAGCTCGTCGCATCGGCACTTGCGAACGCCGAAAACAATTACGACCTATCCGCTGACGATATGGTCATCACCAAGATTTTCGCCGATGGCGGCCCCATGCTGAAGCGTTTCAAGGCAGGGGCACGTGGACGCTACAAGCCGCGTAAGCGCCGTACGTCACACTTGACCATCATTTTGGCTGAACGAGAGGCAAACTAGGATGGGGCGTAAAGTACATCCAGTCGGTTTCCGGCTGAAAATCAACCGTGACTGGGATGCCCGCTGGTATGCGCAAGGCTCGGCTTACCGCAACCTCCTGCAAGAAGATTTCGCCATCCGTCGTTACGTGAAGAAGGAAGGCGAAAAAGCAGGGGTGTCGCGTATCGAGATCGAGCGGCAGTCCAACCAGCTCCAGGTCACGATCCACACCGCCCGTCCCGGCATTCTGATCGGACGTAAGGGTGATGCGGTCAAGAAAATCCGCCAGGGTCTGGAAGACCTGACGGGCAAGAAAGCGAAAGTCGAAGTTAACGAGATCGATAAGCCGGATACGGACGCTCTGCTCGTCGCGGAAAACATCGCGGGGCAGCTGGAACGTCGTATCGGTCACAGCCGCGCGATTAAGCGGGCGATCAGCCAGGCGATGCGCCAAGGCGCGCAGGGCATTAAGATCGAAGTCAGTGGACGTTTGGCGGGTGGCGACATGGCGCGGCGCGAATGGGCGAGCGACGGTCGGGTGCCGCGCAGCACACTGCGGGCGAGTATCGATTACGCGCAGGCGGAAGCTCTGACCACCTTCGGACGCATCGGCGTCAAAGTGTGGGTCTACAAGGGCGAAGTTCTCGGCATCGAGAGGCCGAAGCCGCAGAGCGACAACAAAGAAGTATACGTCAGCCCGTAGGAGTATGTGATTATGTTGATGCCAAAACGAGTCAAGTATCGTAAGCAGCAGCGTGGGCGCATGAAGGGTCTGTCTCAGCGTGGGTCGACCGTCTCCTTTGGCGAGTACGGGCTGCAGGCGCTGGAACCGATCTGGTTGACCAGTCGGCAGATTGAGTCGGCGCGCCGCACAATGGTTCGTTATATCAAGCGTCGTGGCAAGATTTGGATCCGTGTGTTCCCCGACAAGCCGTTCACCAAGCGCGCCGCCGAAACCCGCATGGGTAACGGTAAGGGCTCGGTGGAATACTGGGTTGCGGTTGTGCGTCCGGGTCGTATCCTGTTCGAGATGGGCGGTATCCCCGACGAAGAAGCGAAGGAAGCCCTCCGCCTCGCGTCGTACAAGCTGCCGATTAAGACGAAGATCGTCCGCCGTATTGATCCCATCTCCGGCGCGGAGATTGGTGGAGGGATTATCTAAATGGACGTCGGCGAAATCCGCGAGTTGAAAGACGAAGCTCTGGTGGACGCGCTGGAAGATCAGCGCGAGGCGATGTTTAACCTTCGCTTCCAGAAAGCCTTCGGCCAGCTGGAAGACCAAAATGCGATCCGCCTGACGCGGCGCACGATTGCCCGCATTTTGACGGTGATGCATGAACGCAGCCTCAATGCGCAAGGGCGGAAGGGTTAATCACGATGACGAACAAACGTCGCCGCCTAGTTGGGCGTGTCATCAGTAACAAAATGGACAAGACGGTGGTAGTGTCGATCGAAAATCGTAAACTCCACCCGATTTACAAGAAGGTCGTGAAGACGACGAAGAAAATCATGGCTCATGACGAGAGCAATGCCATTGTCGAAGGCGCCCTCGTCCGGGTCGTGGAAAGCAAGCCGCTCAGCCGCCACAAGCGCTGGGTGGTCGAAGAGGTCATTCAGTCGACGGGTGCTTTGCAGGTCGGTCAGCTGGCGGATGAAGCCGGTTTGACGGGCGGCACTGACGAAGAATAAGTGACGGAGCAAAGCGAAAATGATCCAGAACGAATCCCGTCTTAAAGTCGCCGACAATACCGGCGCTCAGGAAGTCTTGGTGATTCGCGTTCTCGGCGGCTCGTTCCGCCATTACGGTGGCATTGGCGACATCGTCGTCGCCACCGTGAAGAGCGCGCAACCCGGCGGCAGCGTGAAGAAGAGCGATGTGGTCAAGGCGGTAGTGGTGCGCGTGGCAAAGGAATACCGGCGTGAAGATGGATCATACATCCGCTTCGATGATAACGCGGTGGTGATCCTGAACGACGACCTCCAGAACCCGCGCGGAACCCGCGTCTTTGGTCCCGTGGCACGCGAACTGCGTGACCGGGGATACCTGAAAATCGTTTCGCTTGCGCCGGAAACCCTGTAAAGAAAAGGTGAGGGTAGAAGATGCAGCGGATTAAGAAGGGCGATACCGTTGAGGTGATCGCCGGGAAAGATTTAGGCGAACGCGGCGAAGTGACCGCCGTGCTTCCCAAAGACAATCGTGTCGTGGTTCAGGGCATCAATGTCATGAAGCGCCACCAGAAGGCGAAGCAGGCTGGCAGCCAGCAGATTCCCGCGCAAATCGTGGAATTTGATGCACCACTCAACCTGTCGAACGTGGCGCTCGTCTGCCCGAACTGCAACAAGAAGAGCCGTGTCGGCTTCAAAGTGCGCGAGGATGGTTTCAAAGTCCGCGTGTGCAAGAAGTGCGGCAAGGACATCGAGTAAGGGGCGATCATGGCTTACAAAATCATTGAGCGTTATAAAGATCAAGTCGTCCCGGCGTTGATGTCGGAATTCAAGTACGGCAACATCAACCAAGTGCCGCGCGTCGAAAAGATCGTGGTCAACATCGGCGTGGGCGAAGCAGTTGACGAACCCAAGTCGCTGGATGGCGCGGTCGCCGACCTGCGCATCATCACTGGGCAGCAGCCCGTGATCAACAAAGCCAAGAAAAGCATCGCGGCGTTTAAGCTGCGTGAAGGTCGCGCGATCGGCACGAAGGTGACGCTGCGCGGGGACCGCATGTGGGCGCTGCTCGACCGCTTGATCAACGTGGCCCTGCCGCGTATCCGTGACTTCCGTGGCGTTTCGCCGGATACTTTCGACGGGCGTGGGAACTACACCATCGGTCTGCGCGAGCAGTTGGTCTTCCCAGAGGTTCAGTACGACAAGATTGACAAAGTGCGCGGCATGGAAATCACGGTCGTCACGACTGCTCAGACTGACGAGGAAGGGCGTCGTCTGCTGAAGCTGATGGGGATGCCCTTCCGCGAGAGCTAGTAGGGGAACGAGTCTGTTATGGCAAAGAGATCCATGACGGCACGCGAAGGCCGCCGCAAGTACAAAGTACAGGTGCGCAATCGCTGCCAATATATCGACCCGAATTCGGGCAAAACGTGTGGACGTCCGCGCGGCTACATCCGCCGCTTTGGTCTGTGCCGCATCCATTTCCGTGAATTGGCGCTTCAGGGCAAAATCCCCGGCGTGGTCAAGTCAAGCTGGTAAGAAAGAGGATATTGCATGATTAGCGATCCTATTGCAGATATGCTGACCCGCATCCGTAACGGACTGATGGCTGGCATGTCTAGTGTCGAAGTGCCGGCGAGCAAGCTGAAGGTGGAGATTGCTCGCATTCTGAAGGATGAAGGGTACATCGAGGATTATTCCGTCGGTGAGGAAAAGCCGTTCAGCCTGATCACAATCAATCTGAAATATCACGGCAGCCGCCGTGAACGCAAACCGGTCATCACGCACATTCAGCGCGTGAGCAAGCCGGGACGCCGTGTGTATCGCAGCCGTGCGGACCTGCCCCGCGTTATGTCGGGCATCGGTATCGCGATCGTCACCACCCCCAAGGGTGTGATGACCGCGCAGCAGGCACGTCGCGAACACGTAGGCGGCGAAGTCCTGTGCTACGTGTGGTAAGTGGGGGTTAGCGATGTCTCGTATTGGTAAAAAACCCATCCCGATCCCTGCGAAGGTGACTGCTGACATCAATGGTCAGGACATCACCGTCAAGGGGCCGAAGGGCGAACTCAAGTTCACCGTTCACCCCGATATCACTGTGGGGCAAGAGGCCGACAACATTGTCGTCTCGCGCCCGTCGGATGAACGTGCACACCGCGCGCTGCACGGCTTGACCCGGGCGCTCGTGGCGAACATGGTGAAGGGTGTGTCTGATGGCTACACCCGCCAGCTGACCGTGACTGGCGTCGGTTATAACGGCGAAGTCAAGGGCCGTAACCTGGTGATGAAGCTCGGTTATTCGCACGAAATCGTTGTTGAAGCGCCGGAACATATCACGTTTGAAGTGGAACGTCCTAACCCGACCGAGTTCTTCATCCGCGTCAAGGGCGTGGACAAGCAGCTTGTTGGTCAGGTCGCAGCCAATATCCGTGAACTGCGTCCGCCGGAACCGTATCTCGGTAAGGGCGTACGTTATTCTGACGAAATCCTGCGCCGCAAGGTCGGGAAGACTGGGAAGTAAGTCATGGCGAGTGCAAAACAGCTTATCAAGAAACGTGAGCAGCGCGGTCGGCGCCAGCGTCGTGTCCGCGCCCGCGTGATGGGGACGCAAGAACGTCCTCGTCTGAACGTCTTCCGCAGCCTCGATAACATCTACGTGCAGGTGATCGACGATATCGCCGGTCATACGCTCGTAGCTGCGTCCACCATTGACAAGGAAGTCGCGGCGCAGATCGACGGCAAGACGAAGAAGGAATCCGCCAAGGTCGTCGGTCAGGTCATCGCGCTTCGCGCTAAAGCCGCCGGGATCAGCAAGGTCGTCTTTGATCGAGGCGGCTATCAATATCATGGTCGCGTGGCTGCGGTTGCCGAAGGTGCACGCGAAGGGGGTCTGGAGTTCTAATGCCGAAGAATAACGAACAACGCGATCCGCGAGATAACCGCGAAGGCGGTGACAGTGAACGTCAGCGTCGTGACCGCCGTGACCGGCGGGATCGCGACTCACGTGAGCCTCGTGAGGAAAAAGAAGAACTTGACGAACGCGTTATCGACATTAAGCGCGTCGCCAAAGTTATCAAGGGCGGTCGTCGCTTTGCCTTCCGCACGGTCGTCGTCGTCGGCGATGGCAAGGGTCGGATTGGCATCGGGATCGGCAAGGCGCGCGCCGTGCCGGACAGCATTCGTAAGGGTACCGATCGCGCTCGTCGTCAACTGCGCTCGGTCTCGCTCTCTGGTTCGACCATCCCGCATCCGGTCGTGGCGGAATACGGTGGCGCGAAAGTGCTGTTGCGCCCCGCGGCTCCCGGTACCGGCGTTATCGCTGGCGGTGGTGTTCGTGCCGTTCTCGAAGCAGTCGGCATCCGTGATGTGTTGACCAAGAGCCAGGGCAGCAATAATCTGCTGAACGTGGCGATGGCGACAATTGTGGCACTTGAAATGCTCCGTTCGCCCGAACAACTCGCGGCGATGCGTGGCAAGCCGGTGGAGCAGATGCGCCCATTCTGGGAACGTCCGCGCCGTGACACGGAGACGACCAATGGCTAAGATCAAGATTACGCTGGTCAAAAGCCCGATCGGCTACGAAAAGAGCCAGCGGGACACGGCGAATGCCTTAGGGCTGCGCCGCGTCAAGACGAGCGTTGTTAAAGAAGATTCGCCGACGGTGCGCGGGCAGGTGTTCAAGATTCGCCACCTCGTGCAAGTCGAAGATGTGCAGGAGTAACGAGTAATGAAGCTGCACGATTTAAGACCCGATAAGGGTTCCAAGAAGAAGAAAACCCGGCTCGGTCGCGGTATCGCGTCCGGCAAGGGTAAGACCTCCGGTCGCGGTTCGGCAGGCGCAGGCGCACGTGGCCGCCGTGCCAAGAGCCCCGCGTACTTTGAAGGTGGTCAGCTGTCGTTGGTGCGCCGCTTGCCGTTCAAGCGCGGTTTCAACAACATCTTCCGCATCGAGTATCAGGAAGTGAACGTGGGCGCGCTCGAAGAATGGTTCGACGCAGGCACCGCAATCACTCCGGCACTGCTCGCAGAAGTTGGGTTGATCCGTAAAGCTGAACGTCCGGTCGTTATCCTCGGCGACGGTGATCTCACCAAGTCCTTCTCCATTCGCGCTCATCGTTTGACGAAGGGCGCGCAGGCGAAAGTCACGAGCGCGGGCGGCTCGTTCGAAGTTATCCCGCTACCGCTGACGGGCGCGCGCTTCACTGTGAAGCTGCTCCCCAAAGAAAAACTCGCCAAATTCTATGGACAGGCGTAAAATCCGGTAGGGGTTGAGGGTAGTTGCTCTCACCCCTTCTTTTTCGTGTAGACGTTGAAAATAGAGGAACTTTGGCATGATTGAAGGTCTGCGTAATGCCATCCGCCTGCCGGACATTCGCAACAAAATCCTATTCACCCTGCTGATTGTCTTGATCTATCAGTTTGCGGCGCATGTCCCCGTTGTGGGCGTTGACCGTGAGGCGATGCGCAGCCTGATCGAAAACCAGGGCGGCTTGTTCGGCGTACTAAACTTGCTTTCGGGCGGGGCTTTGGCGAACTTCAGCGTGATCGCGAACGGTGTGTATCCGTACATCACCGCCAGCATCATCCTGCAAGTGTTGACGCCGGTCATCCCGCAGCTTGAAGCGCTCTCGAAGGAACCGGGTGGTAAGGAAAAGATGGAATCCTACACCTACTACCTCGCAGTGCCCTTCGCGATTTTGCAGGCGATTAGCCAGATTCAAATTTTCAGCACGTTGAACAATGGGCAGCAGATCATCCCCGGCTTCGGCTCGGATATTCTGTTGACGATCACAGTCATCGTGACGATGACGGCAGGCACGATGCTGGCGGTGTGGTTGGGTAATCAGATCACGGAGCAGGGTATCGGCAACGGGTTGTCGATCATCATCTTCTCCGGCATCATCGCCCGCGCGCCGAGCAACTTGATCCGCCTGTTGACCAGTTCGACACAGCCGATCTTCCAGTTGGTTCTGTTCATTGTGCTGACCATCATCGGGATTATCGGCGTGATCCTTGTTCAGGAAGGTGTGCGCCGGATTCCGGTGCAGTATGGTAAACGCGTTCGTGGTCGCCGGCAGTACGGTGGCGCGAGCACGCACATCCCGTTGAAAGTCAATTCCGTCGGCATGATCCCGCTGATTTTCGCTCAGTCGATCATTACCTTTCCGGCGTTGATTGCAGGGCTGTTCCCGGATGGTCCGCTGCGTCAGTCGATTACAGCGACGTTTGGGCAGCAGCAGGGCGGCTTCTACTGGATGACCTTCTTCCTGCTGGTGTTCGGGTTCACTTACATCTATTCCGACATCATGGTCGGCAACCAGGATTTGGCGGATAATTTGCAGCGAAATGGCGGGTTCATCCCCGGCATTCGCCCCGGTCGCAATACGCAAACGTATATCTCGCGCGTCGTGCGGCGGATCACGTTTGTAGGCGCGCTGTTTCTGGGCATCATCGCCGTCCTGCCCGGTTTTGTCGACTTCATCAACCGCGTGCTGTTCCCGACGGAATTCGTCAGCGGTACGGCGGGTAATGCAGCGCTGGTCTTGTCCGGTTCGGGCTTGATCATCGTCGTCGGCGTTGTGATCGATACGCTGCGTCAGCTAGAAGCGCAGTTAGTCATGCGTAATTACGACCGCTTCATGCGGTAAACTAGCATCCCGATGTAGAATTGGTGTAGGGGCGCACGACCGTGCGTCCCTACATTACAATAAATGGGATACTACAGGGCGCAATCCTCGTGCGCCCTTGCAACTATTCACTGGAGTCTCAAACATGAGCCTATACATCATCCTGATGGGCGTACAGGGCGCGGGCAAAGGCGAACAAGCCAAGTTCATCCGCGACCGGTACGGGATACCGCATGTCTCGACGGGTGACTTGTTTCGCGCGATGAAAACCCGTGAGGACGATCTCGCCAAGCGCGTTCAGCAGATCATGGCGTCGGGTAACCTGGTTGACGATGCGACCACCAACGAAGTGGTGAAAGATCGCCTGAGCCAACCGGATGCACGCGGCGGCGTAATCTTCGACGGTTATCCGCGCACCCCGAATCAGGCGGCTTGGCTGGAGAGCTATCTGGCCGAACGCGGTGAGAAGATCAACGCGGTCATCCTCCTCGACCTCGACCTCTACACCGCCTTCAAGCGCGCCTTTGGACGCGTTTCGACCGCCGCGGGCAGCACCTATAACATTTATTTCAATGCTGACGGATTGCAAGAATTCAAGTTTGAAGACCATCCCGAAAAGCAATTTCCACCGCGTCTGGTGGCCGTGGAGCAGGGTACGGGCGAACGCCTCGTCCGCCGCCCCGATGACGCTAGCGCCGACGCCATTCTCAAACGAATCGATACGTTCGTCGCGACCACCCAGCCTTTGATCGATTATTTCGATGCCAAGAATCTGGTCAAGCGCGTCAATGCCGATCAGTCGATTGAAGCGGTCAGCACGGCAATTCAGCAAGTTATTGGAGTGTAGAGACGCGGCGCAGCCCGTCCTCTGGTAGGTAAAATATGACGAATACAGGCAAAATGCAACGCGGAACAACCGTCCATCTCAAATCCCCCGAAGAGATCGCGATCATGCGCGAATCGGGGCGGATTGTGGCGAAGGCGCATCAGGCGATGCGCGCAGCCGTCAAACCGGGAGTGACCACCGCGGAACTCGACCAGATCGCTGAGACGGTCATCCGTGATCATGGGGCGATCCCCGCGTTTCTCGGCTATCCCAAGCACGGCGCGCCGGATTACCCCGCGACTATCAACGCCTCGGTCAACAATGAGTTGGTGCATGGCCTTCCCGGAAAGCGCGTGCTCAAAGAGGGCGACATCATCAGCCTAGATGTGGGCTGTATCTATCAGGGGTTTGTCGGCGATGCGGCGTTCACGATGGGCGTCGGCGAGATCACGCCCGCGGTGCAGCGCCTCCTCGACGTCACCGAGCAGTCGCTCTACGTCGGGATCAAGGCGTCGGTGCTGCCGAATGAAACCAAGCATGTCTCGCTGGCGATTCAGGAATACGTGTCGAAGTTCGGCTACAGCCTCGCCCGCGAATATACCGGGCATGGGGTAGGGCGGCATATGCACGAAGAACCGCAGGTGCCCAACTGGTGGCCGAAAGGCGCCCGGCAGCGGGGTTTCATCAGCTACAAGCTCCAGTCTGGGATGACATACGCCATCGAGCCGATGGTGATCGCTGGCCGCGCGGAGACGCGTGAGCTGGACGACAAGTGGACGGTCGTCACACGTGATGGTTCGCTGTGCGCGCATTTCGAGCACACGATTGCCATTACCGGCGGCGAACCGATCATTCTGACACTACCATGAGGCAGTTTTCAGTGCGCAGTTTACAGTTAATCGTCCAAAGTCGTCTGGCTTTGCCGAGCAACTGGGAACTGTCTACCGGGAACACCTTTCCTACCCTAGACGGGGTACGGCATTTTCGTTATAATCGACTGTCTGTTAAAACGCTTTTTTGAGGAAGCGAGTGTTGTCATGCGCGTTTCTGCATCCGTAAAAGTGCGCTGCCCGAAGTGCCGGGTGATTAAGCGCCACGGACACGTAATGGTCATTTGCACGAACCCGAAGCACAAGCAGCGTCAGGGCTAGTGCGGGGAAAGGGTCACCTAAAGTATGGCTCGTATTGAAGGGGTGGACTTACCCCGCGACAAGCGCGTGGAAATCGCGCTAACCTACATCTATGGGATCGGTCGTCCGACGAGCAAGAAATTGCTCGAAAAGGCGGGCGTTAGTGCGAGCACTCGTGTGCGCGACCTGACGGAAGCCGAACTCCAAGCCCTGCGTGACGCCATTGGCGGTTTGACCGTCGAAGGCGATCTGCGCCGTCAAGTGCAGTTGAACATCAAGCGCCTGTCCGAAATCGGCGCGTATCGCGGGATGCGGCATCGTCGCAGCCTGCCCGTGCGTGGTCAACGTACCCGTACGAATGCGCGCACCCGTAAGGGCCCCAAGAAGACCGTCCCAGGTCGTGGGCGTCGTCGCGGCGCAACCAAGAAGTAAACGCGGATCGAGTTATCCGTTTATCTGTCGGGGCAAGGTCTGCCTTGCCCCGGCGGCACGGACAAAGCCATCCGCGTGTAACACCAATGAGCCAGCAGCGATGTTGGCTGATCACCTATCGAAACCGACGTGCCGGCATTTAGGCGCGTCACCGTAGTAAATTCCGTCTGGAGAACATATGCCGCGTACACCAGCACCGAAAGGCAAGGCAGGTGGTCGTCGCACCACTGCCAAGAAGGCCGTCAAGAACATTCCTTACGGGCAGGCGCACATCTTCGCCACTTTCAATAACACGATTGTGTCGTTGAGCGATCAGTCCGGTAACGTCGTC
>CALKIA010000252.1 GCA_937988705.1 uncultured Chloroflexota bacterium | reverse complement strand
GCATCTTCTCGATGTCAGAAGCCGCCATCATCGCCTCGCGCAAGTCGCGTTTGCAACAGCAAGCCGAAAAAGGCATTAAGGGCGCGCAGACCGCGCTCAAACTCGCAGAAGAACCCACTCGGTTTCTATCCACCGTGCAAATTGGCATCACCCTCATCGGCATCATGACCGGTGCTATCGGTGGAGCGACTCTGGAACATCAGGTGGCGCAGCTGCTGGTGTCCACGCCGCTCGCCCCCTACAGTGACGTGATCGCGTTCACCACCATCGTGCTGATCACGACGTACCTGTCGCTCATCATCGGCGAACTTGTCCCCAAGCGGCTGGCGCTGCGGGCGCCCGAAGCGATGGCCATCCGCGTGGCGCGCCCCATGAACCTATTATCGCGCGCGACCGCGCCGGTCGTCACGTTCCTGAGCGGTTCGACCGAAGCGATTCTGTGGCTGCTCGGCGCGCGGAAGACGGAAGAAGCGCCCGTCACTGAAGACGAGATTACGGGCATGGTCAAGCAGGGCATCGAAGCGGGCGTCTTTGAAGAAACCGCGCACGACATGGTTGAAGGCGTGTTCAGCCTCGGCGACCGCCGCAACAGCGCTGTGATGACGCCGCGCACGGAGGTGCTGTGGCTGAATATTGAGGATGAGCTCGATCTCATCCGCGACGAGCTGATCAAGGGTGATCATTCGCGCTTTCCGGTGTGCGCGGGCGATCTCGACCATGTGTTAGGCGTGGTGCATGCCAAGCATGTCATGGATCATCTGCTGCTCGGCAAACCGCTCGACGTGCAGGCGCTCATGCAGCCCGCGCTCACGATTCCGGGGGTGGCGCCCATTACGCGCACGCTCGAATTGTTCCGTGAGAACAAAGGGCATTTCGCGCTGGTCATTGGCGAGTACGGGGAAACCCTCGGCGTGATCACTTTGCAAGATATCCTCGAAGAGATCGTCGGCTCGGTCGAAACATCCATCGAATCCGCCGTCATCCGGCGCGAGGACGGCTCGTATCTGCTCGACGGGCTGCTGCCGATTGACGAATTCGCAGACTTGTTCGAGATCGAAGAGATTCCGGGCGCGCACAAGGTGTTCGAGACGCTCGGCGGGTTTCTCATGGCCATGCTCGATGACATTCCCACGGCGGGTGACCAACTCAGTTGGGGTAAACTACGGATAGAAGTGCTCGACATGGATGGCAACCGTGTCGACAAAGTGCTGGTGTCGACGCTCGAAGCAGCAGAGAAGGATGAAACCAATGGCTGAGACAATCTTGATCGTCGATGACGAGCAGCACATCATCGATCTGGCAAAACTGTATCTGGAACAAGAAGGCTACAAGACGACCAGCGCGACCGATGGCAAGAGCGCGCTGCAAAAAATCCTGCATGATAAGCCGTCGCTGGTGGTGCTCGACCTGATGCTGCCCCAGATGGATGGTTGGGAGGTTTGCCGCCGGGTGCGTGCCGACAGCGACGTGCCGATCATCATGCTGACCGCGCGCAGCGACGACATCGACCGCATCGTGGGGCTGGAATTGGGCGCGGACGACTACCTGACCAAGCCCTTCAACCCGCGCGAACTGGTCGCCCGCGTGCGCGCTATTCTCCGGCGCATCGCGCCGCGCAGCCAGCCCGCCGCCGCTGAAACCGCGGTCACACTCACTAATCTGGCCATCTACCCGGAACGCCGGGTTGTCACGGTCGATGGGCACGATGTTGATTTGCGTATGAAAGAATTTGACCTGCTCTACACCTTGGCACAAAATGTTGGCATGGTCTTTACGCGCGAAAAGCTGCTGGATGTGGTGTGGGGCTACGACTTCGCGGGCGAAACGCGCACAGTCGATGTGCATATCGCCCACCTGCGCCATAAGCTCAAAGGGATGCACCCCGTGATCGACACGGTGTGGGGTGTTGGCTACCGTTTGGACGTGTAGGTATGCTGTCCCGGCTGCGCGGTCGCTTATTCCTTTCGTATGTCTTGCTGATGGCGGTGATGCTCGTCGTCGTCGGCGTGGCGCTGTTCGCCATTCTCAATTTGCGCGGCGCGCCGCCGGAGACGACCTATCTGCGGCTGGCGACGACCGCCCTCAGCGTGGATCTGCGGCAGATCCTGAGCGAAGCCGCGAACGCGTACGTCGAATCACCCGCGGCAGGTTGGGAACGGCTGACGGCTGAACTGGATGTAGTCGCGGTCGACCGTGAGGTGCGCATTCTGATCGTCCGGCAGGGGACCCAGGATGTGCTGTACGACAGCGGCACAGCGCTGATAGATAAGCCGCTCAATGCCGAGGTCGAGAACTACGATATCCCCGCGGCGCTGGCGCGCGGGGTGTTCACCCGCCTGACCTCGATTCGCGCCGTACGCGGCATCTTCAACGATGCGGGCAACGACTGGCTGTTCGTCGGCTTGCAATCGATCCGCCAGCCCGACGACGACACGGCGAATGTGCTGCTGTTTGCCGATCCGCGCCCGCGCCAGTCGCTGCAAGCCGCGTTGAGCGAATTTGGCACAGAACTCGCGCCGCTGTTCCTGCAAGCCGGGATCATCGGTTTGATTGTGGCGATCATCTCCGCCGGATGGATTACGCGGAGCATCACGCGCCCGCTGCAAACCGTGGCCAGCGCCGCCGCGGAAGTCGCGCAGGGGCATTACGATCGACGTGTGCCGATGGAAGGCCCGTTGGAGGTCAAAGCCGTCGCCGATGCCTTTAATCAGATGAGCGAGAAGATTCAGGCTGAACAGCGGTCGCAGCAGGATTTCCTCGCGAATGTGTCGCACGACCTCAAGACGCCGCTCACCTCGATTCAGGGCTTCTCACAGGCCATTATGGACGGCGTCGGCGATCCGATGCCGGCGGCGCGTATCATCCACGAAGAAGCGGGGCGGCTCAACCGCATGGTCATCGAATTGACCGATCTCGCCCGCTTGCAAGCCGGACGTCTCTCCATGCAGACCACGCCGATCGACATGGGCGAACTGACTGCCGCCGTGGGGCAGCGGTTGGCGATCATGGCGCGCGAAAAAGAAGTTACGCTGGTCGTGGACGCGCCCTCCATGCCGGTGATCGCGGGCGATGGTGATCGGCTGGTGCAGGTGGTGACCAACCTGATCAGCAACGCCATCAAGTACACGCCGTCCGGCGGCGCGGTCAATGTGTGTACGCAGGTGCGGCACGGTGGCGTCGAACTGGTGGTGGAAGACACGGGCTTGGGCATCGCGGCCAGCGAACTGCCGCGTATTTTCGAGCGCTTCTATCAGGTCGATAAGGCTCGCGGGCCGCAGCGCGGGACGGGCTTAGGCTTGGCGATTGTGCAGGAGATCATTCAGGCACATGGCGGCAAGATCACCGCGACCAGTCCCGGCGAAAGCCAGGGTGCGACGTTCACCGTGTGGCTGCCATCGCCGCAGATGAGTACGATCATGCGGCGGCGCTGATCGGTTGAAAAACGTTGTAGAGACAGCTTAAGAACACCTCCTCCCCGGCTAAGATGGGTAGGTATTTAAGGTCTATTCTTAGCCCGATTGAATACGAACCGATTCAGAACGAGCAACCTGTAGGGACGAGGCATGCCTCGTCCTTGAATTTCGTCGATCTAACGAGAGGACGAGACATGTCTCGTCCCTACCATTAAAAACCTACCTCTGACCCCACCCCCGGCCCCTCCCCGAATTCAGGGAGGGGAGCCAAGAGCCCGCGTCAAGCGGAGTTGGTCTTCGTAGGGACGCCATTTATCGCATCTGCCGCAGCGCGAGTGCGCGGGCGGTATGCCGGAGCACTGAGGGGCAATTCTCTGCCGCACGTCCAATCTACTCGGTGCTGCGTTTCGAATATGACACTAAACCCGGTCGAACTAGCGGAAATTCAAGTATGAATATTGTACAATCACATGATTGGGCATGAATTCAAATCATTCACCGTCCAGAGAAATTATCTATTGCTACAATAATCATCGTACACAAGAGGTTTTTATGAAATCATTGGTCTCTTACCGTACTCGTCAAGAAGAATCTGGACAATCTTTGGTCGAATATGCGTTGATCCTCGTTCTCGTCGCGGTCGTCGTCATCGTCGTATTATCGGTGGTTGGAACTTCAATTTCAGGGATTCTTTGCACGATACAAGGAGAGCTGAACCGCGGATATTTTAACTGTGGTCAGTGCAGCCCTATCAGCTACAGTGGGGATATCCCCGCAGGTGGACAGCGTGACTACCGGATGGATTTTGCCCAGGGTGATGCTGTCACCATCTTTGCCCAAGGCAGCGGCGACAACATTTTTGATCCTACGATCACATTGCTCAATCCATCCGGTAGTCAGGTAAGTTACGACGACGACTCCGGGGAAGTCGATGACAATGGATCCGCCCTCCTTGTCTATACCGTGCCCACCAGCGGCATCTATACGTTCCGCCTCGAAGAGTACACCGATATCGGCGGCAAAGTTACGGGCTACATCCGCTGCGGCTAGCACGGGCTTTGCACATCCGCGAGGATCAATTTCCCTCAGCCTGCTAGCTGCGCCAGTCATCCCTCTCCGCAATTCTGTGGAGAGGGAAATAATCTGCCCATGCCTTTAATCGCCAGCGGAAATCCGAGACCTACGCGCGCTGAAAATGAACTATTGCCAGCGCCTGTGGGTAAAACTTCCAATAACACAGGAGAGTCTGCTTATGTTCGCTCTGCGCCGTCGCGGTGTCGCGTCTTTGCGTTCCATCTTGGTCTTGATGTTGCTGCTTTTTCCGCTGTCTGCATTGACGAACCCGCCCATTCGGGCGCAAGAGGTAACACCTGAACCGACCGCCGAAGTCACGCCCGAAGCGACGGCGGCACTCCCGCCCAACGCTCTGCTCGATTTCCCCGGCCCCGGCGATTACACCGTGCAGCTCAGCATTGACGGCATCCTGCGCACGCTGAGCGTGTACATTCCGGAAGCCTATATCACCTCCTCGGCGGCGGTGCCGCTGGTTGTCGTGCTGCATGGTGCAGGTGGCAGCGGCAATGAGATCGAGTCGTGGTCAGGGTGGAGTCAGCTGGCTGAAACTGAAAACTTCGTGGTGATCTACCCGGATGGCCTCAACAATGTATGGAACGATGGTCGTCTCGGCGACGCGCGAATCACCGAGGTCAACGACGCCGCGTTTGTCAACGCCGCGATCAACTTCATTTCGGACAAGCTCAACATTGACCAGAATCGTGTTTACTCGACGGGCTTTTCGATGGGCGGCATGCTGTCCTATCGGTTAGCTTGCCAGCTGACGGATCGGCTGGCAGCCATCGCGGCGGTGGCCTCGACCATGCCGGAATATGTCGTGCCGTACTGCTCCGAAGGCGAACATATGCCCGTGCTGATCATTCAGGGCACATCGGATAACGTTGTGCCGTTCTACGGGATGCCCCGGCAGGGCTTAGGCTACATGTCGGCGGCGAACAGTTTGCTCTACTGGGCGCGGCAGAATGAGTGCGCTACGTCAAGCGGCATCGATCCACTGGAAGATGTCGCGCCGAATGACGGCACGCGCGTGCTGCTGCAAACGGCGACCGACTGCGCGGGGAATGCGGATGTCATGCTCTACGGGGTGTATTTTGGGGGACACAATTATCCCGGTCACCCGCTCGGACTCGATCTCGGCACGACGACCTTTGACATCGACGCGACGCAGGTGATCTGGGAGTTCTTCAAGGCGCATCCGCGCAGCAGCGGCGAGTAACATCAGTTATTGATAAGCATCACTTGCGTGTACCCCTCACCCCCAACCCCTCTCCCACGCAAGCGGGGAGAGGAGAGAATGCTCGGAATTTTCTGTCTCCCCTCCCTGAATTCGGTTGAAGGAAGGACAGTTTTAATATTGGGCAGCATTAAGGCGCTGGTCTGAGGGAAAACGGGTTGCGTAGGGACGCGCAACGGCGCGTCCGTTACGCCTACAATCCGGCGGACGCCCCGTTGGGCGTCCCTACAATTCTCTCGATTGTTAAAAGTGTCCTGTCCTCAACTGAATTCGGGGAGGGGTCGGGGGTGGGGTGAGAGAGGCTACCGTAACTCACAGTGTAGTAGTTCAGCCGTCAAAAAATAGCGGAGCGACCAGTCTAGTCTAGTCGCCCCGCTGTTTTTTGTTTTGGATTGAGTTATCGAGGTAGGTGACATGCCGCCTACCTCAACATCCGCGTCACTTTAGCTGCTGACGGTCGCTTCGGGCGTGACGTCAGCCGGGGCGGCTTCGGTCGCTTCAGCGGTGATTTCCGCCGTCGCTTCGACGGTCGGCGCGAGCGTCGGGAGGGCGGTCGGCGTGGCCGGCGGCAGCGAACTCGCGGACAGGTTGAGCGTCGGCAGCAATTGGAACGAGGCCATCACTTGCGCCAGCGTTTGTTCGAGTGAGTCCGTACCACCGGCGAGCAGGCCGGGCAGTTCGGTGGCTTCGGCGGCAGGTTCCACCGGGGCGACGACCGTATTCAGGTCGATGTTCGCGCCGGGGAAGTGCAGGTTAGCGATATGCAGCGCATCCACCCCGTTGAGCAGCACAGCCAGACCACTCTGCGGCGCGCCTTCAACATCGGCGTAAGTATAGGCGACCGAGAAGCCGGAGACCTCGCCGCGCGTGACCGGAGCGACGCTCAGCACGGCAGCGCCGGGGCGTTCGGTTTCGATCCACGCTGTGGCAGCGGCTTCATCAGCCACGCTGACGCCCGCGCGGGCTTCGACACGCAGCGCTTCGCTGCTCGTGCCAGCGATGCTGGTCGGGCGACCCGGCGCGCTGTCCGTGACCGTCCAGCCCTGCGGGTAGCGGATGATGTGGTTCGTGACCGAGTCGTAGTACGCGGCCCAGTTGAACGGCGTCGTGGCGAACTGTTTGAACGGGGTGATCTTCCCGGTCAGGTTGGCGAGCAGGTAGCGCAGCATTTCGGTCGCGTTTTCCGGCACAACTACGCGCACAACGTAAATCCATTCGCCATCCGTCCACACGTTCTGTCGCGCGACATAAGTCTGACCATTGGCCAGCCCCACGCGGAAATCGATGGTCAGAATATCATTTTCAAAGGAACGATTTGTCTCAATAGGGTCACGGAAATTTGACCACGTCGCGAGAATGGTTTCTCGTGTAAAACGGGCATCTAAGTCTTGCGGGGTGATCGTGCCTTCCGCATCCTGTACGTAGGCGTCGATCACGCTCAACTGGGTCTGGTTGATCATGTTGACCTGCGCGATGCCCACATTGCTGCTCGGCGAGCTGACTTCCCAGCCTGTCGGTTCGGGGATCGTGTACATGCCGGTCGGGTGCAGGTAGACCTTGTCGAAGCTGATGCCGGTATAGTCCGTGATCACGGGGGGGTATGTCGGCGTGGGGACATCGGTCGGGTCAACTGTCTGCGTAGTAGTTGTTTGATTACGGGTGATTAATGGAATGATCGTCCCTCCGAGGAGGACGATTGCCATGAATACGCCCAGAATAATACTTGCTCTTCTGGCACTATTGCTGTTCATACCTAAGGACTCCGGTGAGATGGGCAAAACCCGGCAAATCATACCCTAAAAGCGGCGCGATGTTAAGTCTGGCTCAAAAACAGCGATCAGCGATTAGCATTTAGCCGTTAGCGAAAAGCTGTAATCAGAAGCCCACTGGGCAACTTTCTTACCCAGTGTACGTTACAATAAGCATGAATGAGGTGATTTT
>CALKIA010000251.1 GCA_937988705.1 uncultured Chloroflexota bacterium | reverse complement strand
AGATGCAGCGTCTGCCCCGCTTCGAGATGAAACCGCTGACCTTCTTCCCACAATTCGAGTTTCCCCTGCTTGACAAAGATCAACTCGTGCGAATTGATGATCCGCGTGGGATGCAGTGCCGAACCCCGTGAAATGAAGAGCCCGGCATTGTGCGCCTTTATGGGACAGCTCATCGTCAGGTGCAAAGCGTGGCTGTTCTGCATCAGTGTTTCACCCGGCATTCGAATGCGTCGTTTCCCAACCATTATACGCACAAAACCGAAAAGTCGGAATCGTCTTGGTATTGGCGGGATTCGACTACTGTTCACCGACTCCCGGTTTCGTTAAAGTGGATACAAATTGTTGAATAGTGCATTCGATTTCAGAATAGGATACGCCATGGTTAATAATGGGCTGCCCTTAAGTGCCATCAGGTCTAATCAGGTTCAAATTGATGGTGGTTATTGGGGTGAGCGTCAAGCGACCAACCGCTCCTCGACTATCCCCGCCGTCTATCATCAGCTTGAAATCACCAACCGCACCGATGCCTGGCATCTGCATGGCGGTGAGAACGATCCCCGGTTCGACGGTCACATTGTGCACAAGTTCTGGGACTCCGACCTCGCCAAGTGGATCGAAGCGGTCGGCTACAGTCTCGACAGCTACCCCGATCCCGACCTCGAACAGCTCGCGGATAAGGTCATTCAGGCGATCAAAGAAGGTCAGCTGGAAGACGGCTACCTCAACAGCTTTTTCACGGTCATCGAACCTGAAAACAAGTGGCGCAATCTGCGTGACTGGCATGAACTGTACGACGCGGGGCATCTGATGGAAGGGGCGGCGGCTTACTATCAAGGGACGGGCAAGCGCGTGCTGCTCGATACGTTGGCGCGCTATGCTGACCACATCGATGCGCGCTTTGGCCCCGGCGAACAGCAGGTACACGGCTACTGCGGACATCCAGAAGTCGAACTCGGTCTGGTCAAGCTCTACCGGGCAACGGGCGAAAAACGCTATCTGAGTCTCGCCAAGTACTTCGTCGACGAACGCGGACAAGAACCGAACTTCTTCGACATCGAAGCCGCTCAGCGTGGCGACGACCCGACCAAGTTCTGGGCGAAGACCTACCACTACTGCCAGGCACACATCCCGCTGCGGGAACAGAAAGTGGCGACCGGGCATTCGGTGCGCGCGGCATACCTGTACGCAGGCGCCGCCGATATCTCCGCGGAAACGAGCGACACCACGCTGCTCGATGCCTGCCGCGTGATCTGGGATGACCTCACCAGCAAGCAGATGTATGTAACGGGCGGCCTTGGCCCGGCCCACGCCAACGAAGGCTTCACCTTCGGCTATGACCTCCCGAACGAATCCGCCTATGCCGAAACCTGCGCATCGATCGCGCTGATCAATTGGGCCAAGAGCATGTTCGATATTGACCCGGACAGCCGCTACACCAACGTCATGGAACGCGCGCTGTACAACGGCATCATGTCGGGTGTGTCATGGGAAGGCAACCAGTTCTTCTACGCTAACCCGTTGGCCTCGTATCCCTACGTCAATCCGCACGAACACTTCAGCGGCATCAACACGCCGCAGCATTATCGTCGTCAGGACTGGTTCGTCTGCCCGTGCTGCCCACCGAATCTAGCGCGCACTGTCGCGAACCTCGGCGCGTACTTCTCCTCGCACAGCGCGGACACGATCTACCTGCACTTGTACAACCACAGCCATATGCGCGTGACCCTACCCGCTGGCAGTGTCCAGATTGATCAGGAAACGAATTACCCATGGGCGGGCGACGTTGGGCTCACGATCCGCGTCGCGCAGCCGACGCCGTTCAAGCTGGCGCTGCGCATCCCCGACTGGGCGTCGAATTTCACACTGCGCGTCAATGGCGCGACCATGACCGCCACTGTCCAGCGCGGCTACGCCTTCATCGACCGCACGTGGAACACTGGCGACACGGTCGAACTATCACTCGCCATGGCCGTGTCGCGCATCGTCGCGCACCCGAACGTGCGGCACAACGCCGGAACCATCGCCCTCCAGCGCGGCCCGGTCATTTACTGCCTTGAAGAAGCCGATAACGGCGGAAATCTGGCGAATCTTGTCATTCCACGCGTCGCCAAGCTCTCCGGAGCCATCGACAGCAGCCTGTTCGGCGGGGTCGGCGTGATCACCGGGGACGCGGTACGGACTGAACCGACTTCATGGGCGGGCGGACTGTACCAGCCACAAAGTGCCCTGCAATATTCCTACGACGCCATTCCCTTCAAGGCGATCCCGTACAGCCTGTGGGCCAACCGTGAGCCCGGCGAAATGCGCGTCTGGATGCGCGAACAATAGAGCCTTATCGTGCCCCTTCAGGTGTTGAAACTGATCTCAACATCTGGCGGGGTGGCCTGCATCCAACGCTGTGAGTGGGTATGTCGAGACGCGCCTCCGCTGTCTCGTTGTACTGAAAAGTAAGATCGTTTGAGCAAACTTTAGGAGATTTAATCATGGCAGGTAACAACGTTTCTCGGCGCGACTTTCTCAAGGCAATGGGTGCTTCGGCGGCGTTCGCTGCCAGCATGACGCAGTTAGGCGGCAAGCTGATGGCGATGCCGCACCGTCAGGATGTAGTCGGTATTTCGTTCGGTGGTTGGGGCGGCGTCGCCGAAGATGAAGGCGTACGCGCAGCCATTGAGGTCTTCCAGGCCGAAAATCCCGGCATTACCGTCGAATGGCAGCACACGCCGGATGCAGGCGAATACAACCGCGTCCTGCTGACGAACTTCGCCGCCGGGACGACCCCGGATACGTCGTTCATCATCGCCGACGGGTATGAAACCTATGTGGCGCAGGGAATTCTGCTCGATATCACTGATCAGATCACCGCCGATCCGGTGCTCGGTCAGCCAGACTATTTCATGCCTCAGGAAGCGGCCCGCTGCGCCGACTCCAATGGTCGCTGGCACGGCATCGGTTCGTGCTGGGTCGGTCATCACATCTATTACAATGCCCAGCTGTTTGAAGACGAAGGTATCACCCCGCCCGGCTTTGCCGACGATGAAATCTGGGACTGGGACACGTTCATCAGTATCGCCAAGCAGCTGACCATCGACAGTGCCGGACGTCACCCCGATGACGAAGGCTTCGACCACGAAGACATTCAGCGTTGGGGCGTGGACTGGCCGATGACGTGGTGGCAGCCCGTTGCTTCCGCCGCTCACTCCAATGGCGGCGCCTATTTCGCCGATGGTCGCATCGTGCTGGACAGCCCCGAAGCCATGGAAGCCCTCCAACGCCTCTCCGATCTGATTTATGTGCATCATGTTGCCCCGCGCAGCGCATCGATCGCCGATCTCGGCATGACCAACACACAGATGATCGACAACGGGCGTTTGGCAATGGCCGTTGAAGGCTCGTGGGCGCTGTCGTGGATGAACTCGTCGCTGACGAGCGTCCCGATTGGCACGGGTGCACTGCCGACGATGGGACAGCCGGCCTGCGTCCTGCAGGCGCACTTCCACTCGGCACTGGCGAACACACAACATCCCGAAGAAGCTTGGCAGTGGGTACGCTTCCTCTCCACACCGTTCTACCAGACGCAGTTCCTCAAGATCGGTCTGTGGCTGCCCAGCCAAACCGCGCTGACCACCCCAGAAGGTCTGGATACGTGGATCACCGAGGGCATTCACCCGTCGAATTACCGCCAGTTCGTCAGCGAATACCTGCCGACGTACGGCATCGCCGTCCGTATTCCACCGGGTTACGTGGAAGCCGCCGCTAACTTCATTGATGGCGCGCTGCAAGCGGTCGCGGCCGGCACCCTCGTCGCCGACGTAATTCCGGAAGCCGTTCGTCAGGCGAACGACGTCATGGCAATGGCGCAGCTGTAATCAGTCTTCGCAGGGGCGCGGCGCTGCCGTGCCCCTTTCCCGTTCGGACGATAGACACGGTGGCAAAAAATGGCAACGCGCGTACAAACACAGCCCGCGCCCGCCCAATCTGGCTGGAAGTGGTGGACAAATCTGTCACTGGCGCGGCGGCGCACAATTCTCGGCTATATCTTCATCATGCCGTTCATCCTCGGCGTCCTGTTCTGGGTGGTGATCCCGGTACTGGTTAATTTGTACCTCACCTTTCACAGTTGGAATTTGATGTCCGCGCCCCGCTTCGTCGGGTTGCAGAACCTGGAAACGCTCTTTAAGGATCCCATTCTCCCGCAGTCGCTCAAAGCTACGTTTCTCTATACCATCCTCTCGGTGCCGCTTGGGCTCCTGTTCGGGTTCTTTCTTGCCAATCTGATCAACACAAATATTCGCGGCATTTCTATTTTCCGAACCATTTTTTATATGCCCAGCATCGTCCCAGCAGTCGCCAACGCCCTGCTCTGGGCGTGGATGTTTAACACCGAATTCGGCTTAATCAATGCGGTGATTCGTGGGCTAGGCGGTGCAAAAATCGCGTGGCTGCAAGACCCGAACCTCGCCGTCCCCGCCTTCGTCATCCTCAGTCTATGGGGCTCAGGCGGATCGATGATCATCTTCCTAGCTGGCTTGCAGGGCATCCCCGATGTGTATTATGAAGCGGCGGAAATCGATGGTGCAGGACGTTGGGCGAAAATGCGCCACATCACCATGCCCATGATCTCGCCGGTCTTCTTCTTCAACCTGGTAATCGGCTTCATCAACTCGTTCCAAGTCTTCGTGATCGGCTATCTGGTCACCGACGGCGGCCCACAGAACTCGACACTGTTCCTCGTACTGTACATCTACCGCAGCGCGTTCCAGAGTCTGAAGATGGGGTATGCGGCGGCGCTCTCGTGGCTGCTGTTCGCCATCTTGTTGATCCTCTCGGTGCTGATCTTCCGGTACCTCGGCAAACGCGTTTACTATGAAAATCCGGGCGAATAGGGAGGACATGTAATATGGCCGCAATTCAGCAACCCATCACGGATATCGCCCCGTCACGCCTCGCGCCGCGGCGCAGCACCATGTCGCGCAATGATCGCCTCTGGCGGTATTTCACTGTCGCGCTGCTGCTGTTCATGGGGACAATCATGATTGCCCCCTTCCTCTGGTTGGTGAGCAGTTCGCTCAAGGGGCAAGTGCAAATCTTCCAATATCCGCCGGACCTAATTCCGAATCCGGTACATTTTGAAAACTACTCGAATGCTCTGACCTATAAACCCTTCGGGCTGTATCTGCGCAATACGCTCGTCATTGCGGGCTTAAATGTGATCGCGGTCGTCTTTACGTCATCGTTCGTCGCCTATGGCTTCGCCCGCATGCGCTTTCCGGGCCGCGATTTCTGGTTCGGCGTCGTGATCGCCACGCTATTCCTCCCCTACGCGATCATGATTGTCCCGCAGTTCATCATGTTCTCGCGTCTTGGCTGGGTCGATACGTTCCTGCCGCTAGTCGTACCGCCGTTCTTTGGTGGCGGAGCGTTCAACATCTTCCTAGTGCGCCAATTTTTCCGCACTATTCCCGAAGAACTCGCCGACGCGGCGCGCATTGATGGCTGCTCCGAATTCGGCGTCTACTGGCGCATCATGATGCCGCTGGCACGTCCGGCGCTGATTACGGTGGCGATTTTCACCTTCCTCAGCTCATGGAATGACCTGTTGGGGCCGATCATCTATCTACGATCGCCCAACAATTTCACCGTCGCCGCGGGCTTGGCGTCGTTCCGCAGTGTGCAGGATGTGAGCTGGGATCTCCAGTTAGCCGCTTCGACCGCTATGATCGTCCCGGTGATTTTGCTGTTCTTCTTCGCGCAGCGCTACTTCATCAAGGGCATCGTCATGACCGGGTTGAAGGGTTAACATGACCGCACAGCCGTTTGAACTCACCTGTGTTCGTCTGCTGGACGGCGAGTTTAAGGCAGCGATGGAACGCGATGCTGCGTACCTGCTCCAACTCGATCCAGATCGCCTGCTGCACACTTTCTACCTCAATGCCGGGCTGCCAACCACCGCCGAACCCTACGGCGGCTGGGAAGCGCCCGAAGTCGAACTGCGCGGGCACTTTGCCGGGCATTATGTGAGCGCCTGTGCGCTGATGTACGCCAGCACGGGCGACGACCGCTTCAAGGCGCGTGTCGATCAGATGGTGGCCGGGTTCGCCGAAGTGCAGGCCGCGCTGCCAGCCCAGGGTTACCATGCCGGGTATCTGTCCGCTTTCCCCGAATCGTATTTTGATCGGGTCGAGGGTCGGCATCCCGTGTGGGCCCCTTACTACACGCTGCACAAGATCATGGCGGGCTTGCTCGACGCCCACCTGCACTGCGCGAACCCGCAGGCGCTGCCCATGCTGGAACGCTTGGCCGATTGGGTCAAGTTCCGCGTGGACAATCTAGTCTACGAGCAGATGCAGATCACGCTGCTGATGGAATTCGGCGGTATGAATGAGGTGTTCGCCAATCTGTACGCGGTAACCCAGAATCCTGATCATCTGCGCCTGTCGTTCGCCTTCAACGACGATGTCGTGCTCGACCCGCTCAAACAGGGCCGCGATCAGATGGATCGCTTACACGCCAACACGCAAATCCCCAAGCTGATCGGGTTGGCGCGGCAGTATGAACTCACCGGTGATACAGTGCTGCGCGACGCGGCCACGTTCTTCTGGGATCGGGTCGCACATTACCGCTCATATGTGATCGGCGGGCACAGCGACGACGAACTGTTCTTCCCGCTGCATCGCTTCGCCGATCATCTAAGCTCGGTCAGCGCGGAGACGTGCAACACCTATAACATGCTCAAGCTGACACGTCACGTGTTCGCGTGGGAGCCCTCCGCGCAGGCGATGGATTTCTACGAGCGCGGGTTGTTCAATCACATTCTCGCCTCCCAAGACCCGAACACGGGCATGATGCTGTATTTCTGCTCACTCAAGCCGGGGCATGTGAAGGTCTATAACTCGCCGGAGCATTCGTTCTGGTGCTGCACGGGAACCGGTGTCGAGAATCATGCGAAGTACACCGATTCCATCTATTTCCATGCGGAAGATACGCTCTATGTCAATCTGTTCATCGCCTCCGAACTAACGTGGACTGACCAGCAAATCACCGTGCGGCAGGAGACGCTGTTCCCCGAAACTGACACTACTACGTTGACGCTGCGCTGCGCGCAACCAACCCGCTGCGCACTCAAGCTGCGCTACCCCGCGTGGGCGGCACAGGCCAGCTTAAAGATTAACGGCGTCGCCGAACCAATCAGCGCGGAGCCGGGTACCTATATCACACTGGAACGCGAATGGCAGGACGGCGACCGATTCGATTACCGGCTGCCCATGCGCCTCTACACCGAGCCGTTACCCGGCGCGGCGGATCACATCGCCTTGCTCTACGGCCCGATTGTGCTGGCGGGCGCGCTCGGCACGCAGAACCTGCCCAACGTCTATCTTGCAGACCCGAACACGCGCAATGCGGCGATCAACTGGCTGCCCACCCCGCCCGTCCCCATGCTGACAGGGTCGGCGCAGAGCGTGCTGGAACATGTCAAAGCGGTCAGCGATAATCCGTTCGCATTCAAGCTCACAGGCTTAGGTCTGCCCCATGACATCGACCTGATCCCCTTCTATCGACTTCACCATCAACGCTATACGGTCTACTGGCAGTTGGCGTAAACTCTCAGGCGCGGACATCAACTCCGCGCCTTTTTATTTATGGGTGCGAATCGTGGTTTTTCCCC
>CALKIA010000250.1 GCA_937988705.1 uncultured Chloroflexota bacterium | reverse complement strand
CGCTGTTAATCACATCAGCAGTGATATCTCCACCGCCCAGAACGACGACACCTCCGAGATTTCGTAGGCGCTCGGAGACCGGCATACTCTGGCCCGGCTCAACAATGATGAGCGTTAGATTGTAGCCGAGGTCGCGGGCGGCTCCTTCCATACTGTGGATCACCTCACCATAATGCAAATCAGAGAACATCGAAAACGGGAGGCGTTCGACCAGCAGTCCGATCAATGTCGAGTCCACGCCATTGGATTTACGCGGCATATACTGCAATTTCGCCACCGCATCTGCTATGCGTTGGCGCGTCGCGTCGCCTAACCCCGGTTTGTTATTCAGGTAGAGCGAGACAGAAGACAGTGAGACATTGGCTTCCGTCGCTACATCCTGCATTGTCGCTTTTTTTGACATGGTTCCTATGCCTCCGCTGCGCTCGATTTTAGCATGACATGGAGATACCCATGCACAGGCTCATTAAGGTAGCGCCAAAACACCATTGATGACAATTCACTGAATCAAGACTGTTTCCACCGATTACCACATCCTTTACTTTACCAGCCCTCTTGACGATTTGCTAAATAAGGGATACGATTTTTTTTCATCGTGTTTTACTGAAATTTCAGTAAAACATCTCATAAATAATACTAAAAATATCTACAAAACAAATTGGAGGTGAATTGTCAAACGGAACAACGGCGTTATCACATTCGAATATGGCATTCTTTCGCAGAATAGATTATCTCTCTAGGAGATGGCACTATGTCAAACCGACGCACATTCTACGCAGTGTTGATCGTACTTTTGCTTACTATGGTCATCGCTCCTGCGGCAATAGCGCAGACCGACTTCAGTGGTGAAATAAACTTCTACTATCTCGATGATCGTCCAGAATCCCGCACCAACTGGGAAATGATCGTCGCTGGTTTCAACGAAACATACCCCAACGTAACCGTCAATCTGATCGGTGGCCCAGCGACTGAAGGCTGGGATGGGTACGCGCAAGGGGCTGCCCGGTCGATCGCTGGCGGTCAACCCCTTGACCTGATCTATGTTGCGGTCGAAGGCGTGGCGACGCTGGTGGATCTCGGCGTGCTCCGATCGTTGAATGATTACATTGCAGCCGACCAGGAAGCCGTCGCCAACCTAATGGATGACGTTGATCCTGCGCTGGTCGAACCGTTCATTATCGAAGGCAACCAGTATCTCCTCCCGCACAGTTGGAACAGCATGTTGATGTACTACAACACAGCCCGCTTCGATGAAGCCGGGATAGAAGCCCCAGCTGAAGACTGGACGTGGGAAGATTTCCTCGCGGCGGCTCAAGCACTGACCGAAGATACCGATGGCGACAGCGTGCCGAATCGCTATGGTTTTGATATTGGTGGTGGCCCCTTCGGTCTGGAACCGTGGTTCGCGTCGAATGGTGGCAGTTTCATGTCGGAAGATTGGTGCACGCCACTGCTGAATTCGCCTGAAGTCGTGGAGACCTTTGACTTCCTGCGCAGCCTTGTCTATGACTATCAGGTTGCGCCGACCCCCGGCAGCACAGCTAACCTGTTCGAACAGTTCCAGAATGGCGACATTTCGATGTTCGCCGCAGGACGCTGGATGGTCGGCATTTTTATGGCGGCGGACTTTGACGATTATGATATTGCCTATATGCCCGGCAACCCGGACAGCGGCACGGTCGTGGGCGTCGATGGCTATGCCATGTTCAATTCGACCCAGAACGCGGACGCTACATGGGAATTTATCAAGTACCTGACCAGCGAAAGCGTACAGCAAACGCTCGTCGGCGCAGAGGATGCGCCTGCCTCCAACGTTCCTGCCCGGCGCAGCGTCGCCTCGGCGCTAGAAAACTTTCCGCCGGATCACGCGGATCGGTTCTACGGTTCGCTCTCGTTTGGCAATGGTGCGAATATGCTGCCGTCACCCAAGAATGCATCAGATGTCTACGGTGCGCTCGGTCGTGCTTTCACCAATATTTTTTCCGGTGAAGTCAGTGTTGAAGATGCGCTGAATGCCGCGCAGAGCGAAATTACCTCCTCGGGCTGCTCGTAGCATATGCTTTGGGGCAGCGGTGTAACCGCTGCCCTGTTCCCCCTGAGTGAAGGAGATCGCTGCTATGGCAGTCACTGTAAGTCCGCGCCGACGCAAAATGGTCGAGGCGTTGATCGGTTACGCGTTCATCGCTCCCACGATGATCGGGTTCGTCATCTTTCTGGCGATCCCAATGGTCATCGGGATTGGCCTGATGTTCTACGAATGGTCGATGTTCAAGCCGCCGGAATTCATCGGGTTGGAGAATATCCAGGCATTTTTCCGCGATCCGCGCATTTTCACCGTCTACAAGACGACGATTGGCATGGCACTTGGACTGGTCGTCACCAACCTTACGCTTGGCTTAGGCATCGCGCTGCTGCTCAATCGAAAAATGCCCGCCGTGTTTCACGGCTTCTTTCGCGCTGCCTTCTTTTTCCCCTTCGTTGTCTCTTCCGTCGTCGTTGCTGTCATCTGGCAGTTTTTGCTGAACAAAGATTTGGGATTGGTCAATTATTATCTAGGCTTTCTCGGTGTGGAGCGCATCAACTGGCTGCTCTCCAGCACTTGGTCGCCTATTGCGGTGATCATCACCGATACTTGGAAGAATGTCGGCTTTTACGCGCTGATCTTCCTCGGTGGTCTGCAAAACATCCCGCGTGATTACTACGAAGCCGCCGAGGTCGACGGGGCAACGCCGCTGCAAAAATTCCGCTCCATTACCCTGCCGCTGCTAACGCCAACGATGCTGTTCCTCGTCGTTATCACTACCATCGGCGCGATGCAGATATTTGGCCAATCTTTCATTTTGACGGGCGGCGGGCCGGGCGATGCGACGCGTACCATCGTGATGTACATCTATGAAAATGGCATTCGCTCCTTCAAAGTCGGCTATGCGGCCGTTATGTCAGTGTCATTACTGCTGGTCATCATCGGGCTGACGAGTGTCCAGTTCATTCTGAGCCGACGCTACATCCATTATCAATGAGCGGCAGGTACATATGATTCAATCACTTTTCGGGTTCAAGAGCTCAGAGAACGCGCCATCGAACTTCGGCCGGGACTTTGTACAGTTTCTCGCGATCCTGATTCTGGCGCTAGGCGCTATCGGGATGATTGCGCCGTTCGGATGGACTATTCAAGGAGCTTTCGGCGATCCTGCAGAAGCAGTACGTTTACCACCGCAGTGGCTGCCTGCACACCCGACGCTCGACAATTTCAACGAGATGTTCTCCCGGCTGCCCTTCGGCCTGTTCATGTGGAATTCGTTCAAAATTGCCACGACCGTCACCATTGGACAATTGATCACAACCTCGACAGCCGCTTTCGCCTTCGCGCGCTTGAAATTTCCCGGACGCAATCTGCTGTTTTACATGCTGCTCGCGTCTTTGATGATCCCGGGACAGATCACGCTCGTACCACTGTTCATCGTCATTCGCCAGTTGGGGCTGTATAACACGCATCTTGCGCTCATTCTGCCCGGGCTGATCAATCCGTTCGGTGTCTTCTTTCTTCGTCAGTACTTTCTGACCATCCCGACGGATTATGAGGATGCTGCCCGCGTGGACGGAGGCGGGCCAATCACCGTATTTCTGCGGATTATCCTACCTCTATCAGCGCCGGGGTTAGCGACCTTAGGAATTCTGACGTTTGTCGGTGTGTGGAATGATTTCCTTGGTCCACTCGTCTTCATTCAGGATGAAAACTTGCTGACCTACACTGTCGGTCTGCAAAAACTGCAAGGGATTTATGGCGGCGCATTGGGCCCGACGGCGGCTGGGACAGTCCTCGGAGTCATCCCAATTCTGATCGTCTTTCTCGCGCTGCAGCGTTATATCGTCAAAAGTGTCATTACAACGGGGATCAAGGGCTAGAAGGGCGAGGTCATGAGCCGCTTTGTCTATACAGGTGCGCGCACAACAGAAATCTCTTTTCCATTGGGCGGCATTGGCACAGGATGTATCGGGCTGGCGGGTAACGGACGCCTGATCGATTGGGAAATCTACAACCGACCGAACAAGGGGAGTGTCAATGGGTTTTCCCATTTCGCCGTCAAGGTCGAACGTGACGGTGAGGTGATCGATGCCCGAGTGTTAAACGGCGACTTGGGTGGAGGCTACACTGGGGAGTACGGTCGAAGCTGGTTCTATGAGGGCTTCGGCTGGGGACCGCTGCGCGAAACGCTTGGCGGCATGCCGCATTTCGGACAGCATACCTTCACAGGCGAGTATCCAATTGCGGAAATTACCTTTGCCGATGATCTGTTTCCTGGCGCTGTGTCGCTGCTCGCGTTCAACCCATTCATCCCGATCAATGACCGCGATTCGGGCATTCCCGTGGCGCTGTTCGAGATCGCTTTAACCAATACAACGAGTGAACGGCTGAGTTATACCGTCGTTGGGGCGTTGGGGAATGCTCATCGCTCGGCGGGCTACAATGAAGTGCAGCGCGATGGGGTGTATCACATGCTGCGCATGGGCACCGACGAGATCGCTAGCGATGCCTTTGAGTATGGTGACCTAACGCTGGCGACCGATGCGACCGATTGCAGCTATCAGGAATACTGGTATCGCGGCACATGGACGGACGCGCTCGAAGTATATTGGCGCGATTTCATCAAGCCGGGACGCTTCCAGAATCGATCTTTTCCACGCGATCAGCATTTTAACTCCAGCGGCTGGCACGAGCGCGACAATGGGCATCTGGCAGCGCATATTACATTAGAACCGGGCGAGTCGCGGCGGGTGCGCTTCGTCATCGCCTGGAATTTCCCCAACAACCGCAACTATTGGCAGGCGGATGCGGATGACAAAGCGCAGGCCGCCGGCATCAAAAATGCGTGGAGAAATTATTATGCGACGCAGTGGCAGGATTCAGCCGCCAGCGCTCGCTATGTCCTGAACGAGTGGGATCGACTGTATGCCGAAACGTGCTTGTTCAAGCAGGCGCTGTTCGAGAGTACCCTGCCGCCCGTAGCGCTGGAAGCGATCTCGGCAACCATGTCCGTGCTCAAAAGCCCGACTGTGCTGCGGTTGGAAGATGGAACGCTATACGGTTGGGAAGGCTCTGGGGAAACATCAGGTTGCTGCGCAGGTTCGTGCACTCATGTTTGGAATTACGCGCAGACTCAAGCCTTCTTGTTCCCCAAGCTCGAACGCTCGATGCGCACAGCGAACTACCGCTACAATGTCGATCCTGACGGTGGCAGTCATTTTCGCATTCAACTGCCCATTGGTCTGCCGTACAGCGATTTTCGCCCGTGCGCCGATGGTCAGTTTGGCGATGTGATGAAAGCCTACCGTGACTGGAAAATCAGTGGCGATACCGATTGGCTCAAAAGCATCTGGCCCGCGCTCAAGCAGACGGTTGTGTTTGCGTGGAGCGAGAGCAATCTTGATCGGTGGGATCCCGAAAAGACGGGTATTCTCTGGGGGCGGCAGCATCACACCCTCGACATGGAGCTGTTTGGACCCAACGCATGGTTGACGGGCTACTATCTCGGTGCGCTCAAGGCCACGGCAGAAATGGCGCTGGCACTCGGCGAAGACGCGTTCAGCTGCGAGCTGAGCGCCATCTTCGAACAAGGCAAAGCGTGGGCCGATACGCAGTTGTTCAACGGGGAATACTACGGGCAGGTCGTCAATCTAAACGACTTCCAATTGATCGCGGCGTTTGACCACGGTGACGACAAAGCCTCGGAGATGTACTGGAGCGCCGAACACAATGAGATCAAGTATCAGGTGGGCGAAGGCTGCGAGATCGACATGGTGATCGGTCAGTGGCATGCCAATCTCTATGGTCTCGGCGACGTTTTTGATCGGGAACAGGTGAAGCAAGCGCTCGCTGCCACCTACCGCTACAATTTTGTACCCTCGATGCGCGGGGAATACAATCCGTGGCGGTTGTTCACACTGAATGACGAAGGCGGGTTGGTGATCTGCTCGTGGCCGGCAGACCGCGCCAAGCCGATGATCCCGCTCCCCTACTCGCAGGAAACGATGACCGGTTTTGAATGGGCGGCGGCAGTCCAGATGATTCAAGCGGGCTTGATCGATGAGGGGATGACATGCATCGAAGCGATCCGCGCGCGTTACGATGGCGAGAAGCGCAACCCATGGAACGAGATCGAATGCGGGAGCAATTATGCCCGTGCCATGGCCAGCTACGCGCTGCTAAATACCTTTTCCGGTTTCCAATTTGATATGGTCAAGGGGCTGCTGGGCTTTGATCCGATTCGCCTGCAGGCCGGTGCGTTTCAGTGCTTTTGGTCGCTTGACAGCGGCTGGGGCACGGTCAAGCTGGATGAGGCGCTGACGGAAGTAACCGTGTTGTACGGACAGCTCCGGCTGACCGAATTGTATCTACCCGCCGCCGACTCTATCAGTGCCGTGCTGCTCAACGAGACCGCACTCCCCTATACAGCCGAGGGCGGTGCGCTCCGGTTCGCCAGTCCTCTGATCATCGCAGCGGGCAGCACGCTTCGAGCACTGGCTTAAGGCACGCCCATGGCTGGGATCCGTCTCGAACACTCGGGGGTGGTCATCGTGATCGCCAATGATCGCCTCAAGGCCGTCTTCACCGTCAACCCACAAGGCGTTGACGGTGAATTCTTGGCATGGTCAGGTTCCGAATGGCACCGAGTGATCACAGCATTTCATCCCCCATTCCCGTATCCGCAGGCGGGCATTCCCCTGTACGATGTGGCTCGTGATCCGGCCCACAGGTTGTTGATCGCGGAAGGGCTGCGTGATATCAGGATCAGTGATAATGGCGACGCGGCGACAGTCACGCTTAGCGGACGACTGGGTGAGCATCAGATTGAACAACGCATTACGCTGCACGAGCACAGCGATCATTTCCACATGGAAGTTCGGATCGAACTGGTAGGGTTGCCCCCGAAGCTCGAATACGCCTTGTCCACATTCGCCTTCGACTTCGTAGGCGCGCCCGAATTCATCCACTCGCCCAGTCTTAAGTTTGCTGACGACGACGTGATCAGCGATCGGGTCTTCTACTCGCCCGCGGTCGTTCTACAGCATGACGCGCTCTTTATGGCGGTCGTCCCCGATCTGGACACTATCAACGACAATGCGGTTCTTGCACCGGACGCGCGACAGGTCGCGACCGGGAGGGCTTTCTCTATCCCTGTAGATCGCAGCACGATCACGCTGCCTGCTGCGCTCGATCTGCACCTGCAATCCCAGATCACGCCACAACCGCTGATCGCCTACGGGCTGATAGATAGCATTGCCACGCATCACATGCACTGGCGTCATCCAAACGATGGAACCATGGTGCGTGAATTGGGAAGCGCGGTGGTTCGCTACGCGTTTGACGTGTTTCTGAGCGCAGATGCGCCGCGCTTCCGGGGTTATCAGCGCATCACGCGCTTCTTGTGGGAGCGGTACGGCACGCACTATTTCCACCTGCCGCGTCCTCAGGTGATGCCGCTGGCGGAATATGCCCAGTGCTGCTACCCGGCGAGTTTTGCCTATCTCGGCTCAGCCGTTGAACTGCTGCCCGATGGGACATACGGTGCAGTGCACCAGGCCCCGTCAGAGTATCCCGAACTCCTATCGTGGTTGAACTGGGAGATTGACGGTATACCCGTCGGCGGTTACCGTAATAATGCGCCCCAGTGGTACGATTTGATCGGCAATACATCCTTCTGGAATAATGCGCGCGATGCAGTCGCACTGTATGGTTGGGGACAGCGTCTGCACGATGCTGATTTACTGGACAAGGCGCGACGCGCGGTGAATCTCGCGCTCGCCGCGCCGCAGCACCACGGTTTATTCCCCACGATCTACCGGTTTCACACCCGGCGCTGGCAGAATAATCACTGGGAACCGCCAATGACATTCGATCCACACCGGATCGACCTGCTGTGCGCGCGGTACTTTGACGACGCTGCCACTAGTTATCACACGCCCTCCATGAGCAAGACCACCGCACATCTGCTGCGCTATTACCACCTGTGCACACCTGACCCACGCATTGTGCCCTATGTTCAGAACTACGCGGATTTTCTCGTCGAACACATCGACGAAAATGGCTGTGTGCCTGTCTGGTTCAGCCATGATCTTCAGCCTAACCCGCATTTACGCTTCACCAGCGAAGTCGGTGTTCACGTTTGGCTGCTCTCCGAGCTATCCCAGATCGACGGGAGTGCGCGCTATCTGACGGCAGCCCAGCGGATCGCCCAGTTTCTCACCGATCACATCTTGCCACGTCAGCGCTGGCTGGACACCGAATGTTACTTTTCTTGCGGTTCCAAACCGATGGATTTCCACGATCACGTTCAGGATCAGGAGCCGCGTGGCACTCTCCCCCTGTTCTGGGCGGGAGAAGGTTTCGCGGCGCTGTTCCGGGCAACCGGAGATCGCCGCTACCTGGATCTCGGTGCGCAAGCGCTGGAGTATGCGGCGTTCTATCAAGCGGTTTGGCCGCCCCACTACATTAGCACGGCGTATTCGTTCGGTGGGTGGGCGACCGACAACGGCGACGCCGCGTGGCTTGACGCACGGCAGGGAGAAGTTGCCGAGATCTTCATCTGGTATGGGAAGCAGCTCGGGCGGCAGGATTTGATCGAGCGCGGTATCGCCTCAGCACGCGCCGGACTGGTCTTGGTCAATCATCCGCGCCACAGTGCCAACGGCATTTACCCTTATCCGAACTTTCCGCTTGGTTTAGGTCCAGAAAACATCGATCACGAAGGCTTTCCGCAGTCCACCATGCGCACGGATGCCAGTTGGGGGGAAGCTGCCGGACTGTGTGGTGCGAACGATATGCTGCGGCAGTTGGGCGGTCTCTACATCGATCTAGCACGTAATATCGCTGTCGGCGTGGATGGCGTCGTCGTGCGCGAAGCGGTTCTGCGCGGCGCTGAACTACAGATCCGGTATGAGAACACGTTGAGTCAACTGCCCAAACCTTACGCTTCTCCCTATCGGCTCGAACTACGGATGGCGGGTTTACCAATCGGAGAGTATAACCTCATCCTCAATGGTCAGCGGCACGCGGCGGTGCAGGTGACTGATGATACAGAAGTGCGGGAGTGGATCGAAGTCAGCCCGAACCTAACGGCTTGATGACGATCCAAGTGGTGTATGGGTAGAGGGTAGAATACGGAATGCGGACAAGTCGATTAGTCGTTGTTGGCGGGTTCTTGGGTGCAGGCAAGACAACACTGTTGACGCAAGCAGCACGTCATCTAATTGACCGCGGGTATCAGGTCGGGGTTGTGACGAACGATCAAGGCTCGAATCTGGTGGATAGTGCGCTGCTCGCCGGACACGGGTTATCGGTGGCCGAAGTTGCGGGAAGCTGCTTTTGCTGCGCTTTTCCCGATCTGGTGGAAGCGTTGAGCCAGCTGACTGTCAACACACAGCCTGATATCATTCTGGCAGAACCCGTTGGCAGCTGCACGGATCTGGTGTCGACGGTACTGCGTCCGTTGACTACTTACTTTCCGGGGCAGTATGAAGTTGCGCCGCTCAGTGTTGTCGCCGATGCAACCCGTGACCGACGCACGTTGTCCCCGAACGTCGCTTATCTTTTTGAACGTCAGCTTGAGGAAGCCGAGATTCTCCTGCTCAATAAGGTCGATCTGCTTGACAGTGATACCCTCGCCCAGCAGGAAGCAGCGCTTCATATTTCGTATCCCGAGGCGCGTTGTTTGCATTTATCCGCCCAGACAGGAGCGGGTGTCGATGCGTGGTTGGATATTGTGCTCGGACTCGTGAGTACCAGTCGACGTTCGATGGTGGTCGATTATGAGCGCTATGCCGATGCCGAAGCCGAACTCGCGTGGTTGAATGTCGAAGGAGTGGTGCGCGCCTCCAAACCGTTTTCGGGTCGTGGCTGGACAGTTCACCTGTTGGACAAGCTGACTCAACTGCTGGGTGAAGCGTCGATTGCTCATATCAAAGCACATGTGACTAGCCCGCAGGCAACCTTCAAAGTGAGCATTACGCAGACGGGAGCGGCTCCTTCGTGGGATGTTGAGACACCCGATATTCCGACGGAGGAACTGGACTTCACCCTCAATGCCCGTGTCAGTCTCGATCCACCTAGCCTACAACAAGCCGTCCAGAGAAGCATCGAAGTGAGTCGTCCCGATCCGATGGCACGATATTACCTAACCCATGCGGAGTGTTTCCGTCCACTGCCGCCGCGCCCCACGCATCGATTGACAGGTGCGATCCAGCCTTAAGGATGTCCTGTGAGCCGCTTCGTTTATCGGCACGAAAAACGAAATCAGATCAGCTTTCCGCTTGGCGGACTCGGCACGGGTTGCATTGGTTTAGCAGGCAATGGACGGCTCATCGACTGGGAAATCTTCAATCGCCCCAACAAAGGTAGCGTGAACGGCTTATCTCATTTTGCCCTGAAAGCTGAACGCGGTGGTCAGGTACTGGATCTGCGCGTCCTCCACGGCGATATGAATGGGTCGTATATGGGCGAACGCGGACGATCGTTCTTCTACGAAGGGTATGGTTTTGGTCCACTGCGCGATAGCATGGCGGGCATGCCGCACTTCAGTGAGCAGGAGTTTCGCGGTGAGTTCCCTTTTGCTGACCTCGCGTTTCAGGATGATGCATTTCCCGGAGTGGTTAGCCTCACAGCGTTCAACCCCTTCATTCCCACCAACGAACGGGATTCAGGAATTCCGGGCGCATTCTTCGAAATTTCAATTACCAACAGCACAGATCAACCCATTGATTACACGGTGATAGGCGTGATGGGCAATCCGTTTAAATCGGAAGGCATGAATGCCGTTAGCCGTCACGAAGAGTTATGCTGCTTGCACCTACTGAACCGCACTCGTTCAGTCGATGATTTTGAGTATGGCGATCTCTGTCTCGCGACGGACAACCCACAATGTAGTTATCAGGAATACTGGTATCGTGGTCGGTGGTCGGATGCACTCGAAGTTTACTGGCGCGATCTGCTCAAGCCCGGAGCCCTGCACAATCGCACTTATCCGCCGACTGAGGAGTTTAAGCAGACGGGCTGGAATGACCGCGATCATGGGCAGCTAGCGGCACATATGCGACTCGAACCAGGTGAGACACGCTGCGTGCGCTTTGTGCTGACGTGGAACTTTCCCAACTGCCGCAACTACTGGTCACCCAATGCTGATGCTGGTGCTCAACAGGCGGGGCTCGAAAATCGCTGGAAGAATTATTACGCAACCCAGTGGCCCGATTCGGTTGCGAGTGCCACTTATGCCCTTACGGAATGGGAGCGACTTGCCCATGAGACCCGTCAATTTAAAGCCAGTCTGTTTAGCAGCGATCTCCCAGAGGTCGCGCTCGAAGGCGTCTCGGCGAACCTTTCAGTTTTGAAATCGCCGACCGTGATGCGTCTGGAGGATGGGACGTTCTATGGATGGGAAGGCGTCGGTGTGGCTGCGGGGTGCTGTGAAGGCTCGTGTACGCACGTCTGGAATTACGCGCTGGCGCTGGCATTTCTCTTTCCGCGATTAGAGCGGTCGATGCGCACCGCTAATTATCGCTATAACGTGGATACCAATGGAGGCAGCCATTTCCGCTTGCAACTGCCATTGGGACTGCCCCACAGCGTGTTCCGTCCATCGGCAGATGGACAGTTGGGTGATGTGCTGAAAACGTACCGGGACTGGAAAATTAGCGGCAATACCGAATGGCTCCAAAGTGTGTGGTCAAGCCTGAAGCAGACGCTGGTTTATGCGTGGAGTCCGGATAATCCCGATCGCTGGGATCCTGAACAGACGGGTGTTCTCTGGGGGCGGCAGCATCATACGCTCGAGATGGAATTGTTTGGCCCTAACGCGTGGCTCACTGGGTACTACCTTGCCGCCTTGAAGGCGGCTTCCGAGATGGCGGATCACCTTGGTGAACCAGACTTCAGCGCTCAATTACTCGACGTATTTGAACGAGGTAAATGTTGGGCGGATGAGCATCTGTTCAACGGGGAATACTATGGTCAACATATCAACCTGCAAGATCAAGATTGGCTGCACACGTTTGGACTCTCCGATGATCTGACGTCGGATAGCTATTGGGATGAGGAACACGCCGAAATAAAATATCAGGTGGGCGCGGGTTGTGAACTGGATATGCTGATCGCCCAGTGGCAGGCTAATCTGTATGGTTTGGGTTCGGTGTTCGATCAGGAACAGGTGAAACAGGCACTGGCGTCCACCTACCGTTACAATTTTAAGCACTTGCTGCGCACCGAGTACAACCCTTGGCGGCTCTACACATTGGGTGATGAGGCGGGGCTCATCATCTGCGCATGGCCCGCTGACCGCACCAAGCCGATGATACCGCTCCCTTATGCCCAGGAAACCCAAGTTGGTCATGAATGGGCAACCGCCATTCACATGATTCAAGCGGGTCTTGTCGATGAGGGACTGATGTGTGTGGCGGCCATCCGCGCACGCTATGATGGCGCGAAACGGAACCCGTGGAACGAAATTGAATGTGGCAGCAATTGCGCTCGCTCCCTAGCCAGTTATGCGTTGCTCAACGCGTTTTCTGGTTTTCAGTTTGATGGGGTGCGCCGCGAAATCGGGTTTGCGCCTATTCGCTTGGTCGACGGGGAATTCCACTGTTTCTGGTCACTCGATAGCGGTTGGGGTAGCGTTCAGATCACAGAAAGCTCGGTTGTACTGCATCTCGTGTATGGTTCGCTGTGCCTCGACAGTTTTCTCCTACCGCCGAGCATGCACATTTCCTCTGTTACTGGGGTAAAGGTGAAAGATCAATCTGTCGCGTATTTCAGGCAGGAAAACCGGATGGTTTTCACACAGTCTATCACCATCAGCGTAGGCGATAAGCTACGGATTCAATGGACTGTAAGCCACGCATAGCCCAGCAGAGAGTAAACCCACGCTGCCCTCTTCGACTTCATCGAGTGCTGGTACAACCGTCGTCATCGCCATCCATCACTCGGCTATCTCAGCCCGGCTGTTTTTGAGCACCGTTTCGCCCGTGACAAATTTACTGTCCATTAAAGCGCCGGGTCATGCACTTAGAGAGGTTGTCGACAACGCTATAAAGTTTTCCTCTCCCGAGTCTACGATAGAGATTGATGTTTATTCTGAAGATAATGAAAGCACAGTTTTCTCAGTTAGAGATTATGGTCGGGGTATTCCTGTTGAAGCGCAATCTAAGTTGTTCGATACGTTTTTCCAGGTTGAGAGAGAGGTAAATGAACAAGAAGGTACAGGCAGTGGGTTAACAGTTGTGAAAGGTATTATGAAATTACATAACGATGTTGTTACGATAGAAAGTAAGGTAGGCGAGGGTACTAGAGTTGAATTGAAGATTCCTGCTGCCCAGAGTTAGCATTCCACATCTCATCTTCTGGTTTTGAAAGTGTTCAAACAACAAAAAACGCTGATCGGCTTGATCAGCGTTTGATTTGTGGACCTGAGGGGCGTCGTTCCGTTTCCTAGTCAGAAGCGGGGATTTATCGTCCTGCAATCGGCTTATGTCATTGCTACATCCAGATATGTCCACAAACGCGAACTGAAAGACCGCATC
>CALKIA010000249.1 GCA_937988705.1 uncultured Chloroflexota bacterium | reverse complement strand
TCGCCCAATTACGGCACCCAGCGCAGCCTGTGCTTCAACGCCATGATCGTCGCTAACCTGATGACCTACGGCATGGAAGAACCGGAACGCATTTACGACGAGCAGCTCAGCTACATCATTCTGACCGGACGCAACCTGATGGAAGCCGTTTCGACTTCCGAAACCCACGACTTGAGCGCGGCGATTGCACGGGGCGCGCACGTCGTCTACCTCGATCCGCGCTTCACCAAGACGGCCGCCAAAGCGACCGAATGGCTGCCGATCAAACCGGGCACGGATCTGGCGTTCCATCTGGCCCTGCTCAACGTGATCATCACGGAAGATCTGTATGATCACGCATTTGTCGAGAGTTATACGACGGGCTTTGATCAGCTCGTGCAAGAAGTCGCCAGCTACACACCGGAATGGGCCGCCGCGCTCACCGAAATCGACGCCGAACGTATCCGTCGCATCGCGCGTGAATTTGCCGCCGCTGCGCCGCATGCCTTAGCGCACAATGGCTGGCGCACCTCTAATTTCATCAATTCCTTCCAGACGCAGCGCGCAATTACAATCCTGAATGCCTTGATTGGCAACTGGAATGTAACGCTGCGCGCTGCGGGTGGTGAATCGAGCGGTGCATTAGGAACTGTCCCCCAGCCGCCCTACCCGCGGATTTCCGCCCAACGGTTGGATCATGTGCCAGCGCGCTTCCCGGTTGTCCCGCTGAAACTAGGCGTCTTTCAGGAACTGCGCGACAGCATCATCACCGGCGATCCCTATCAGGCGCATGGTTGGTTCATCGCCCGCCAGAACCCGGTGATGTCGCTGCCCGACCGCGGTAAGACGCTGCGCGCCTTCGAGAAGATGGATTTCATCGTCACGGTGGACATCCTCGTCAACGACACGGCGTGGTTCTCGGATGTGATTTTACCGGAAGCCTCGTATCTGGAGCGCTATGATCCGCTGCTCCCCGTTGGGAATCGCGTTTACCTACGCCAACCCGTCATCGAGCCCCAAGGCGAAGCGCGGTCGGCGCTGTGGATTTACAAGCAGTTAGGTGAACGCCTCGGTCTGGGCGATTACTTCCAGTACGAAGATGAAGAAGACTACATCCGCCAGCAGCTTGCGCCGCTCGGCGTGACGCTGGAAGAGATGCGTTCGCGCGGTTATGCCGAATTGCCAGAGGCCGAGGCAGAACCGAGCTTCACGTGGAACACTCCGAGCACCAAGATCGAACTGTATTCGGAAACGTTGGCGCGCGTTGGTTTCGCGGGTACGCCCGTGTGGGAAGCACCACCGGAGCCACCAGATGGGCAGTTCTATCTGCTCACCGGCAAGGTCGCCCAAGCGACGCAGTTCGGAACGCAGAACAATCAAATGCTGCACAAGTACGCCGACGAGCCGCGTCTGTGGCTCAATGATCAGGTGGCGGCGAATCGCGGTCTGGTCGATGGCGATTGGGTCGAAGTCAGCAGCGAAGTCGGGATGGGGAATATTCGCCTGCTGGTCACCTCGGCGATTCGCCCGGATTGCGTGTATCTGACTCCCGGTTATGGTCATCTCTCGCGGGGGTTGACCACGGCCTTCGGCGTTGGCGCGAGCGACTCAGCCTTGCATGTGACCTACACCGATCCGGTCAGCGGCAGTCAGGCGCTCACTCAAACGTTTGTCACGGTTCGAAAGGTGTAATGCAGTGTCTCATCAGCCCAATAACCCGCGCTACGGTTTTCTGATTGACGCCTCGTACTGCATCGACTGCCGAACCTGTATGGTCGCTTGTAGTGTCGAAAACAATGTGCCCATGGACAGCACGCGCATCTGGATCAAAGAAACCGGCGTCACTGGTACCTATCCTGAACTGAAACGCTTCACCGCGCCGTTCCATTGTATGCATTGTAAAGACCCATCGTGCGTATCGGCCTGTACGGTCAGCGCCCTGACACGCAATGAAGACGGCATCGTCAAATACGATCAGGACATTTGCATCGGCTGTCGCTACTGCGTGTACGCCTGCCCCTTCAACGTGCCGAACTATCAGTGGGACGAACCGCTCCCGCTGGTGATCAAGTGTGATATGTGTTTTCAACGGCTCGGCGAAGGTCAGCAGCCCGCCTGCGCGGCGACCTGCCCCACCAACGCAATCCAGTTTGGTCGCTATGAAGACATGCTGGCCGAAGCACACCGCAAGATCAACGAGCGCCCCGACAAGTACGTCCAGCACGTCTACGGCGAAGAAGAAAACGGCGGCACCGCCACGCTGTACATTTCGCCCGTTCCGTTTGAAGAACTCGGTTTCCCGCTGGCGGGCACCACCTCCCCGGCATATTCGAACCGGCTGGTCACTGAAGGGACACCGATGGTCGCGGGGGCGATGCTGGTCGGCCTGACGGGCGCGTACCTGACCATCAAGCATCTTAAAGAAGAGGCCGAAAAAGAACGTCAGGAAGCGGAACAAACGAAGCTTGCCGAGTCGGCAGTGGAAGAGAAATAACCATGCTGCGAAAAGTACTGCACGAACTGCGCACCATGCCGAAATTCATGTATGTGACGGCGGCGCTGACCCTGTTCGGGTTAAGTATCGCCCTCTATCGTATGCTGGTCGGCTTAGGCCCAACGACCAACCTGAGCAAGGAATTCCCCTGGGGCGTGTGGATCAGCTTTGACCTGGCGACCGTCGCCTTGTCCGGGGGTGCGTTCACGCTGGCCGCGCTGGTCTACGTGTTTCAGTTCGAAGACCTGCACCCGGCAACCCGTCCGACGGTGCTGGCGGGGCTGCTCGGTTACAGTTCCGTGATGGTGATCCTCCTGTTCGACCTCGGACGTTGGGATCGGTTCTACAATGTGTTTCTCCACCCGAATATCAGCTCGGCGCTGCTGGAGGTGAGTTGGTGTATCACCGCTTACACACTGATTCTCGTCTATGAGTTGAGTCCGGTGCTCTTAGAGAACACGCGCCTGAAATGGCTGCTCCCCGTCATTAAGAGATACACGGTGCCGATCGTCATCGTCGGCGTAACGCTCTCGACCATGCATCAATCCTCGCTGGGGACGATGTTCATCATCATGTCACCGCGTTTGCACCCGCTCTGGTCGTCGATGCTGCTGCCGGTGTTTTTCCTAATCAGCTCGTTCGCGTCGGGAATTTCGCTGGTGATCGCCGGTTCGTCGGTGAGCTACTGGCTGTTCGGGCGCAGTCTCAAAGTCAAAACGATGGCCAAGCTGAGCTGGTTCATCCCGTGGATTCTGGCCTTCTATGTCGTCATCAAGTTTGGCGAACTGGTCATCGCGGGCGAATGGGATCTGCTGATGAGCAGCGGCAGCTACAGCCTGCTGTTCTGGGCCGAGATCATTTTTGGCGCGCTCCTGCCCATCGGACTGTTCGCGTTCAAGCAAGTCCGGTTCAGCCGCCTGGCGTCGCTGATCGGGGCGCTGTTCGTGATGGGTGGAGCGGTTCTCAACCGCTTCGACGTGACATGGTTCTCAATCGCCAGCATCGGCGATGAAGTCTACACACCGCACTGGATGGAAATCGCCATTCTGGTGGGTGTGGCCGCTGGTTTGGTCACGGTCTACAGCCTGATCGCCCGCTACTTCCCGGTGTATGAGGAAATCGAAACGCCGCACAGCCCGGTTGTCGAGCCCCGCAAACTGGAGCAGTCACACGCTGCTGGCGACTAGCGCAGAATGACGAAAAAATTAGGGCAGACCAAGCGGTTTGCCCCGCAGCGGGCGCACTTGGATGCGCCCGTTTGTATTTGTCCCACTAGACGCCAAGCGTGAACTTTACTGAATCAGCACGTTGAACAGATAGCCGGTGATCATAATGCCGAGGGTAACCACGCCGATGTAGAGCGCAATCAAGCGCGGCTTGAGAACCCGGCGCAAGATGATCATTTCTGGCAGGCTCAGCGCGACGACCGACATCATAAAGGCCAGCACCGTTCCCAGCGCCGCGCCTTTGCCCAAGAGCACGCTCACAATCGGGATTACGCCCGCCGCATTCGAGTACAAGGGTACGCCAATCAACACGGCGACCGGAACTGACCACCAGGCATTCGTCCCCATAATCCCCGTTAGCGCGTCTTCCGGCACAAAGCCATGAATCAGCGCGCCGAGCGCGATCCCCACCACGACAAAGAGCCAGACTTTCCCCACAATTTCGCGCGTCTTATCCAGTGCTTCGAGCGTGCGTTCAGTCCATGTCAAACGGGTGTCCAATGAGGCTGGGCGGCGGCTCTTCACCTGATACACGAAGTCTTCGACGTAGCGCTCCATCCCCAGACGCCCGATGATGAGGCCGGAGACGATGGCGACCGTCAAACCGGATACGAGATATAGACCGGCGATCTGCCAGCCGAACATGCCCAATAACATCACCAAAGCGACTTCATTCACCATCGGCGCGGCGATGAGAAATGAGAGCGTCACGCCTAAGGGGATGCCCGATTCGACAAACCCGATGAACAATGGCACAGCCGAGCAGGAACAGAATGGCGTGATCACGCCGACCAGCGCGGCCATAACATTGCCGACGCCTTCGCGCTTGCCGCCCAGCAGCCGCCGCGTCTGTTCCGGCGTGATGAATGTCCGGATGAAGGTGATCAGGAAGATCATACCGCTGAGCAGCAGCAGGATTTTAGGAACATCGTAGAGAAAGAAATTGATCGCTTCACCGACATGACTTGCCGGGTCAAGTCCGAGCAGGCGATAGCTCAACAGATCCGCCACAGGTTGCAGATTGTTGTAAATAATCACCCACAGGCACCCCGCCAGCAGAATCAGCAGGAGAGTTTTGCGATCATCGCGCGAGAACTTCAGAACATGGGTTGACATCAGCAGCAGCTTTCATATTCAGTAAAACGAATGTAAAGCAATCTAAAAAAGCCCCGCGCAGGCAGGGCAAAGTGACTGGCTAGGATGCGGCGGTTTCGGCAGCACGCGCCCAATTGACGATTTGATCGCGTTTCGGAATGCGTCCCGCCGCCACAACCGTCTCATTGAGCACCAGACCCGGCGTACTGAGAATGCCGTAAGCAGCGATGTCGCCGTAATCCGTCACTTTTTCCAGCGTATACGTTACCCCGGCGTCATCTAGAGCCGCGCGGATTTCCGCTTCCAAACGCTTGCAGTTCGCACAACCGGAACCGAGAACTTTGACCATTAACATGACTGAGCTCCTTAAGAGATGCTTGAGATCGCAATGACCGCGCAGCTGGGACACGGACAGCCTTCGATGAAGGTAGAGCGTGGTTGAGGCGCGCCGCACACCCGATCGAGCACTTCCGCGACCCGGGGATCATCCAACGAGTAATAGACCTGCAGCCCCTCTTTGCGGCTGGTGACCAGCCCGGCTTCGCGCAGTTCCATCAATTGCTGGGAGACATAGGCTTGCCGTTTCGAGAGCGCCGTCTCAATGTGGCACACACAGAGTTCACCGCCGCGCAGCATATCCAGAATCTGCAACCGCGCGGGATGCGCCAGCGCTTTGAAGAACTCGGCCATCAACTCGTATTCAGCGTACATTGCGCCTCACATTCAAAATCATGAATATAGCTTACTCGCCAAACAACGCTCTGTCAGTGGGGCGATGTCATGGCTTTGACCGGACATTGCTCATGCTTGGTTGGGCGTCGCAGGTTATTTTCGAACACTCAGCCCGCGGTGACCGGGCCTCCGTCGCGGAGCCAGCGCAGGTACGCGATCAGGTCGAGCATTTGCGCGTCCGTCCAATCGGGGCGACCGCCGCTTGGCGGCATGGCAACGCCCGTGCTGTTGTCCGGATGGTCAGCCGCGCGCCCAGTACGAATGAACGTTAGCAAATCCGCATCCGAGGCATACAGCACCAGCGGCGACGTGATCAACGGCAGTCCCAGATTGGGCACGCCCTCACCCGAAAAGCCGTGACAACCGCCGCACGTTTCCTCGTAGTGCTGCCGGCCGAGTTCCAGATCTCCCGCCCGTGCCACGGCGGTAGCGTCGGGCAGCGGGGTCGGCGTCCCCGCACTGCCGACTGGCGTCGCAGCCTGCGGTACCGTTCCCACGTGCATATAGATATGCTCCGGCGACAAAAATTCGGCCCCGCTGACCACGTAGATTTCGCCCGCGTTGAGGACCTCATTCGCCCGCCCATCACCGCCCATCGCGTTCGGCGCAATATCGATGATGCCATCGCCGTCCACATCACCGACCGCCAAAGCGTAGGGCATCATGTCATTGTCTTCGCCACCGATGAGGAAGCGGACGCGCAGATCAGCCGGTGGCTCGAACAACCGAATCACGCCGTCATCGGTGGGCATTCCGCCCATCTCCCCAAAGAGGATCGCCATCATCCCGGCATTGTGGCGCACCACCCCATCATAACCCGTGGGATCGTAGTCAGGCGCGCCGTAAAACAGATCGGCCACACCATCGCGATCCAGATCGGCCGCGCGCAGAGTATCGCCCGCTTTGCTGTCCGGCTGATCGGGATAAATCACAACCGTTCGTCCCGGTTCGGGCGCGCCCAAGTCGAACATTTGCCCAGTGATCGGGTCATGTGTATAGATGATCCACGCCTCGCCCGCCTCATCCTGACTGTTCTCGGCTCCGTCGCCGACCAGCGTGCCCAGCACCAGGTCGTTGCGCCCATCCCCATCCAGATCACCTACAGCGATCTCCTCGCCGAGCAGATCGTTGGCGTCTTGCCCGTAGATTACGGTGATCTGATCGTCCAGCGGGCGGCCATCCGCGTCCAGTTCAGCCGCGAGATCAATCGTCTGCCCACGCAAGTCTGGGCGACCAAAGATGATGAACGTCTCACCGCTGTTATAGCGCAGGTTGCCCGCACCATCGCCGCCGCCAAAAGAAATACCACCGATGCCCGCCGACGCCCGCCACAGCGCTGCACTCACAATCGCCTCGTCGTAGCCGTCGCCATTCAGATCATCCCCCCACAGCGTTGATCCCAGCAGATCATCGTAGTCTGCGCCGATGATCCGCGTGGCGTCGGCGGGCGGTTCGCGTAAATCGGTGACTTGTCCGTAGACCGCAGCCATATCCGGCGCGCCATAGAGAATCCACGCTTCGCCCGCGTTGATGCGGCTGTTGTCCAGACCATCCGCTTGATTCGCGCCCAGCAGCAGATCCTGCCAGCCATCGCCGTCAAAGTCGCCACCTTCGAGCCATAAGCCCAGACGATCTTCCGCCGTCGCACCATAGATGACGATCAGATTCTCCGGCAGCGTCCGCAGATCGATATCCCCATGCGCGGCGAAATCTGCGCCGCCGAACAGTACATAGGCCGCGCCTCCGTTGGAGCGATCCTGCACCGGGCCATCGCTGTTCTGCGCGCTGAACAGCAAATCATCAAAGCCGTCGCCATTGAAATCGGAGACATAGCTCTCCGATCCCGCCATATCACCCGCATATGCGCCGTAGATCGTGAAGCGGCGCTCCGGCAGATCCTCAACGGTCATTTGCCCACCGATCACGCACACATTCATTAGGATACGCACGTGACCGCCGCTGCCGCGCCACTCATTGTTCAGCGAATGGGTCGCGTTCTGTCCCGTAATCGCCAGATCGCCGCAGCCATTACCATCAAAATCGCCAATTTCCAGCGGTTTCCCCGTGACCGAACTGCCTGCGGGCGCATCGTAGAATGTGAACTGACCGGATTGGATGATCGCATGCAAATCCCACGGTTGTTCCCCCGTCGTCTGCGCCGCGCCGCGCTGCCTCCCGCCCGTCAGCACCAGCGCCCCGATCAACAGCATGAACAGAAATCGGATTTTCATACGGCAACCACCTTACAAAGACAAAAGAAAGGCGACGAGATCGTCCAACTGCTGTGGCGTGAGATCGCCCGCGATGCTGTGCATCGGGTCGGTGCGGGAGAGCAGTTCCGGCAGCGTCTGCACAACCCCATCGTGCAGATACGGCGCGGACGCCCACAAGCCGCGCAGCGTCGGCGTATCGAAGGCGGGCGCAATTTCGAGCGAAAATACGCTCCCCGCGAGGTTATGCGCCTGCAAATCGGTGTAGAGTGGCGGGGCATGACAGCTACAGCCGATCGCGCCGCTCATAAATAATTCCATCCCCCGCCGTGCCGACTCGCTCAGGCTGCCATCGGGCAAGCGGTTCGGATTCGACCACGGCTGTAGCGACGCGACATAGCCCGCCAGCGCGTCGAGATCCGCCGAGCGCCCCGTATCAACCACCTGTTCGGTCGCATCGAAATCCCCCGTGATCAGGCCGTCGCCGAGCATGACATGCCGAATCTGGTCTTCGATGGTGTCGTGGAGTTCGTCCATATCGCCCGCCCAGTTATAAGGCGGCAGCCTTGCGGCCCCCGTGAGCACAGGCGTGTTGCGGGGTCCACTGCGAAAATTGATCCATGTGCGACCGTCCGCGCCGCCCTCGAAGTGACACGTGGCACAGCTGATCGCGCCATCGCTCATAACAGGCGCGGCGGCGCGGTGAAACAGCACCTT
>CALKIA010000248.1 GCA_937988705.1 uncultured Chloroflexota bacterium | reverse complement strand
ACCATGAACTCACAATTTGCCGACCTTCTGGATTTCACCCAGCATGATTTGAACGCCAATCGCCGCGGCCGCTTGACCGACCGTCAGCGGGCGCACCTCCAGATGCAGCGCGACGCCACCAGCGCCTTGTACAGCACCGGCGCGGGTCTCCTCATCGGGCTGGCGGCGGTGTGCATCGGGCTGACGCAAACCGCCTCCAAGTTCTATGTCGAGCTGCTGTTCGTCATCCCCACTGCGTTCTTGCTCGCCTACATTATCCAGTTATGGATCAATTTCACGCTCGATCTGCGGGCGCGGCGCGTGGACGCGGTGAGCGGGTGCGCCCTCGCTCAGCCGATCCTGCGCGTCCAGACGCGACTGCACATCGGCAGCCTCAACTTCGCCCTAAGCGACCGCGTCGCCCGTGCCTTCCAGAATGGATCAGCGTATCGGGTGTATTACGCGCGGCGCTCCAAGACGATCCTGTCGGTCGAGCCGGTGTAGTTATGCCGCCGACCTTCCCCCGCAAGCGCCTGCTGCGGGCGTATGGCCAAAGCGTCGTGTTCGTCAAAAACCCGCAGGAGAGCCCGCAGCATGTGCTGATGAAAGCGTTTCTGTGGGCGCTCTACCTGCCGCAGTACCCGGATCTGTACGTCGAAACGAAGATCGGCGACAAGTACAAGCCGGATGTCGTGCAGTTGGGCGCGGACGGTCGTCCGGTGTTCTGGGGTGAAGCAGGCCAGGTGAGCGTGAAAAAGATTCAATCGCTGGTGCGGCGTTTCCCCGACACGCATTTCGCCATCGCCAAATGGGAGATGAACCTTGAGCCCGTCGCCGCCCTCATCGTGGAGGCGCTCGCCGGGCGCCAACGTGCGGCGCCGTTTGACCTGATCCGCTGCACCGCCGACAGCGCCGCCCGCTTCATTGATGCGGAGGGTGGCGTGCACATCACCCATGCCGACCTCGAATGGCAGCGCTTCTAATACTCTAACGTGAGTTAGGATAATGTTTCTCTCACCCCACCCCCGACCCCTCCCCGAATTCAGGGAGGGGAGCCAACCTCCCGCGCCCTGTCTCCCTTTCCCCGCTTGCGTGGGAGAGGGGTTGGGGGTGAGGGGGACGCCCGAATAAGGCTTATCCCTAACTCAGGTTAATCTAACACTTTTGTACTAACGAACGATGTGACTCTCGCACATCCATTTAGAATGCGGTATGCTTGAAAAAATAATTTCGTAAAGAAGGTCAGGCGCATGACCAAAACAGCTACTCCCGTTGATCTTTACGAGCGGTATCTCGTTCCCGCGCTTTACAGTCCCGCCGCTCAGGAACTCAAACGCATCGCCCAGCCCGAATGCGGCGACCGCGTGCTGGATGTCGCTTGTGGGACGGGCATCGTCCCGCGGACGTTCGCGCCCATTGTTGGGCGTTCCGGCGAAGTCACCGGACTCGATATCTCGCCGCCAATGCTCAGCATTGCCCGGTCGATTCCCAAGCCCAGCGGCGCGGAGATCACATTCGTCGAAGGCAATGCGCAGGGGATGGTCTTTGCCAGCCAGACGTTCGATCTGGTCACCTGCCAGCAGGGGCTGCCCTTCATGGCGGATCGCTTACGCGCCATGCGCGAGATGTTCCGCGTACTTGTGCCCGGCGGACGCGCGGTGGTCAGCGTGAATCAGGGTTTTGCCAGCAACCGTGTCTACGCGCAGTTCAACGATGTGCTCCAAAAGCTGATCGGCATTCCGGCACTGGCGTCCACGTTCGGTTTTGGCGATCCGCAGGCGCTCAAACTCCTGTTCACGCAGGCGGGCTTCCATGATGTCGATGTGAAAAAGGTGACGATCAATGTCCGCTTTCCCGATGAGCGCGCCTTCATCACCGCCACGATGATGGCCTCCCCCTCGGCGGTGCAGGCCTTCAAATTGATGGGACCGGAGAAGCGTGCGGCGCTGGTCGCCCCGTTATACGATGAAATGCAGAAGATTTTCGCACTGTATCGTCAGGACGAGCAGATCGTCTTGCCACTGGTGATGAACATCGCACGCGGCGTCGCGTAGACGCATCGCTGAATCGCGCCCACCACCGTTTTTTGGGAAACTGTCGACCGAAGAGAGCCCGCCGCAGCGGGCTTTTTTGCGCACCGGGAGGCTTTGACAGTTGCTTCGCAGGGGAATCAGCCCTTCCCGGCAAATCCTCCCCATCTGCGCCATAATAGCCGCACGTTATTCTGACCCTAAGGCCAACCTATGACCCGCGTTCTCGTTCGGTTAGCGCCACCCGTGCCGCCCTCCCTGCGCCGCGATCTGCTGCTGCTCTGCGCCGCATTCGCGCTCACCCGCGTGCTGATCGTCGTGATCGGCGTGCTGTCCATGTCCTACCTCGACTCGACGCAGGGCGAAGAATATACGCATTTGCTGGATGGCGGCCCGGCGCTCGACATGTGGTATCGCTGGGACGCGGGTTTCTACGCGACGATTGCCATCGAAGGGTATGACTGGGTGAACGAAGGCCAGCCCACCGGGGATATGGCCTTTTTCCCACTTTACCCCATGCTGATTCACGCCGTAAGCGGCCTCACACCGACCGGGTGCGCGCTCTCGCCGTATCTCAGCACGTGCGCGACGCTCGGCGGCTTGCTCGTCTCGAATGTGGCCTTGTTCGCCGCGACTGTGGTGCTGTTTGACCTCGTGCGCCGCCGCTTTGATCGGGCGACGGCGTGGCGGGCGGCGCTGCTGCTGCTCGTCTCGCCAATCAGCATTTTCCTGTCGGGCGTGTACACCGAAGCGCTCTTTCTGCTGCTGACTCTGCTCACGTTCTGGCTCATCGCGCGGCGCTGGTTTCTGGTCGCGATTCTCGTGGCGACACTGGCGTGCCTGACGCGCTCCGTCGGCGTGGCACTCTATCCCGCGCTGATCTATATCGCGTGGCAGTCGCCCCCCAACCAGCGCATCCTCCGGCTGCTGTTGGCGCAGATTCCGCTACTGATCTTCGCAGTCTACATCTTTGGCGCGGGTCTCAGTGTGGGCGATCCGTTCGCCTACTTCGGCGCGTATGAGCAGGTGTGGGGGCGCACGGCGGGCAACCCGGTTCAGGCGTTCACGGTCTACTTCAGCGGCGTCGATGTGGCGCTGTTCGGCTGGCATCCCGCATGGCTCGACCTGATCCTCACGCTGGTCTTCCTCGCGCTGGCGGCGCTGGTGTGGCGCAAAGATCGCGCGTGGGGGTTGTTCGCCCTGTTCGCCCTGCTGATCCCGATTGCCAGCGGTACGCTCAGCGCCATGCCCCGGTACGGCGCGGTGATCTTCCCGCTGTACATTGTGCTGGCGCTCTACGCCCGCCAGATCTGGAGCGCGCTGGTGATCTATGGCACGTCCATCGGGCTGATGCTGCTCACGATCAGCCGCTTCGTGACCTGGAAATGGATCGCGTAGATGGATGAGGCCACCGTCCGCCGCCTGAACGCGATCAACCGCCAGTTTTACGTCACCGTCGCCGATGATTTCGATGCGACGCGGGGGCAGGCGTGGGTCGGGTGGGAGAAGTTGATTGAGCATCTGCAACCTCACCCCCCAACCCCCTCTCCGGGTGGAGAGGGGGAGATTTCCGTCCTCGACGTGGGCTGCGGCAATGGGCGGTTTGGTGTGTTCCTGCGCGACAAGCTCGGCGCGATCCGCTATCACGGTATGGACAACAGCGCGGCGCTGCTCGACAAGGCACGCGCCAGCCTGCCGGACGCGATCCTCGAAGAGCGCGACATTGTCGAGAACTCGCCGGATGCGGGCGCATATGACCTCGTGGTCTTGTTTGGTGTGCTGCACCACCTCCCCGGCGCAGATCGGCGGTTGGCGTTTATGCGCACGCTGGCGGAGCGCGTTGCGCCGGGCGGTTGGCTGGTGTTCACCGCGTGGCGCTTCTACGAATATCCGCGCTTTCGGGATCGAGTTGTGCCGTGGGAGGCCGATCTACAGGTGGAAGCGCACGACTATCTGCTCGACTGGCGGCGGGGCGAACGGGCGCTGCGCTACTGCCATTACGTCGATGACGCCGAACACGCCCGCCTGATCGCCGCGACGGGACTCCAGCCGGTTGCCGACTACCGCGCCGACGGTTTCACCGGCACGGTCAACCGCTACACCGTCCTGAAAAACGTAAAATCAGGTGAAGAACGTAATGCTTAGGCAGTAAAA
>CALKIA010000247.1 GCA_937988705.1 uncultured Chloroflexota bacterium | reverse complement strand
GTCAGGTTGCCCTGTTCCATCGTCATAAAATCGGGCACGCTGTAGAAGCCCATCTCCTCGGCGTCGCTGGGCACGACAATCGAGCGCACTTCGGCTGTATAGTCGGCGGGGAAGTACCACAAGTCCGCCAGATAAATCACTTTTCCGTCGGCATCGAACGCTTTCTCAAACCCGCGCGTGAGCGGGAGCGTGTAGGTGCGGAAAGCCGGATCGTCGGCGTAAATGGCGGCCCGACAGGCCTGCTTCGAGTGCAGCGCGGCGCGCATGAAATAGTCGAGGAATTCGTCGTCAAACCACAGGCTGTCACGGTAGACCACCGCGGGGCCGCGCACGCTGCCTAAATCGCGCCGTCCGGTCAGCGTTCCACCCAAATCCGGCGCGCCTTTGAAGTAGCGCACGAACATTTCTTCGTGATGGATTTTCAGGTTCTTGACGCCAATCGTCAGCAGGCTGGCAGGTTGGTTGAACGGGGGAACGTGACGGATGTCCTCAATAATGTAACGGCGCATTTTTTAGCTTTCAGCCATTGTACAAGAATTCGCGTAGCGTCGAATGAAACCGCTCAGTCTCGTCCATCATCGGGAAGTGTCCCGATTCGTCAAACATCTCGACCCGACTGCTCGGCAGCGAGTCTTTCAAGACTTTGCCCTGACCCGGATCGACGATCCGGTCTTTGCGCCCGTAAATGCCGAGGATCGGCATCTTCAGTTCGCTCACCCGCGGGCGTAAATCGGTGGCGCGCAGCGTGCCAATGCTCTCGAAGAACGGGGTCGCGTTGATTTTCGCCACATCCGTGGTCAGCATGTTACCGAGCGTCCGACCATCTTTCGCCAGCATGTAGGAGTAGGCGCGCAAGAAGGGTCTGAAGCCCCTTTGGAACGCGTCATACAGAATCGGCGTCGTCTGGCCCAGACCCACCCAACCGCGATAGCTCGCCAGCTTCAGCAGGGGACTGAGCGACCCACCCTGAATGGGCGAACCGATCACGATGACCTTGACGACTTTTTCGGGCTGGCGGATGGCGACGCTTAAGGAGACGGTGCCGCCCATGGAATGCCCGACGAGCGGGGCACGGATGATGCCCATGCGATCCATGAACGAATCGACCATGAGCGAAAAATTGTTGACCGAAAACTCTTCCGCCTGCGCGCCAGAATCGCCAAAGCCGAAAAAATCGAGCGCGTACAGCCGAAATTCTTTACCCAGCACTTCAATAGTGTTACGCCAGAGTTCCCACGAATTCATCCACCCATGTAGCAGGAGAACTGGTCGCCCGCGCCCATAAGCTTCATAATGGACAATACCCTGTTCAGTGACCAGACTTGCCACGATGGTATCCTCTACGATCTGAGGTAAGGGGGATTAGCTCTCCATCTCCTCAAGAATCGAGTAGAGTAGTTCGAGCAGAACTGTTTTGACGCTTTCTTTGTCGCGGGCGACGCAGGGCAGCAGTTTCACGCCATCTTCAATGCGCAGCGCGATGCGCAAATCATCAGTATTCCACGCTTCGGTGTTATCTTGTTTGTTGGCGGCGACGACATACGGCGTCGGCGCGTACGCGCGGAACGTTTCCAGGATGCTTTTCGCTTCGCGGAAGGTTTCCGGCTTGGTGCTGTCCACCATCACGACGAAACCGAGCATACCTTCTGCCAGAATTTCCCACATGAAATCGAAACGCCGTTGGCCGGGCGTCCCGAACAGATACAGAACCAGGTCGTCGTCGACGGTGATACGCCCGAAGTCCATGGCGACCGTCGTCGATTCTTTGATCGCCTTTTCCGTCTCTGAGGTAATACCTCGTTCGGTGGTCACCACGTCGATCTCGCTGATCGAACGAATGAACTCCGTTTTGCCGGAGCTAAACGGGCCCGTAATCACCATCTTGACTGTTTGCATAGCTATATCCGCTCTTCCAGAATAGATCGCTGGTAAAGTTTAGATGGATCGAATTTTGTCGATCAGCTTGTTGACGACTGTCTTTTGAACTGGCGGTGCTTTGCGCGCCGTCGATGCCTGGTTTTTGTTGCCAGCTCCCGCCGCCATTTCCGCCAGCGCCGGACGGACGACTTCCACTAACCCGGCTTGCTCCAACCCATAGACAATGCGCCGGATTTCGATTTCCGACATATTGTTGGCTTTGGCGATCTGCCGGATAGTGTTTTTGGGATTTACGAACGACACCACCCGCCACTCTTCCACGCTGAGGTGAATGCCCTTGAATTTTTCGCGTGGGTTGTCGGGGAATTTAAGCGCCATATCGAGGTTCGGCAGGTGTGAGTTCAACTGCTCGATTTCTTTGATGCGGCGCGCCCCTTCGATGATCACGTTTTCGAGATCAATTGGCACGAGAATGCGATCACTGCTGGGCAGGGAGTTATCCTCAAAGCGGAAGGGCCCTTCGGACCAGCCGAGCAGATTGTAAACCACGTCAAGCGTATGCTGCTGGATGCTGCTGACGATATCGCGCTGCGTGACATAGTTGGCATTGATGAGCAGCAGCGCCAGCGCCTTATCGGTCGTATTGCGTGCGCGCTCCCGGATAATGCGCGCCTGTTCATCGGTGAGCTTGCCCGCTTTGTTGAGCACCGAGACCAGATTGCCATCTTGTCCGCCGAGCGACGCCAGAATAAGCTTGCCGATCTTAAAAGACACCCGCGCGCGTTCTTTGCCCGGGGTCATCTTGTCGTTGCCAACGGCATCTTTCTCACCGGTCTTGACACCCTCGAAAATCGTCAAGGTGCCGGTTTTACCCGCGAGATTAATCAAATTGAGTAGCTGTGTGGTACTAAAGTCGCGTAGATTGCCTTGAAGCGGCATAAATGCCCCCTACTTCTGGAGTCGTTGGCAAAACGGACGATTGCCGTCAATATACATGAAGTTACCCGGCACTGCAACCACATTAGCGAATGAAGTGCTGACCGTCTGCCCGCATCCATTGTAATATAGGACAGGGGTCAGAACAATTGAGCCTAGAAAGCTGAGTCGAATGTCCCAACGTATCTTAGACATGGGAATCCAGGCTATTCAATCCGGCAGCAAAGCCGAGGGCGCGCGCCTCATTCGTATCGCGCTCAAGCGCAGTCTGCCGGCCGAGATTCGCGCCGTCGCCTATCTGTGGCTGGCGGAAGCGACCGACGATCACCACTTGAAACGGGCGCATTATGCTGAAGCGTCCGCGCTCGATCCGAACAACGCGGAAGCCCGCGCACGCCTCGCCGCGCTGATGAATGCGCAGCTGCCGGTTCAGCCCACGGGCTACACCTACACCCAGCCAGTCACCACGTACACGCAGCCCGTGACTGCCTACACCGCGCCCGTCGTGCCGCCGGGAACCGGGCCGCTGCCGCAGCCGGCCATGCAGCCGCAGGCCGCCGTCAACATTGCCGATGTTCTCGGTCATGTGATTGGCGGGGTCAACGGCGCGGGGACGGCGTTTTTCATTACAGCAGATGGCCTGATGGTGACGACGCGCTATGTGGTTGGCGGGTTGGAGCGGCTGATGGTCGAACTGCACGATGGGCGGCAGCTGCCCGCGACCGTGGTCGCCTCGTATCCTGATATCGACTTGGCGATCCTCTACGTTGAGCATCGGCCCCCGGCCACGCTGCCGATCACGCCGCTGACGCGCGTGCCGGATGACGCATCACTCTACGTGGTCACCTATGACGGCGACATGTTTCAGGTGCAGCAGCGCCCGACCAAGCGCATCATGTCGCCGCACTGGATTCCGACCAACGCGGCGCGCATTCCCGATGCCGGCGGCAGCCCGATCTTCGATGAGCGCAACTATCTCGTCGGCATGATGACGCGCAATGTCAGCCGCACCTCAAATCACCTGTTTGGCGTCCACATCGCCAGCATTCGCCGCTATGTCGAGACATATCAGCAGTTGAGCCGCGAGGCGCGCAAATACTGCCCGAACTGCGGCACGCTCAGCCGGGCCTTGGGCGCGGGCTACTTCTACTGTGAGGTCTGCGGCGGCATTCGACCGGAGACGGCGACTGTGCAGCGTTACTACCTGCCGCAAGCGGATATTCTGTACGAAACCAGCCGGGTGCGCTGTATCCACTGCAACTCGATTGCGGGTGTTCATAAGGGGCGCTGTCTGCGCTGCGGTAAAGCACAACAATAAAAATGCAAGAAATGCAAAATCCGAACGCAAAGGCGCTAAGACGCGACGGCGCAACGGATAAACGTAGGGACGCGATTTATCGCGTCCGCCTGTCCTTTTCTGGGCGTCCTTGCACCTTGGCGTCTTTGCGTTGAGTCTTGATCTTTCCTCTTGGAGGGTATGCGATGTTTGGACGTGGGAAGAAACAGCAGCCGGTGCCGCGCATCGATCAGTACGCGGCGACGGTCGAACAGATTTTGCTGCAAATCGGCATTGATCCGGTGCAGGCGCGTATGAATATGGCGGACGGCTACGGCTGGAACTTCCGGCGGGGCTCCGCGCTCATCGAAATCTACATTTCGCAGCAGGAAAACGTGGGGTATTTGCAGGTGCTCTCGCCGATCATCTACCTGCCGCTGACCAATTTGCTGCCGCTCTACCGGCATCTGCTGGAGATGAATTTACAGCTCACCAATGCGGCGTTTGGTTTGTACAACGACACCGTCTATGTGTTTAGCGAGCGCCCGCTTGAAGGCTTGGATGCGGTCGAGGCCAACAACATCATCAACCTGGTGGCGAACTACGCCGACGATCAGGATGATCG
>CALKIA010000246.1 GCA_937988705.1 uncultured Chloroflexota bacterium | reverse complement strand
CCTTCACCGGAAAAAACGTCATCGTCAAGATCGATGGCGGCTATCATGGGTCGCACGATTACGTGGAGGTCAATGTCTGGCCGGATACCAGCACCGACCGTCTCCCCACGGCCCATGTTGAGGGGCGGGGCGTCCCCGCGTCGGTGCTCAACGAAATCATGGTCGCGCCTTTCAACGACCTTGGCGGACTGGAGTCGATTTTAGCGCAGCACGCCGACGTGATCGCGGCTGTGATCATCGAGCCGATCCCCAATTCAGGCGGCATGGTGCCACCGCAACCGGGCTATCTCGCAGGCGTCCGCCAGCTATGCGATCAGTTTGGTGTGCTGCTGATTTTTGACGAAATTGTCACCTTTCGTCTGCATACCGGCGGCATGCAAACCGTGGAAGGCGTCCAGCCCGATCTGACCGCACTGGGCAAAATCATCGGCGGCGGTTTCCCGGTGGGCGCGTTTGGCGGCAAGCGCGAGATTATGAACCACTTCAACCCACGGCACCCACAGTTCATCATGCACACGGGCACGTTCAATGGCAACAACATGACCATGACCGCCGGGATCGCCGCGCTGGAACATTTACCGCAGACGACAATCGAGCGCATCAACGGGCTGGGGGATCGCTTGCGAACGGGCATCACGGCCGCTTTCCGCAGCGCGGGCATTGCTGGTCAAGCCCTCGGTTGGGGGTCGCTGCTGCAAATTCACTGGACGGACGCGCCGATCACCGCGCCGCGGGAGGCGGCCATTGGGGTGCGCGCGGCGGGACGCTTGCCGGAACTGCTGCACCTCGAATTGCTCAATCAGGGCGTCCACATGGGAGCGCGCGGCCTCATGTGCGTATCGACGCCGATGATGGAGGCCGACATTGCCACCACACTCGACCGTTTCGCCGCGGTACTGACGACTCTGCAACCGTATGTCGCCGAAAAGGCGCCGCACCTGCTTTTGAAGCATACAGCCTGATAGCACCCGGGAAAGCCAAGATGGATTACGCAGCCCTCGAACAATTTCTGTTTCAGCAGATGACCCAGTTCAACACCGCAGGCGTCAGCCTCGCGCTCATGGACAGCGACGACATTACATGGGCGCGTGGTTTCGGCCTGCGCAGCATCGACCAGTCGCTGCCCGCCACCACCCGCACGATTTATCCAGTCGCCTCGGTATCGAAATCGTTCACCGCGGCGGCAATTTTGCAATTGGCCGAAGCGGGCAAGTTGAGCCTGGAAGATCCCGTCGAGCAGCACCTTAAATGGTTCAACATTAAGCCGGGCGGCGAGTCGATTCGCATCAAGCACTTGCTCTCGCATACCTCGGGCATGGCGGCCCTCGGCTCGTCGGAACGGGTCGCCGGGGCGCTGAGCGGCGCGCGTATGGACTTTCTGCCGCTGGTCAACTATGACGATGTGCCCGCGTTCCTCAAGGGCGCGGAGTCGTGGACGGTCGGCCAGCCGGGCGCACGCTATATGTACAGCAACGAAGGGTATATTCTGCTCGGCTGCATCATTCAGCAGATAACCGGGAAGCCGCACGAGGTCGTGATCCGGGAGCAGCTTTTCGACCCGCTGGGCATGGACAGCGCCTTCTTCAGCCGCGCCGACGTCGAAAACTATGACGATGTCGCCACGCTCTACCAGCTCACCGCCGAAGGGCAGCGTCTCGCGCTGCGGTCGCCGTTCCGCGAGTTGAACGCGCACAGCGGCATCGTGACCAACGTGCTCGATTTGAGCCGCTATGTGCGCATGTACATGCGTGGTGGGGAATTGGACGGCGGGCGCGTCTTGCAGTCGGAGTCGGTCGCAGCGCTGCACACGCCGCGGATTGCGACCTCGAATGGCGCGCAAGATGGTTCACGGTTTCACTATGGCTACGGTTTTCTCGTCCTGCCCGACTTCTTCGGGGACACCCTGATCGGTCATGGCGGGTCGATTGGCATTTCGACCTCTTTCATCGGCTTCCTCAAGAATCAGAAAGTTGGGGTCGCTGTCTTAATGAATGGGACGGGCATTCCTACCGAATTTATCGGCATCGTCGCGCTGGCGATGCTGGCCGGGCAAGATCCGTATCAACTGCCGTTTGTCGTCAACGAAGGCTACTATGCCCCGCTGACCGGAACGTATCGCACCTACATGAACACGGTCGAAGCGCGCGTGCGCCGTCAGAATGACTTTCTGTCCGTCACCTTCAAATATGACGATTACCGCTCGGTCACAACCGCGCTCGCGCCGGACATCATCGGCCGCGATTACTGCCGCTTCTATACGGTCGCTTTTGGCAGTCGCATGAACGTCGAATTCTACATCCGCGAGAATGGTCAGGTAGAACTCTTGTACGAACGCTATCTGCTGCGGAAGGCAGGCCAATGACCGCGGCCCGGATCGATCAGATTGCACATGACCTGATTGCGGAAACGGACCTCGGGCGCGCAGATGCTCCACGGCGGACGATTGACGAAGAGCTGGCGCGGCTGCATATTCCCGGCGTGAGCATCGCCGTGATCGACGGCGGCGAGATCGCGTGGGCGCAAGCCTATGGTGTCCTCGAGGCGGGCGGTTCGACGCCGTGTGATGCTGATACCCTGTTTCAGGCCGCGTCGATCAGTAAGCCTGTCAATGCGGCGCTGGTGCTGACGCTGGTCGATGACGGCTTGCTCGATCTGGATGCGGATGTGAACAGCTATCTGCGTTCATGGCGCGTGCCTGCCGTTGGCAGTTGGCAGCCGCGGATCACGCTGCGGCAGCTGCTCAGCCACAGCGCGGGTATGACGGTTCCCGGCTTTGGCGGCTACCCGCCCGGTTCAGCCATTCCGACGGTGGCCGAAATTTTGAAGGGTACGGCCCCGGCCAACAGTGCTCCGGTCGTCGTCGATACCGTGCCCGGATTGCAGTATCGCTACGCGGGCGGCGGCACGACAATCACGCAGTTGGTGTGCATGGATGTAACGGGCATGGACTACGCTGAGCTGATACGCCAGCGCGTCCTTGCGCCGCTGGGGATGACGCGCAGCACCTTTGCGCAGCCGCTGCCCGCCGACCTGACTTTGAATGCGGCGCGCGGTTTGGATTATCGCGGCGTGCCGATTGAGGGGGGCTGGCATAATTTCCCCGAACTGGCGGCCGCTGGTCTGTGGACAACGCCGACTGATCTGGCTTTGTTTGGGCTGGGCTTGAACCGGGCGCGGCACACTGACGGTCAGTTTATTTCCCGTCAGCGGGTGCAGGCCATGCTGACGCCGCAAATTCCCGGCGACGCAGGTACACTCTACAGTCTTGGCTTGGGCGTGTACCTCTCGCCGATCGGCGGACAAACGGCTTTTTGGCACAACGGGTCAAATCCGGGCTTTAAGGCCGACTGGATCATGTTCGGGGAGTCGGGCGCGGGCGTGGCCGTCATGACCAGCGGCGATAACGGCTTCATGCTGGCGCAGTCGATCATGCGGGCGTGTGCGCGTGCCTATGGTTGGGCGGGGTATCAGCCACCGCCGCGGGTGCGCGTGTACAAGCCGCCCGTGACGCGTCTGGCGTTATACTGCGGCGATTTTCTGCTCGATGGACGGCTCGCCCTGCAGATTTATGCCGAAGGCGACAGCTTGTATGTCGTGTTTCCCGGCCAGCCCGCAGTCGAACTCACTCCGGTGACGGAGACGCTGTTCAACGCCGCGGGCTTGAGCAGCACGTTTGACTATCGACTTGATATTACAAGCGAAACTTTTCCAGAACTGGTCGTCAAGCAGAATGGACGAACCTTTTCTGCGGTACGCACAACGGAGGCAGCAACGTGAACTTACTGGAATACGCGCACAGTATCGAAGACCAGCTGATCGGCTGGCGGCGCGACATTCACCAGCATCCCGAACTCGGTTTCGAGGAAGTGCGCACATCCGCGCTGGTCGCGGAAACGCTGCGCGGGATGGGCATCACCGTGCGGACGAATGTCGGCAAAACGGGTGTGATTGGGTCGCTGGGGTCGGGGCAGCCGGTGATTGCCATTCGCGCCGATATGGATGCGCTGCCGATTCAGGAGGCGAACGATGTGCCCTATGCTTCAACCACTCCCGGGCTGATGCACGCCTGCGGTCACGACGCGCACACGGCGATCCTGCTGGGCGTCGCGCGATTGCTGAGCGATCTGCCGGATCGCCCTCCCGGCGAAATTCGCTTCCTGTTTCAGCCCTGCGAGGAAAAGCAAGATGCGGATGGTCTCAGTGGGGCGTCACGCATGATCAGCGATCAGGCGCTCGACGGGGTGGATGCGGTGATCGCGCTGCATATCGCCAGTGAAGCGCCGGTCGGCATTGTGGTCATCGACGATGGGCCAATTCACGCCGCCGCGGACGCCTTCGAAGCGGTCATCAAAGGCAAGGGGGGACACGGTGCGTATCCGCATCAGGGTGTCGATCCGATCTACCTGTTGGGTTTGGTCATACAGGCGATTTACGGCATTCGGTCGCGGCGCATTGATCCCACCCAGCCCGCGGTCATCTCGCTTGGCAGCATTCATACCGGGAACGCGTCCAATGTCATCCCGGACGAAGTGCGGCTGAATGGCACGATCCGCAGCCTGAGCGACGACATTCGGGAGCAGTTACATACGGAACTCGACCATGCACTGTCCATTGTGCGCCCGCTCGGGGGCGACTACACACTGACCATTCAGCGCGGCTATCCACCGCTGCACAACAACAGCGAAATTGCTGCGGCGATCCGCGTCTCGGCGCAGGAGATCGTCGGCCCGGAACGCACGACTCGCTACGGTTTCTCGATGGGCGCGGAAGATTTCGCCTACATGACGCGGACGGTCCCCGGCGCGATGTGTTTCGTGGGCGCGCAAATCGGAAACGACATGCGTCCGCACCACAGTCCCATCTTCAACATTGACGAGCAGTCACTCAAAATCGGCGCGGCGGTGCTCGCGCAAAGCGCCGTGCGCCTGCTGAACCAACTGGCGAAAACACGATGAGCGATCTCCGACTGGAACGGCTGGCGCACCTGCTGGTGCAGTACTCGCTGGAAGTCAAACCGGGGGATTGGGTGGGCATCACCGGCGATGTCGTCGTCCTGCCGATGCTGCGCGCCCTGCACCGGGCGATCCTTCAGGCGGGCGGTCACCCCAGCATTATCATGAGCGATGAGGCGATGGAGTTCACGCTGCTGCACGAAGGCAGCGACGAACAGCTGACCTGGGCTGACCCGCTCACGGCGCGCTTCATCGAGAGCGCGAACGGCTATATTCGGGTCGCGGGAGTCCCGAATCCGCGCGCGAAAACGAACATCGATCCGGCGCGGATTCAGAAGCAGCAGTTAGCGCAAGGCGGGACGTTTGGCACCTTCATGCGCCGGACGAGCACGGGCGAACTCAGGTGGGCAGTCACGCTGTACCCGACGCATGGGTGGGCGCAGGAAGCCGGGATGAGCCTCGAAGAGTTCACCGATTTCGTCTATGGCGCGGCCTTTTGCGATCGGGCTGATCCGGTGGCGGAATGGTTGCGTTTGCGCGACATCCAGCAGCAGAAAGTCGACTGGCTGCGCGGCAAACGACAGATTCGCATTGAAGGTGAGCAGGTCGACTTGGAATTGTCCATCGAGGGGCGCACGTTCGTCAACTCGCATGGGCGGCACAGCATCTGCGATGGTGAAATCTACACCGGCCCGGTCGAGAATTCTGCCAACGGCTGGGTGAAATTCAGCTTTCCGGCGATGATGCGCGGCCAGTGGATCAAAGGCATTCGTCTGGGGTTTCGCGATGGGCGGGTGGTCGAAGCGTCGGCGGAAGAAAATGAGCGCGGTCTGCTCGCCTTACTAGACACCGATGAAGGCGCGCGGGGGCTGGGCGAATTTGCGATCGGCATGAACGAACGGATTCTGCGCCCCACCGGGCAGCTTCTGTTTGATGAGAAGATTGCAGGCACATTCCATCTGGCGGTCGGCGCGGGCTACCCGGACACGGGCAACACCAACCGCAGCGCGATCCACTGGGATCTCGTGTGCGACATGCGCCCCGGCGGTCGGATGTACGCTGATGGGCAGCTGTTTTATGAAAACGGGGTGTTTGTCGTTTAGAGTTGTATTCCAGAGGGGCGGAGCTGAGGTTAGGTTCGGGCTTTGTCCTGCGCAAACTTGAGGGCTAGCCAGCGGGTGAGGGGAGCATCGATACGCTCCACGACACCCGCATAGACAGTGCTGTAATCGGCTGCGGACGCGATGATGACACGTTCACGAAAGCGCCGGATCTCCTGATTACTGTGGGCGGTAATCTCCGACCTCCCGGTCATTTCCGGCAAAATCACCAGAATTCCCGTTTTTCGGGGAAGTTTGTAGACCGTTCCCTTGGGGATCAGTTTGTACACCCAGTTCAGCGCCGCGCTAGTTCTTTTCCGTGATGTCGGCGCGATTGTCGCCGTAGGAGCGCATGGGGCGACCGTTGTCGCCAACTGGCGCTACCACGGGTTTCAGCACCGGCGCTGGCTCGCGGCGCAGCAGGCTGCCCAGATCACGACCTGAGGCGCGGAAGATATAGAAGGCGGCGGCCAAAATCACCACCAGTGTGATCAAGAGGGTAGTTGTGCTCTCTGATCCGCTCAGGGACTGGACGGTAGCCTCAAGCAGCGTGGTCGAACTGGCAACCAGATTGACGTTCGAACCGTTCACGATCGTGAAGACACTGACACCAACGGGCACCGTCAGGTCAAACAACTGCGAGACAGTCCGGCCTGTGCCTTGCCGCGTTGATGCACCACGCAGCGCTTCATCGTCACTCGAAACCGTGAAAATTCGTGATCCAACACCCGTCAACTGTATGGGCAGAGCCGCTTCCGATCTATTGTTCAAGGTCACAGAACCGCGCCCCACGGCAAAACTGAGGTCGGTGCCTGTGTACGAGCGTGGGCGCAGCGAATCGATTGCCCACACGCTGACAATCACGATCAAAACGGCGGCGACTAACATTTTCCAGTTAAATTTCATGAGCTTATAAACCCCTTTGGCAGGACTCGTTGAGTGGTTGCGATCGTCTGGGGTTGAGTTTGATGAGCAGGAGATGCCTGAGTCGCGTCTGAGACGATAACAGCGGCTCAACAGGCACCATCAAACCTGAGGTGGGGCAGCAAGGTGAAACGGGTATTCTTACTTGCACGAAATACTGTATTTAATATTCAGTATAACGCCATTCCCCGGGAATGTGAAGCAAGTCGACGACTGCACAGCCGATCCACTCCTTACGGACGGGATGAGCTGCGCCAGCGACTAGATCAGGTCTCCGATTTTTCGGCGACGGTCGATACCAGTTCGGTGGTCTCGGGCACTTCGGGGAGCTTCGGTTTCTTTATGGTCCCCTTCTCGCTGTTCACCATGCGGTGGACGGTCAAGGGCATCCCATCGAGGACATAACCATGGAAACGCGTAACCGCCTGATGAGCAACCGTTTCGCTCTCCAGATCAACGAAGGCGAAGCCATTGGATTTACCCGTGTAACGGTTGATGGCGAGATATGTTTCCGTGACGCGACCCACTTCAGAGAACAGGTTTTCGATCTGGGATTGGGTAACGTGCATTGATATATGACCAACATACAGCTTCACAGCCATATTCTACTCCTGTGAACTACCGATTCAGTTCGGTGTGGAATGGACAAGCTGTCGTGGCAAGAAATGCTCTGGAGAGCTGAGGGAAAGCGCACCGGTTGCCAGGTTAGGTAGGCGTGTACAGATAATCAATTATAGCCCGGGAGTGGGCAGATAGCAAATAGAGTGATCCTGTGGCTAAGCGGAGCTGAGGGAAGAACGGGTTTTCCGGCCTGCCGCAATGCGACGATTTAAGTGGGCGGTACGCTGGGATCTATCAGCTATGTTGTGACGTTATTCACGAGCTCGCAGACTAGAAGTCACTGTGCGCTTTTGCTGCTTCGGCCTACGCTTAACGTGTAGAGAACCTATACTGAAAGGCTGATCATGCCGTCTTTGGATGAATTCCTGCAATTGTCGGGCGCGCGTCATAACCATGTGTGTCCTCGTCAGGTTTTGGGCGTGCGCATGGGGATGCTGGCGGTTTCTCTACTCGGCCTGCCGCTTCAGCAGTCGAACAAACGCTTGCTCACCATTGTTGAAACGGACGGTTGTTTTGCGGATGGCGTCGCTGTGACCACCGGTTGTGAGTTTGGGCATCGGACGCTGCGCCTCGTCGACTATGGCAAGGTGGCCGCGACCTTCATCGATACCCGTACAGGTCAAGCGCTGCGCATTGCTCCCCGGTCAACGATCCGCGAGGCGGCGGCTCCGCATGCGGATACCAACGCGAACCGCTGGCACAGTTACCTGGAAGCCTATCAACTGATGTCCGATGAGGACTTGTTTGTTGTTCAGTCGGTGACGCCGAACTTCTCAGTGGCGAAATTGGTGAGTAAACCCAAACGCCGGATCACGTGCGCCCACTGCGCTGAGGAAATCATGAATGAGCGCGAAGTGCTCGTCAACGGCGAGGTGCTGTGCCGGGCATGCGCTGGTACCGCCTATTATGTCACCGCTGCCCCGGTTGCTGAGGAAGCGCTGTCGTTGGAAGTTTTGGGCTACCTGCAAACTAACTGAAAGTGCTGACGGTTGGGGGTGGGGAGGCGCAGTCAGAGCGCCGGATTTACCCGCGGGCTAGGGGCATTTTCAGCTGCACAAATGAAACATCTGCGCTTGTTCGACGTGTGCGCAGTCGCCCGTGAGCGGCCGCCTGTGGCGAGCAAGGCGGCTCATTCAGGCGTACCGCTCACCGCCTGCTGCACATCCGCTGGTGTATTCAAATTCATAAGTGATCGCAGCTCAGGATCGTAGAGTCGCAGTTCGCTTTCACTGACGTAACGAACGGTGAGCGACTGGTAAAAGTCCGTGATGCGTAAGTTGTGTTGTTCGATCTGCCGCAAAATGGTGGGAAGACAACTGCGCGCGTATACCGCATGAAGGTTGTGGGCGGTCGCGTTGGTAACCGGAATGACTGCATCATAATCAGCCCGCAGCGCTATGAGCCAGTGCAGCAGCGCGGAATTGAGAAAGGGCATATCACATGCCACGCAGAGGACATGCGGTGCGGTCGCTTTGACCAAGGCCGTGTACAGCCCGCCGAGCGAACCATTATTCGGCAGTTCATCGGTGAACATGGGAAGATCGAGATGGGCGTAGAGCGCTGGGGTATTGGTGATCAGCATGATGTCCAGCCCGAGACTGCGCAGCGGATCGATGACATGCTGGATCAATGGTTTGCCGTTCAGGTCAAGAAAGCTCTTGTCATGCCCCATCCGTCGAGACTGACCACCGGCTAAAATCGCTGCCTGAATTGAACCTGCTGTCATGATAGTCCCAATCCCTGCTAACTATTTTATATGGATCTTATCGATGCGTTCACTGGGCTTCCAGTGAGTATCAGCACCCCATTCGATGACACTGCTCCCCTGAAGATCTTGACTCCCGAAGTGAACGACAGTGAGTTGAGGCACCAACCGGGGATCAGCGTTCGATCCCCGGCGGCGGTGTGATTAGGAAAAGGCAGCAGTTGTGAAGCCCATATATCAAGCACGCTAAACGGGCAGTGCCAGGCCGAGTGCTCCGGTCGTAGAAGTGCTGAACTGCGCCCCGCTGCGCGCCAGATGTTCCATGCCGATAACCGCGCGGCGCACACGTTCTTTGCCCGTCTGAAGCGCCGCATTTTCGAGGTGCATACCACTCGGGTAGATGTTGGGCGCATTCCGCAATCCGAACTTGAGATAAATCGGCGCACCTACGCGCACAATCTCCGCGAGTTCATGATAGCGCGTGAAACCGCCGAGGCCATCTGGCCCTTCGATGTAGAGATCGATGGGGATGGAGAGCACCTGACGCAAGGCCGCCAATCGAGCCAGCGAAATATCCGAGGCCACATTAATGGTGTTCAAGCCCGCCTCTTCAAGTAGTTTGATGCCCAGCGGATTGGCGACGCCCATCAGCGCCGACCCCTTCATGATGAGCGTTTCCGGCAGCAGACCGCGTTTCCGCGCCTGATGCACCAACCAGATCAAGCCTTCGTCGGCGGGCAGGACACTGCGAATGCCAAGTTCGCACGCGCGCTCGACATCGTTATAGGCGTACGTCAGTTGATCCATGCCCAGATGGCGCCAGCCGAAGATTTTGCCGTCCGGCGTGAGCGGAATCGCGCTGCCTTCCCACGGCGCGCGCGGCCCGACAAACAGACAGACCTCAATGCCCGCTTCACGCCCGAGTTGACCCATGGCCCGAATTTCGGCATCCGTCAGCAGCATGATCCCGCTGCCCTGTGACACCCGATGGATGACCAATCCGAAACCGTGCGCTGTGTCCAGCACGGCTTGCAGGGCGGCCGGGCCTTCGACGCTGGGAATCTCGATGCGATACTGCGCGCCGTCGGGGAAACGGTGCGGCGAGGTTGGCAAATCATGCCGATCCCCGTCTGGAAGTCCGAGATCTCGGAGCAGTTGTTTGACATGTCCCACGATGATGATTCCTCCTCGATGCATACGCCTTGGTCTGTAGCGCCTTAATTATCGTGCCCGCGGCGGGCGGCGCAACAAGCCGCGCGGATCGCCGGATTCGCCGCAGAGCGTTACAATCCGAGTGAATTCGGCCCATGCGGCGCTGTGCTGTTATCTCCGGGGCTGGGCGCTGCGGGACGTTGGCGCGTCAAGCCAGTCCCAGTTTACAAGCGAGTACTAGAGATGCGAGTTCAAAATGTCTGATAACCAACTGTCGCGGCGGCGGTTTCTCGGTGTGGCGGGGGCGTCCGTGGTTTCGCTGCTCACGCCGCAATTGTCCGCGCTGATGAAGCTGCGGGGTGTCCGCGCAGACGGCGTGATACCCCGGGTGCATCTGCACACGTTCAATCCCACCGGGACGCCGATGGCGGAAGCCGTGCAGACTGCCATGCACGCGGCGACCGATTTAGCGTGGCTGCGACCAGGCGATTCGGTGTTCGTCAAAGTGGCGAGCAATTCCAATCTGAGCGCGCCCTCGGTGACGTCGCCCGCTGTGTTAGAAGGCGTCATCCGCGTTTTGAATGAAGCGGGAGCGGGAACGATCTACGTCGGCGATATGAGCGGCGCGCAGTTTGTGCGGCATCTGGCCGGGGAAACTATCGGCTCAACGCGCGAGAACATGCGCGCCAACGGACTGCTGGCCGCGGCGGAAGCGGCAGGGGCGGTGATTCACTGCTTCGACGAAGTGCCCTTTGCGCAAGCTTATGTTCCGGGCGTCCCCACGGGCGTTCACCATTGGGGTGACGAACTGCACGTGGCCGAAATCCTTGACAGGGTGGATCACGTCGTCAATCTGCCGCGGCTGGGCAAGCATGTGCTGGCGGGGGCATCGCTCGGACTGAAAAACGCGGTTGGCTGGATCAGCGATCACAGCCGCATGGTGCTGCATCGGGATGGCGCTACGTTCCACGAGAAGATCGCCGAACTGAACACGATTCCGCAGTTGGCAGGCAAACTGCGGCTGACTCTCACCCTTGCAGATCGCGTCCTGACGACCTACGGTCCGGATGCGGGCTATCAACTGCCGCTCAACGCGCCGCTGATCATTGCGTCAGAGGATGTTGTCAGCCATGACCAAATCGCGCTGCTGGCGCTGCTGTGGGCGCGGCGGCAAACGCCCGCTGATGCCCTCACCCAAGACCCGTACCCAGCACAGTCCAATGGGTTGAACTGGTGGTTCGTGCGCGTGACGTGGGGCGAGGAGATCGGCGGGTATCAGGAACTGCCAACGTTTGACAATCTCGCGGCGGCGGATGCCCTGACCCATATCAACCATGCATACGACGTTCTGCAGGGCGGACGTCCGGCGCAAATCGAGGTGATCCCCGGGGCCGAGCCGCTGCACGACACACTCGTCGCCCTGCTGACGCAGGATCCCGAATTGCGCATCAACCTGCGCCAGAGTGGCGGGGTATGAGCAACGTCACCGGGTTAAAGTGTGTAAGGTCAGCGTGAAAAAGCTTGCTGACACGGCACAATCACCCATTTGACTGGCAGCATTGTGTGAGGTTATGACCTCGAAACAGGCGCGCATTCTCGCAATCTCCGCGGTCATTGTCGGATTGATGCTGTGGGGATTGTTCAATTTGACCACCCTGCGCGGCGTCGTTCTGGCGGCCGGTGTCCCGGTCGCCGGGGCAGTGGTGCGCGTGCAGGGCACAGCTAACTCCACGTTCACCGACAGTAACGGCGGCTTCGCGCTGCCGGTGCCGCCCCTGAGCGGTGAGCTGCACGTGACCGCCTGGGCGTCGGGGTATTTCATCAGCCACGCCGCCGGATCACCGCCGAGCGAACTCACGCTGACGCTGCGTGCTCACCCGACCGCCGACAATCCAGAGTATACGTTTGTCAGTCCCGTGCTCGATCCAACCGCGGCCGGCGCCTGTGGGCGCTGCCATGCGGCGGGCGCAGGCACGGTGAACACCGCCCTGCCGGTCGACGAGTGGCTGGCGGATGCTCACGCGCAGTCAGCCGTCAACCCGCGTTTCCTGTCGCTCTATAACGGAACAACCCCGAGCGGTGCCATCGGCACACCGACTCAGTATCGCTTTGATGTCGAGTTGGGAATCGATGTACCCGTGCTCGCTTCGTCGGATGTGGGTTTCCGCCTCGACTTTCCCGAGACGGCCGGGATGTGCGCTGCTTGCCATGTGCCGATTTTGGCGCTCGAACAGCCCTATGACGCCGATCCGAATGCGGCAGAAGGGGTCGCCGCCGAAGGGGTGACGTGCGACTTCTGCCACAAAATCGCGGGGGTGCAGTTGGAAATCGATGGCCGACCCTCGCCGCATGTGCCGGGGGTGCAGTCGCTGGAATTTGTCCGCCCGCCGGATGAGGAACAGATCTTCTTTGGTCCCTACGATGACACACCCGGCGATGATGTGTATTTGCCTTTGCAGGCTCAAAGCCAGTTCTGCGCGGCGTGCCACAGTGGTACGTTCTGGGGTGTGAGCATGTACGACAGCTTTGGAGAATGGCTGGCGAGTCCCTACAGCGATCCGGTCACCGGGCAAACCTGTCAGGCTTGCCACATGCCGCACATGGGCGTGAGTACGTTCGTCAATTTGCCGCCCGATGTCACGCAGTATGTTCCCGAACGCGACCCGCAAACGATTTTCAGCCACCGGATGCCGGGTGCGGCGGACAGCACCCTGCTGCAAGCAACGGCTGAACTGACGGCGGAGGCGCAGCGGGACGGCGCAAGTCTGACGGTGTCCGTTGCGGTGACGAACACCGGAGCCGGCCACGCGATTCCGACCGATAACCCGCTGCGTAACCTGATTTTGCTGGTCGAAGCGCGGAATGCCGCTGGTCAGCCGCTGGAACTGCTCGACGGGGCGGTCATTCCGGAATGGGGCGGCGTGGGCGATCCCGCTGCGGGATATTACGCAGGGCTGCCCGGTCGGCTGTACACGAAGCTCCTCGCCGATTTCTATACCGGGGAGACGCCAACTTACGCTTACTGGCGGCAGACGCGGCTCGTCAGCGATAACCGCATCGCGGCGTTGGCCACTGACGTGTCGAGTTACCGATTTAACGTGCCGGACGGGGCAGGCGAAATTACCGTCGAAGCGCGTTTGTTCTTGCGCCGGGCATTCATCGACTTGATGGCGGCCAAGGGGTGGGATACGCCGGATATCCTCATGGAACAGGTCGTGAGGGTTGTGCCGTGAAGCATCTAGGATTGTGTCTGTGGGTGCTGTTGGTGGTGAGCGCGTGCGCCGGCGGTGGCCGCCCGCTGCCGCCGATCACGTATCCACCCACGCCAAATATGACACCTGTGCCGCTGCTGCTCACGCCGATTGCTCCGTCTGCACCGCTGCCCGCGCTGCCGCCGTTGGTGGACAGTCGAGCGAGCAAGTCACTGGTGTTGGTCGCGGATACGTTGATTACGGTGAACCCGGACAGCGACAGCATCACCTTGGTTGATGTGGGTGCGGCGCGCGTGACGAGCGAAATTCCGCTGGGTGGCAGCCCCCGCATGGTCGCCGCCGGGAATGGGCAAGCGGTCGTGACGCTGTGGAATGAGAACGCGCTCGCCATCGTCGATCTGTCTAGTCAGCGCGTTCGGCGCGTGGAAGAGGTGTGCGCCATGCCGTTCGGCGTGGTGACCGATGCTCGCCGCGCTTACGTGAGCTGCTTTGGCAGCGATCAGATTGCGGTGGTGGACTTGGAGACCACCGACATTCTCTATCGCGTGAACGTGCCGGATGCGCCCGCCGGGTTAGCGATCAGCGGTAGTTGGCTGCTGGTCACCCATACGTATACCGGTTGGCTGACGATTTTGAATGTCGAACGGACACCGTTCGTCATGGGATCAGTGAACGCGGAAACCGATGGCGAACTGGCGCGGACCATTCTCATCACCCCCGATGGACTGCGCGCCTACATCCCGCAGATGCGCACCGGCCTCGCCTTGATCTCCACTCAGTACA
>CALKIA010000245.1 GCA_937988705.1 uncultured Chloroflexota bacterium | reverse complement strand
TAACGAGTATCCGCGTCTCGGACGTTCATCATGAATTCTCTGCAATTCCGAACGTCCGTGAGGATATGACTCAACTCATTCTGCAGGTCAAGCAGATTCGTCTGCGCTTGCTGGATGGCGTTGAAAGCGCGCGGATGCGCCTTGATCATCGCGGCGAAGGCTTGGTGACGGCGGCGGACATTCAACATTCGTCCGAGGTCAGCATCATCAACCCCGACCTGTATCTGTTCACGGCTGACTCGTCGGATGCTCACATTGAAATGGAGTTCGAAGTTCAGGCCGGGCGTGGATACAGCCAGGCCGAAGAACGCGGACGCCTGCCCATTGGCGAACTGCCCGTCGATGCGATTTTTAGCCCTATTCGCCGCGTCAACTTCGAAGTGGAGCGGGCGCGCGTGGGTCAGCGGACGAATTACGACAAGCTGATCATCGAAATCTGGACGGATGGCACCATTCGCCCGGAAGATGCGCTCAACCAGTCCGCGCAAATCCTCATGAAGCATCTGACCGTCATTGGCGGCGCGATGCCCGGTATGATGGGTGAAGGCGGCTACATGGTCGGCGACGAAGGCCCGGAAGGCGGCGACGACTCGCGCCCGACCGCGCTGTACGAGAAGCCGATTGAAGAGCTGGATTTGAGTGTGCGCGTGTTCAACTCGCTCAAGCGCACGGGGATCACCACCATCGGCGACGTGCTCGACATGCTCGACCGCGGCCCCGATGCCATGCTGGCGATTCGGAACTTCGGTGAGAAGTCGCTGGACGAGTTGGTGTCGAAACTCAAGGAGAAGGGGTATCTTCCTCCGGAGTACGAAACCCCTTCGCAGGGAAGTGACTAAGGAAATAGGACAATGCGACATCGCGTAAAAGGTAAAAAACTAGGACGCGACTCCGAACAGCGCCGCGCGCTGGCGAAGTCGCTCACGATGGCGTTGATCGAACACGAGCGCATCGAAACCACGCACGCGAAGGCGATTTTCGTGCGCGATTACGTGGAGAAGTTGATCACCGTTGCGAAACACGGTCTGGCCAGCGATAACCCGGCATATGGCGTGCACACCCGCCGCCTCGCCGCCGCTCGTTTGTTCAACGATCGTAACATGGTGACCAAGCTGTTCCAGATCGCGGAACGCTCGAAGGAACGCCCCGGTGGTTACACCCGCATCATCAAGCTTGGCCCCCGCAAGGGTGACAATGCGCCGATGGTGCTGCTGGAACTGGTGGATCGTCAGCCGTCGAGCTAGTCGGGATGGAGATGAGCCGCTTCCGAGCTACGCTCGCCTATGATGGCACAGCGTATATCGGATTTCAACGGCAAACCAACCCGCGTACGATCCAGGGAACGCTCGAACGGGCGATCCTGCGGGTGACCAAGCAAGAGGTCACCGTGATCGGCGCGGGGCGGACGGACACGGGCGTCCATGCCATCGGACAGGTGATTACGTTCGGTGTCGTTTGGAAACACAGCGATGAGATTCTGCTTAAGGCTATCAACGCTGCGTTACCAAACGACATCGCTCTGCAAAATCTGACCCGGTTGACAGGGGATGCATCGACATTTAACCCGCGCTTTGACGCGGTGAAGCGCCTTTACAGATACACGCTCTACGAGTCGAGACAGCGTCAGCCGTTATTGACACGGTTCGCATGGCAAGTCTACCCGTCGTTAAACGTTGGGGCGATGCGTCAGGCGTCCGCGCTGCTGATCGGAACGCATGATTTCGGCGCGTTCGGCAAGCCGCCCAAAGGGGGCGACAACACCGTGCGAACGGTGTATCGCTCCGAATGGCTACCGCAGCCTGAGACGTTCGGCGTTCGCTGGGAATATGTGGTGGAAGCCAATGGCTTTCTCCAACACATGGTTCGCCGGATCGTTGGGATGGTGGTGGATGTCGGACGCGGTTGGTCGACAGTAGAGCAGTTTGAGACAGCCTTTCGGAACGCGAGAATTGACCATGCGGTCACGGTCGCGCCGCCGCAGGGGCTGGTACTCGAACATGTGACGTACAAAGATAGGATTGCGGGCGATGCTCCCGCAGAGGATTAGACGATGCAGGTGAAAACCTATTCGCCGAAACCGCAGGATATTCAACGGACGTGGTACGTGGTGGACGCCGAAGGACAAACCCTTGGTCGTCTCGCGTCCCGCATCGCCCACATCCTGCGCGGCAAACACAAAGCGATCTTCGCCCCTCACATCGATACGGGCGACTTCGTGATCGTCATCAACGCGGAAAAAATCCGTGTGACCGGCGACCGCTTGGACTCGAAGGTCTATTACCGCCACTCGAAATATCAGGGTGGCTTGAAGGCGATCACGCTGCGTGATCAACTCGCCAAATTCCCGGATCGCCCGATCACCGACGCGGTCAAGGGGATGCTGCCGAAGGGCGCGCTTGGACACCAGATGATCAAGAAGCTGAAGGTGTACAAAGGCACCGCGCACCCGCACGACGCGCAGAAGCCCGTCGAACTGAAGTTTGATCTGTAAGCGAGGGTTATAGATGACACAGTATTATGAAGGTATTGGACGCCGCAAGGAAGCTTCTGCGCGCGTTCGTCTGTACCCCGGCGGGACGGGCCGCATCACCATCAACGACAAAGATGGTCCGGAATTCATGAACCGCGCCGGCGACATGGAAATTCTGCTCCAGCCCCTCACCTTGATCGGGCAGGAACGCAATTACGACATTTCGGTGCACGTCAACGGTGGCGGCGTGTCGGGTCAGCGTGACGCGATCCGGCTGGGCATTGCCCGCGCCCTGCTGCTGGTCGACCCCGAACTACGCGCGCAGCTGCGCGGTGCCGAACTTCTGACCCGTGACGCTCGCGTCAAGGAACGGAAGAAGCCCGGTCTCAAGCGTGCGCGTAAGGCCCCGACCTACACCAAGCGTTAACGCTCGGTCACTGGTTTGTGCTGTTAGGCAAGGTGGAGTCATCCCCTTGCCTGTTTTTGTTTTCCGACCCCACCCCCGGCCCTCCCCGAATTCAGGGAGGGGAGCCAACCGCCCGCGCCCAGCGGAGGTGGTCTTCGTAGGGACGCGATTGATCGCGTCCGCTTGAGTTGGTTGGGCAAAGCATGTCCGTGAGGAGGGTTTCTAACCACCCTCAGGCTGTGCCCCGACGGCTTTACACTGCCCGGGGTTGCAGGGTTGACACTTTGCCGAACATGCCCGCGCGAACGGCCAACCCCAGCGCGATCAACCACGCCAGCACCACGGCGACCACAGCCCACGCGACCCGTTCGCCATCATTCGCGGCGGGAACTTCCAAAATCAACGAACTGGATGAGATGAAGAAGTGGAACAGCACGACAGCGAGCATACTGCCGCGCGTGCCGTTGTACAACGCTGTCAGCATCACCGAGTAAGCGGTGAGCAGGGCGGGGCCGAGCAGGAGGATCAACGCCAGCTTGGTCAGGCCTGCCTGCGGAATGCCGAGATAGTCCGCGAACCCGTGCCAGATGCCGCCCCACACCAGCCCGACGATGAGCGCCGATACGAACGGCGAATGCTGCTTTTGCAGGTGCGGCAGCATGAACCCGCGCCAACCGAATTCTTCGATGAGTCCCGCTGTCACGCCGAGCATGATGCCCATTGGCAGACGGGCGGCGAAGTCGATGTTGGAGGTTACGCCGCCCAGCAGGCTGTAAACCACGAATTGTCCGAGATTGATCAGCAGCGGGAACAGCACGACGAAACCCCATGCACCGATGCGCCACAGACCGAGGCGACCGTACAAGGCGCGCAGACTCCCTTTGCCGTAAATTGTGCGGGTCAACACGACCGAGGCAAACGTCGGACCGAGCAGGCCGAGCATCATGAAACCGAAGGCGGCGGGCTTCATCGGCTCGACCATGAGCGTTCCGGCCGGGGTGACGGTGAGGATGAGACCCCAAAATAGGAAAGACCAGGCGAGGGTGAGGACGATATAGCTGAGAACCGGACGCTGCCGGGCAAATCGGACCAATGAGTTCACAGTGCTTATTCCTTATTGAAGCAGTGAAATGGAAAGCGCGATACTCCTCATTGATTCTCGTCAATTTGAGACGTCTCAGTAACTGATATTTCTCACCCTTCAACCATGCTGATCATGCTGAAATGAGCGGCGCGCATGTATAATGAGCGCGGTAGTTGGACAGAACAGGTCACTCATGGAACTGAAAACGGACGCTCTCGTCGTGGTCGATCTGGAAGCCTCGTGCTGGTTGGGGCCGCCACCGCCGGGGGAGCAAAACGAAATCATTGAAGTGGGCGTGTGCCTGCTCTCGTTGGAGACCGGCGCAATCAGCGCCCGGCAGAGCCTGCTCGTCAAGCCGACGCGCTCGAAGATCAGCGAGTTCTGCACCGAGCTGACCACGCTCACGCAGTCACAGGTCGACGCGGGGATGCCCTTCGATACAGCCTGCGACGTGCTGCGGACGGAGTACGATACGCCGAACCGCTTATGGGCGAGCTGGGGGAACTACGACAAGAATATGTTCATCTCCCAATGCGCCAGCTTCGGGATCGACTACCCGTTCGGCCCGAAGCATTTCAACTTGAAGAAGATTTACGCGAAGGTGTACAACAGTCGTCCACCGGGGATGACAGGCGCGCTGGAACAGCTCAACATTCCGCTGACGGGGACGCATCACCGGGGCGGAGATGACGCCTACAACATTGCGCTGATCACGGCCGCCATGCTCAGCGTGCGCGGTAATTCGATTTTTGGAGTGAAACCCGCATGAGCGGTCAAAACGAGTACATCCTGTTCGACTTTCCCGACGGGCGTCTGACCGAGGACGCGCTCATTCTCGAATTGATGGGTAAGCTCACCGAATACGACCGTTTCCGCTACCTGAAAAAAGCCATCGTCTGCGAAGACTCACCGGGTGATATCTACGTGCCGAATACGCCGCAGACGCTGGCGGGGGCGTGGGCGAATGCCAAGCGGGCGGTCGTGCGCTATGGCGGCTACTGGATGGAATTTGAGGACACCGAAGGCGTCAAAATGTCGTTCGGGTTCACGCCGCAGGAGCCGCGCCGCCTGTTCTTGCAGACGAGCAGCAGCGTGCTCAACAAGCGCGACAAATCGGAAAACGTGCGCGCGTTCGTCAGCGTGATCCAGAAGATCTACGACGGGCTGCACCCGGACTATGGCTGCGGCCTGTTCAACTACGAAAATCACGACTCGGTTGCGCCCGGCACGCCGCCATTCGCCGTCTGGGACTACAATCTGTTTAGCCCCGCCTTGGTGGCGCAGTTCGGGCGGGATCGACTGCTGGCTCTGCCCGCGTGGCGCACGGTTGAATTCAAGGATGGGGGTCTGCTGCTGGAGATGTCACCGCAGCCCGTGGTCAATGCGCTGGCGCACCGCGATCAGTACAAAACGGCGGCGGCGGCGTTGGGATTTGAGCGCGTGATTATGGGCGGGTAGCTTCACCTGTTAAGGCAGCAATATGTAGGGATGAGACATGAGGGTGTTCAACAACCCCTCACCCCCAACCCCTCTCCCACGCAAGCGGGGAGAGGGGAGACAATGCGCGGGATGTTGGCTCCCCTCCCTGAATTCGGGGAGGGGTTGGGGGTGGGGTCGGAACTGGGCCTCATTCAACATCCCTGATTACGAATGTGAGAATAGCGGACGAGGTATGCCTCGTCCCTACGAAGGAACAAGCAGGCATGACAATCACCATCGTGGGTTTGGGTTCGGGGCACATCGACGATTTGACGCGGCGGGCGTGGCGCACACTGGAAGCGGCGGGCGTAGTTTATCTGCGCACCAAAGAGCATCCGTGCGTGCCAGAGCTGCCGTCGAGCGCCGAATACCGCTCGTTCGATGACGTGTACGAGGCGAACGACTCGTTCGATCAGGTGTACGCCACCATCACCGAGCGGCTGATCGAGGCGGCACGGGCAGGCGATGTGGTCTATGCCGTCCCCGGCGATCCTCTGGTTGCGGAGTCGACGGTGATCCGCCTGCTGGAACGCGGACGCGCCGAGGGCATCCCGATCCAGATCGTGAGCGGGGTCAGCTTCATCGAGCCGACACTCGCGCTGATCGGCGTGGACGCCTTCGACGGGCTGCAAATCCTCGACGCGATTGACATCGCCGCCCTGCACCACCCGCCGATCAACCCGGATTATCCGGCGCTGCTGGGGCAGGTGTACAGCCGCGAACTCGCCAGCGATCTCAAGCTCGCGCTGATGAACCAGTATCCTGACGAGTTCGAAGTCAAGCTGATCCACGCCGCCGGGACGCCGGCCGCGCTGGTGGAAACCATGCCGCTCTACGAGATCGACCGCAGCGAACACATCAAACACCTGACCGCGCTCTATCTGCCCGCGCTCGGCCACATGTCGAGCTTTGAGCAGTTCCAGGAGGTGATCGCCCACCTGCGCGCGCCGGAGGGCTGCCCGTGGGATCGCAAGCAGACGCACCAATCGCTGCGCCAGTACCTGATCGAAGAGGCGCATGAAGTGTTGGAAGCGATTGACGCCGAAGATTGGGACGGCCTGCGCGAAGAACTCGGCGATTTGCTGCTGCAAGTGGCGCTGCACACGCAGATCGCCATCGACGACGGCGAATTCCGCATGGGCGATGTGTTGAGCGGCATCAACGCCAAGCTGATCTATCGGCATCCGCATGTGTGGGGCACGACCGAAGCCGACACGCCGGAACAGGTGGTCAAGAACTGGGACGCGCTCAAGGCGCAGGAGAAGGCGCAGGCGGGAAAACCCAAGCGCGAATCGCTGCTCGACGGCGTGCCGAAGAGTTTGCCCGCGCTGCTGCAAGCCTACCAGTATCAGGCGAAGGCGGCTAAACCCGGCTTTGACTGGCCGGTGATCGACGATGTGATCGCCAAGGTGCGCGAGGAATTCGACGAGGTGCTGACCGCCGAGAGCGACGAGCACCGCGCCGAGGAAGTGGGCGATTTGCTGTTCGTGATCGTCAACTGGGCGCGCTGGCACAAGATCGAACCGGAGACGGCGCTGCGCATGGCCAACCGCAAGTTCTACCGCCGCTTCCGCTATATTGAGGAACAGGTCGCCGCGACAGGTAAGCCGATGACCGACTACACGCTCGATCAGCTCGACGCGTGGTGGAACGAGGCCAAGCGAAACGGTTTATAATAGAGTCAAGTAAGCCGCGAGGATGGGAATGGCTGTTCAGGAAAAACGCTATACGTTAGTCGAATACCGCGCTTTCACCGAACGACCGGAAAATCGCAACCGCTTATTTGAACTCATCAACGGGGTTATCGTTGAAAAAGGGCAGCCCTATCCGCCGGGGATTTGGAACACTCAACGACCTATGCGAGATGACCCCGCGCCTCTTGTTATCATGGTGAAAACCCCACTCGACAGTCTACGGGAACTGCGCCGCAAAGTCGAAAATTATCTGCAAACGGGAACTCAGATCGTTTGGCTGATGCTGCCTGAGTATCAGCGTGTAGAAGTCTATTTCGGGGAGCAGGGCTTTATCGAAGTTGGAATCGATGGCGTGCTAGACGGCGGTGATGTCTTACCGGGATTGACGCTGCCTGTCCGCAACATTTTCCCCGAGTAACTACGCCCCTATCTGGTAGATGGCAGGACGGTAACGCGGTTCGGGAATCGGAATGCCAGTTTCACGCGCTGTTTCGAGCCAAGCCGCCTTGGCGATCAACAGTTCGGCGAGAGCTTCCTGCGGTGTTTCGCCGTGTGCTGAACAATATTTGAGGTCGGGAATGTCTGCGATGTAGGCGTCATCGTCTTGGCTGTAGAAGATGTTGATGTGGTAATCTTTCATTTGTCACCGTCCTTGTCAGACGATTGAGTATCCGTTTCTTGGTCTGATTCTAGCCGCAAATTGTATTCCTCAATCATTTTGAGTACCTGACGCACCTGATACGCTTTGGCTTTTCCATTTTGATCAGGCTGAAGTGTAACGAGTTCATTGACATCCGGATGTTTGAATACCTGATGACTGCCGCTGACCCGCTTCCGCTCAAACCCCAGTGCAGTCAGTAGAGTTACCAAATCGTTGAACTGCACGTTCTTCTGCGTGTTGAGGATTCTGCGTAGGAGTTTTTCGATTTTGCTCATTTATGCTTACGGCTGTGCTCAGCGTATCCGGAATGCGACTATTGAGTGAATGTGATTTTAGCTCTAAGATTTCGCTCTGCAACATAGCTAGTTGAGCAGCTATTGTTTTCAGCACTTCATTTTGTTCTCTATCCTGAGCCATCTTTCCCCACCATAATCTCAGCACCAGCAAAGTTGCCGCGAGCCCGCCTACTTCGACTCCGATCCCCTCTATAAACTCCTTAACTTCGCCGTATCCAAATACGCCATTATATATTGCCCCTCCCAGTAGCCACGTTGCCAATGCCAGACCAAGAAATTTGATATCGTCTATATGCTTTGAAAAGATTCTCTGCAGCAGGTTCATATCGATATTCCCGACGAACATTTATCCGCTTCAAGTTATCACAATTGTCCTTTCTCTTGTTCCCTAGTTAATTGGGGGTTTAAAGATCAATCCGAACGCCGATTCACCGATATCCATCCAACTGCGTTCACCACGCCGACCGGTAGCAACACAAGCGCAACCCACTACTCCAAGTAGTGCTCGCTCAGAAACGCGCTGACCGCCTCACCATAATCCGGCGCATTGTCGCGGCGGATACAGTGACCCGCGTGCGCGATCTGAACAGCCTCCCCGTGTTTCCACAGCGCGGAGGCTTCCTCTGCAATGGCCTCATCGACCAGCGTGTGATTGTCGCCGTACAGCAGCAAAATCGGACACTGCACCTGCGGCATGAGCGCCTGCCACACCGGGCGCGGCGACCGCGCCGCAAACACATCCAGATCCACGCGGTGTTTCGACTCCGCCCACGGCTGCAGCTCGGCGGCGCTCCAGCGGGGTGAACGCAGGTGTTCAGCGG
>CALKIA010000244.1 GCA_937988705.1 uncultured Chloroflexota bacterium | reverse complement strand
CCTCAGACCAGCGCCTTAATGCTGCTCAATATTAAAACTGTCCCGCCTTCAACCCTACGGAGAGGGGATTGAGGGGTGAGGCTGTCCTACTGCGACATGCCGACCGGAGTTGGCCCCGGCGCGCCATTCAAATAACCATCCGCGCCGCGCAGCAGTTCCTCGTCACTGATCGTTGGCCGCGGGGCGCCACCCGCCGCGCCGCCAGTGGTCGCGCTCCCTTCCGCATCGGCTTCCTCAATGACCAGAAACTGCCCAACCGAGATGAAGCGCGGACTGCGCAGCGACGGATTGAGCGCCATGATCTCGTCAATGCTCACGCCATAGGCGTAGGCGATGGCGGCCATCGTGTCGCCCGGCATGATCAAGTGGCGGATCGAGCCATCGGCCTGCGGCGGCTGGGCTACGACGAACGAGGCGGTCGCCGGAGTCGGGACAGCGGTCGGGACGCCGGGAACCGGTGCTGCCGAACCGCCTGCGCCGCCCACGGTGAGCGAGGCATCGTCAAAGTACGCGCGGTTGATATCGGCTGGCCACGCTTGCGTCACAAAAATGAAGAAGGTGACGGTCGTCGCGCTGGCGGTGGCGGTCACGGTCGCCTGTTCCCAACGTTGGTGTGGCTGAATATTGTTCGACCACACGACGGCCGGATCATACGGATTCGTGCCGCCGTTCGGGTCAATACCCACCCGCACGTACACGCCCGACTCAACCGCCGAGGCGCAGTTATCCGCGATGAAGTTGCCATTCGCATCTTTGGCGATGTTGCAGGTGTGCACCCAGGCCCACGCGCTGCCGACCACGTTCGCGCGATTCGGCACGCTCACCGTCTGGTAGACGGCCGCCGTAAAGGTGACATAGCCGCCGTTCAGGTTCTGCGACTTCGTACCGCCATGGACTTCCGGCGGCGCAGGGTGCGGGAACGCGAACAACCGATCCGAGCGGTTTTGCCACTCGTAATTGCGCGGGCTGTCCACTGACCACAAGCCCCACGGCGCGGCGGTGTTCAAGTCCGGGCGACCACGCGCGACATACGATCCTTCAAAGCCCGGATCTTGCAGCAAGTTACCGTCCTGGGCGGACGTCGTAAGGGTCATCGCCAGCAGCGCGACCAGCCCGATCAAAAGCAAACGAAACCAACGCATCCTCATGCTCCATCATCTAGCGGCAATCCCGGACCACACCCCTACGGCGGGTTACATCTGTGCGCAAAGCTGAACACAGAATATTCCCCGACGCCCCCATGGGGCGCGGTCCGGGATTATTTTCGAAATCTTGCTTGAGTGTAACGCGAAATCAGCGCCGGGAAAGCACTGCTTTCCCTACGTAGGATAGGATAAAGATCCCCGTCAGGGTGAGGACGATGGTCGCACTCGGGGCAATTCCGTTGATGTGCCAGGCGAGATACATGCCGATCACCCCGCCCAGCGCGCCGATGGCTGCCGCGAGGATCATCATGTGCCACAGCCGTTTGACCCAGAAGCGCGCCGCCGCGGCGGGCGTCACCAGCATCGCCGCGACCATCGCCACGCCCACCGCTCGCAAGCTGATCACGACGGTGAGCGCCAGCAGAATCAGCAGCGCGATGCGCAGTGGTTCGCCCGGCAAGCGCAGGGTATGTGAGAGCGTCGGATCAAACGAGATGATCAGAAATTCTTTATAGAGGAAGATAACCGCCACGATCACGATCAAGCCGATGCCCGCGATCAACAGCAGATCGTCGTTGCCGACCGCCAGCACGTTGCCGATGAGGATGTGTGTCAAATCGGCGGTGTAGTTGTTGGCGGTCGAGATCAGCGCAATACCCAGCGCCAGCGCCCCCGCGAAGATCACGCCGATGGCGGTATCTTCGCTCAATTTGCCGCCGCGTGTCAGCCAGCCAATCCCGATGGCGGAGAGCACGCCCGCGCCCAACCCGCCGATCAGCACCCAGCCCGGATCGCCGTTGCTGGCGAGGTAGCCGATGGCAACGCCCGGCAGAATGGTGTGGGCGAGCGCATCGCCGAGGAAGGCCATGCCACGCGTGACGACGAAGGCGCCCATCACCCCGCTGACCACGCCGATCAAGATGACCGCCAGCATGGCCCGCTGCATAAACGGGAGCATGAGCGGGTCAATGAGAAGCTGCTGCAAAATATCCATGCTGCCACCTGAGCCCAAGTCTCAATTAGAGGAGCAATGATAGCGGAAGACCGGGCGTTTTTGTAGGGACGAGGTCCACGCGGGGAATCTGGCTCCCCTCCCGGAATTCCGGGAGGGGTTTGACCGACCGTCTGTTAGTCCGCGCCGATCACGTGCAATTCCTTCGTTGTGACCTTCGCGGCGTCCGCCTCGGTTTCGGGGAGGTAATCCGGACGCTCACTCTCGACATGGCGCACGCGTGGCAGCGCATACACCAGCGCCGTTGTAATCAGCAGACCCCCACCCGCCAGCACCATGATCAAGCCCATACCGGCGCCTGCTTGATTACCGACCAAGGGCGCGACTCGTTCCCAGCCCGGCGCAGCGACCGCGGGTTCGAAGACGGTGTCGACCACTGGCCCGATCAGCAGGTAGGCCAGCGGCATGAGCAGCATGCTCATCTGGCCCAGCGCAGCGAACACGCGCCCTTGAATGTCCGGCGGGACTTTGGCCTGCATCAGCGACATAGCGGCCGCGTTGATCATGGGCGCGGGCAGCGTCATCAATACCACACTCACGCCGAGGGCGAGGGGTGTTTGCGCTGTCCCTAGGCCGATCAAGAACAGGCTGCTCACAATAATGCCCCCCATGATCGTATGGATGCGCGGCCGCGTGCCGCCCCATGCGCCGATGATGATCGCGCCGACGATCATGCCGAAATCGCTGACGGCCAGCAGCAGCCCCATGGTCGCTTCACTGCCCGTGCGCGCCAGCAAATAGGGTGTGAACAGCATTGATGCGCCCGCGAACAGGAAATTGACCAGTGACATTTGCAGCGCGATCACGAACAGGCTGCGCCACGACCACAGGTATTTCAGCCCGCCGATCATCTCCTTCCAGACTGAACCCTGCATCTGCTTGCCGATGGCGGTTTGCGTGGGGCGCGGAATGCGGACGAACGCCACCACCCCGACCGCGGCAACAAACGTCAAGAGATCGAGGCCGATGATCCCGTTGAGGCCGACCACGGCGTACAGCGCGCCCGTGAGCGCCGGGGCGATCACGCCCGCCAGCGGCCCGGTGACCATTTGCAAAGCATTCGCGCGTTCACGCTGGTCATCCGGTACGAGCATGGTCACTGACGCGGTGAACGCGGGCGATTGGAAGACACCAAACCACGCCTTGATAAACGCGATCACATACAGATGCCAGAGCTGGAAGCCGCCCGACAGGAAGCTGATCAGCAGGATGATCGTGCCAAGCGCCTGCCCTGCATCCGAGATCATCAGCACATAGCGCCGATCCCAACGATCCGCCAGCACGCCCGCGAAGCTCGCCCCGATGACCTGCGGCAAAACGGCGAACACCGCGACCAGCGCCAGCGGCGTGACATCGCCTGTTTGGTTGTAAATGTAGATGCTCAGCGCGAGATCGGTCATACGCGACCCGATCAGTGAAAACGTCTGCGTAAGGATGAGCGTGTAAAACGTCCTCAGCTTGCGTGTGGCGTCCATTGATTCCCCCGACATGTGCCTGATGCTTGGTATTACGGATATGAGCGCATTTTGTTCTATGCAGCGCCAAATATCCGCCAAAAGTCGGAGATAACTGGGATACGCTTAACCTATGAATACGGAGATCGTAGAGACAGCGCAGGCGCTGTCCGGTCTCGGAGGACGAGGCATGAGAGTGTTCAAAAAACCCCTCACCCCCAACCCCTCTCCCACGCAAGCGGGGAGAGGGGAGACAGTGCGCGGAATATTGGCTCCCCTCCCTGAATTCGGGGAGGGACTGGGGGTGAGGTTTAAGGGATGACCCTTACGGTCGCAGATACCCATTCGCTTGACCGTTGAGCATGGGCGGCGGCGTCTTTTTCACCACTCCATCGATCAAGCCGTACTCGACCGCTTTCGCCGCGTCGAGGTAGGTATCGCGCTCCATGTCGCGCTCCAGCATGTTGCGATCTTGCCCGGTATGCTGCTGGAAGATGTCGAGCAGGCGCGTTTTCAGGCGCTGAAACTCGTTCGCGGCGATCATCATGTCGGTCACCTGCCCCTGCATTCCGCCGAGCGGTTGGTGCATGTGAATCGTGGCGTTCGGCAGGGCGAACCGCTGCCCATGCGCCCCGCTGATCAGGATGGTCGTGCCGAAGCTGGCCGTCATGCCGACCGCCGTCGTGCTCACGGGCGCATTGAGTTCCTGCATAGCGTCGTAGATCGCCAGCCCGGAGTACACCTCGCCGCCGGGGGAATGAATGTACATCTGGATCGGACGTTCCGGGTCTTCACGATTGAGGTACAGCAGCTGCGCGACGATCAGGTTCGCAACCGGCGCATTGATCTCCGAGCCGAGGATAATCATGCGCTCTTTGAGCAGCAGCGAGTAGATGTCAAATGCGCGTTCGCCGTGGCTGGTTTGCTCCACGACCATCGGGACGAGGTTATACAGGTTCATGCGCTAATCCTCTGGATTTGATACCGTCGATACAGCGCGACCAACGCGGCGATGTGCACGTCCTGCAGCAGGTGAACGCCCCCGATCCCGCCGATGGTGGTATTCAGGCTCATCATGGGCAGGTTCTCGCGGATGTGTTCGCGGGCGTACTGCAAACGCTTCTTGACCGTCGTCAGCGGCAGTTCCAGCCCTTGCGCGATTTCATCCAGCGAATAGTCGTACACGTAGAACAGCTCGGTGACTTCGCGCTCATGTGTGGGCAGCCGCTTAACCGCACCCCACAGTTGATCGCGGCGTTCGCGATCTTCGGCTGACCGCGCAGGGTCAGCCTCAAGCGGCGCGGGCGCGTCGTCATCCATGGGGCTGATCTCCGGCGTGTGGCGGCGGGTCATACGGCTGCATTCGCTAATCACGATCCGCTTGAGCCACGCGGCGAACGCGAGCGGCTCACGGAGTTGATCGAGCTTACGGTAGGCGGTCAGGAATGCCTCTTGCGCCACATCCTCTGCCGCCTGCTCATCGCCCAGCACAGCCAACGCCCAACCGCGCGCCGCCGCTCCAAAACGCTCCATCAGCGCATTGAAGGCGTCCCGATCACCGCGCTGGGCCGCTTCCACCCACCCACTATAGGACTGCATGTGTTTACCCTCGTGATCACGCTCTACCTATAGAGAGCCATTTTACGCGCAAAAGGTGACAAGCTGGCTTTTGCGGTACAATGCTCTCATCTGGCCTATACTAGAAAGTAAATTGCGCGTAACGCTGAGGCTGTCGCCCTATGCCCAACATCAACATGAATATCAATCTCAAAGTGGTGGTGATGGACACCGACTACTACGCTCTGCAATCGATCAACAGCTATCTGGCGTGGGATCGCCGTACCCGCGTCACCTTAATGGCGCAATCCGTCGATGAGATGTGGAATTACCTTAGCCGGATCGGGGTGGCGGAGCAGCCGAATGTGATCATCCTTGACGCCGATCATCTGGGTGGAGCGAGTGCGCTGCAAGCCCAATTAGAACACCTGCGCCGCCGCATCAAAAAAGTCATGGTGATTTGCATGGGGCGCGTAGTCGACCCGGTGCTGGTCGAAACAGCCGCCGCCCACGGCGCACGCGGCTATTTCGTCAAATCCGAAGTCGCCTCACAGATCGCGTGGGCGATTGTCTACGCGCTCGACCGCGATTTTACGGTGAGCCGGGGCGTTGAGCGGCGCGGCGCGGATCACCCGCGCTTACGCAGTGCCGACATGCTGCCTCGTCAGCGCCAGTTCCCCGAATTGACTGGACGTATCCGGCAGGCGATTGAACTGTGTGTACTGCGGGGTATGCCCGCGCAGTTGGCCGCCGACGAAATGGGTATCAGTTTGCACACCATTCGTTCGTACATCAAAGAGGGTTATCGCATCCTTGAAGGCCGCGACGACACGCATTTCCCGGACGATTTTTCGCCGCAGGAACGTGCGTTCATGCGCCTGACCAGTTTCATCAAAGAGGAAACGCCCTGACGCTAGTCGAGCGGTAACTTGTTTACGGCATCCACAGCTCGACGAATTGCACGCTGTCCACCCAATCGCCGTTGACGGCCAGCTCCCAGTGAAAATGCGGGCCGCTGGTGCGTCCGGTATCACCCGTCGTGCCGATCACCTGTCCCTTGGCGACATCCAGCCCGCGCGTGACGTGCGTAGTTGAGAAGTGCGCGTAGCCCGTAAACACCCCGTAGCCGTGATCGATCAGCACGTAGTTGCCGCGAATGGGCAGCATCCCCGCGAAGACCACCCGTCCCGCCGCCGAAGCCAGCACCGGCTGACCGAGTGTCGTGCGGATATCCCAACCGGTGTGGCGCGTGTTGAGCGTGCCGTTGAACGTGCGGAACGCGCCAAACGGTGAGGTCAGCGCGGCGGGAATCGGCAGTTGAAAACCCGTTTCATCCCAGCGACGCTCCTGTTCATAGCCCGTAAGCATGCTCTCCAGTCGGGCGAGTTCGCTTTGTTCCGTCTCCGTATCGAGCAAATAGCCTTTGTCCGGCGCGAGCGTCACCTGTTGACGGATGAAGCTCCCCTGCACGATTTCGACATTCGCTTCGAGCGTCGTCCGTGAACCGTCGGTGAAGGTAATGTACACGGCCAGCGCGTTTTCGCGGCCCGTCGCCTGCTCCATCCCCACGGCGATCAAGCCGTAGAAGTCATCCTCCACCGGGAAGAAGTCAATCAGATCGCCGACGAACAGCGCACGCGCATTGGCAATCTCCGCTCCGATGACGCGCATCAACGCGGTGGTACCCTGCGGCAGCGCCTGAAAGAAGAAGTGGAGCTGCGCGCGGTCATTTTCCGTGATCAGGTAGGAGGCGGGACGCGCGCCCCGCGTCGGCAGCGGGATTGGTGTGCCCGCAGGCACGGCATCGAGTCCCGATTCATCGGTGGGCGGCGGCTGATCCTGCGCAAACAGCGGCAGCCCGGCGAGGCCCACGAGGACGAGCAGGATCGACAACAGACGGGTTAGACGTTTCAAGCGAATCCCTTTGTAGGGACGCGATAAATCGCGTCCGTTGCTGGCAAAGCGAGATACAGATACCCAATGGGGCATTCCTACCAATGATTCCCCATGCCCCGCCGGAATGCAACAGGCGACTCGCCTACGACGCTGCTGACATAGGGTTGTCACAGGGGGGTTGTATGCTGGAAGTGTAAGCATAAACCGAAGGAGTGTTCAAGTGACCGACTCAAATTTACTGCGCGGTGTGGCGACGATCAGCTTTTACGCGGAGGATGTCAAGGCGGCGAAACGGTGGTACGCGGAACTGCTCGGCCTTGAACCGTATTTTGAGCGACCGGACGCCGACAACCCGGCCTATGTCGAATTCCGCCTTGGCGATTACCAGCACGAACTGGGCATCATTGATCGGCGCTACTTGCCTAAAGGCGCGGGGAGCGGCGTGGGCGGCGCGGTGGTTTTCTGGCATGTCGACGATATCGATGCGGCGCTGGCGCGGGTCAAGGCGTTGGGCGCGACCGAATACGAGCCGCGCATCGTGCGTGAAGCAGGTTTCATCACCGCGTCGGTCGTCGATCCGTTTGGAAACATCCTCGGCTTGATGGTCAACCCACACTACCTCAAGATCCTTGAGGCTCGGCAAGCGGGGTAGCGTTATCGACCAGGGCAAAGTTAGAAAGCGATCTTTACCCTGCCAACCACTGCGCGACCAGAACGTCGGGATCGAGTGCCACGCCTACCCTGCTCGCCGCTTGAAACGCGCGCGCGCCCATACGCTCTTGCAGCAGCGAGATCAGCCGATCCAGCAGCCCGCGGTGCAGACGGTCGCCGCGCCACCGGGCGACCAGCAGGCCACAGTACTGCGCCGCGGTGTGATCATTCCCCTGCACGGCGCTGAGATAGGCGGCGGCGGTCAACGGGCGCAGATGATCGACCTTCAGCATGTGCGAGGCGCGCAGCGCTTCTATCAGGGCGGCCCGCGCCGTCGTGAGATCAGCCTGATAGATCGCGGTGATCGTCAGGCTGGCGGCGGCATAGGTGATCGGTTCGGGCGTTTGCATCTCCCGCGCCGTGCGCAGAGCCGCCTCGAACAAGGCGCGGGCGGCGGTGTGATCGCCGCGCAGGTGCTGCGTCAGCCCTAAACCATGCTGGACGAACATTTCTTTCCAGCGCCACGGTCGAAGCTGCCCAATGCGCAGCGCGTCTTCATAGTAACCCGCCGCCGTATCCAGTTCACCCCGTGCCAGCGCCACATCGCCGAGATCGCCGAGAGTCCCCATAACCTCAAGATTGTTCGACTGGTCGCGTTCCGCCTGATGCGCGGCTTTGAGCTCGATGCGCGCCGTCTGGTCATCGCCCAACTGAAACGCGACCAGCCCACGAACCGTCAGAATGTTGGGACGCGCCGCGCGGTCATCCATCTGCATCCGGATGGCGTGATTCTGCTCGACGTAGGCGCTGGCGCTGGCGTAATCCTTTTCATACAACGCAATCGTGCCGAGCATTTGCAGGCTGATGCCCTCGCCGCGCCGATTGCCGGCTGCGCGGCACTCCTTGAGACACAGTTCGCTGTATTCTTTAGCGCCCGCGTAATCGCCACGGCGCGTCATGATGAGCGCCAGATTGTTCAGCGCGGTGATTGCTTTCCACAACCCGCCGATCACCTGAAACAGGTGAATGCTTTCGGTGTAATAGGCGATACAGTTCTCAAAATCGCCGCGATACGAGGCCATGACCCCCAGCGTATTGAGGAAGCGCGCCTGTTCTTCGATCAGGTCGTGCGCGCGCGCCGCGGCCAGCCCGATTTCCGCGAGTTCCTGCACCTCCGGGCCGCGGTGCAGCATACTCAGCGCCTGCACCTTTCCTTCCAGCGCCCGCGTCCAGTCGGCACTGTCCCGCGGCAGGCGCTGTTCAAGCTGCTGAAAATACTCCAGCGCGGCCGCGTATTCGGTGTTAAGCAGGAGGATGCGGCCAAGTTCCAACGACAGTTCCTGCTCGTGTGTACCATCATCGCGATCAAGCGCGCGCTGCACCAGCGTCTTGATCTTGGCGATCTCCCCGGAGGTATCGCGGGTATAGTGAATCGCCCGCATCAGATAGGCGGCTTCCGTCCGCCGATCGCCGGCGGTCGCGCAAAAATCAGCCAGCATTTCAGCGTAGGCGGGGTTATCCGGATAGACGGCTTCGATGGCCTGCGCCAAGCGCAGCGCCCGCGCGGGCAGGTGTTCCGGCGCGATATCTTCGCGCAAGGCTTCGCGCAGCTTGTCATGCGCGAACTGCCAGCGCCCATCGATCCAGTCCAGCACCGCGGCGTTGACACAGTCGGTCAGCCAACTGTCCCAATCGCTGACGGCTTTGGTGTGAACCAGAATTTGCGGATCCAGCGCCCGTCCATAGAGCGCCGCCAGCTCCAGCGCTTCGCGCCCCGCCGCAGGTACGCGGTTCAGGCGCTGCCGGATGATCGTCGCCATGCCGCCCGCCGTGATGCGTGTTGGCAGCGTGTTCAGCAAAATGGCGTTGAGGTTGCCTGCCTGCTCAGCCAGCGCCCGCATGACCTCGACGACGAAGAAGGCATTGCCTTCCGTTTCCCGGTGCAGGAAATCGACCAGCATGGGGTGGCGTCCGGCTTCGCCGAGCATGGCGGCGCTCAGGTTTTCAATCGCCTGCACGGGTAGACGCTGCAACCGGATCGATCGAACGCCGGGCAGCAGGTCGGACAGCGTCGGCGCGTCGTCGTCACGGAAATTGGCGATGATCAACCAGTGGCGTTCGCGCGCCAGGGTGATCAGGCGCTTCAGCGGTGTGATCGCCGTCAGTGCCCAATGCACATCTTCCAGCAGCAGCACCAGCGGCGCGCGCTGTCGTTTGAACAGATCGATGATGGTCAGATTCAAGCGTTCCTGCAGCGCCTCGTTGTTCAAGTGCGGCGCATCGGGGATGGGACGCTGCAGCAGCGTTTCAATGCCCGGCACAATCGGCTTGAGGATGCTCGCTTCGAGGTCGGTCAGCGGCGTGCTGAGGATGAGCCGACGCAGTGGGTCGCGCCACAGCGCATAGGGCAGCCCATCGCCTTCCACGCCGCTCCCACGTACCACCAGCGCCCCTTTGACCAGCGCGCGGATGCGCAGCTCCTCCAACAGGCGCGACTTGCCCACGCCCGACTCGCCGCCGATCAACCAGACCGATCCCTGCCCCGCCAGCGCGCTGTCCAACGCAAATTCCAGTTGATCGAGTTCGGCATCGCGTCCGACGAAAGCGGACGCACGCAGATAGCTTTCGCGCACCTCGACCTTGGCTGAGGGCAGCGGCATCTGCGCGCACTGCGCCACCTCGCGCAGCGTTTCGTCCGCGCTGGCATAGCGATCCTGCGGATCTTTGGCCAGCAAGCGCCCGATGATCAGGCCGATCAGCGGATCCATTCCGCTCAGGTCGGGCGGGTGACGCAGAATATCCTGTAGCAGATCGCGCATGCCGCCCATGCGATAGGGGAAGCGCCCGGTGAAGATCTCGTAGGCGATCACGCCGACCGTGTACAGATCCGAGGCGGCCGTCGGCAGTTCGCCGGCGATCACTTCCGGCGCGAAATAGGGCGTCGTGCCCGACAGTTTGGCTTCGTCCACTTCTTTTACATCCAGCGAGAGACCAAAATCGAGCACGCGCACCTGCCCGCTCGCGTCGACCAGCACATTTGCGGGCTTGAGGTCACGGTGGATGATGCCCCGGCGGTGAATGTAGGCCAACCCGCTCAACATATCGAGCAGCAGGCGCAGACGTTCGCTCACCGGCGTGCCGACCGCCCGTTCGGTGATCGATTGGGCATGTTCGATCAAATCCATGGTGTAGAACGGCTGCTGCTCGGCGTCGAAACCGTAGTCGCGCACGCTGATGATGTGCGGGTGGCGCAGCGTCGCCAGAATGCGAAACTCCCGCGCCAGCGCCAGATGCGGTTCTAGTCCAGCGTAGCGGGAGTCAAACTGGAGCTTGGACGGTTGGATGAGGACGCGTTTGACGGCGACAGCTGATCCGGTCAGGTGGTCGATGGCGCGAAACACTTCGCCCATGCCGCCCCTGCCGAGCGGTTCAGCCAATTCGTAGCGATCATTGAGGCGCGAAGACGTCGGGAGCATTAGGCTGTGATGTGATCAAAAAACGACATTCCTTATACTACAGGAATTGTCGTCTTTTGGCTGTGCCGATCTATGAATTATTCATGAGGGAACATATGATCTTTAACCTCACCCCAGCCCAAAAGATGAACCTCACCCTAAATCCCTCTCCCAAGGGAGAGGGACTTGACGAGTCCGCTTGTCTCCCCTCTCCTCTAGGAGAGGGGTCGGGAGTGAGGTTAGCTTTTACCGTGGGAAGGTATAGCGCACCGTGTAGGTGATCACGGTTTCGCCCTGCGCGGGCACTTCGACGCGATACTCAATGGTGCTGGAGTCGGTCTGCGTGTACGGGTGCGACGAGTTGAGAATTTCCCAGTTCGACCAGCGGAACAGATGCTCTGGCACGCGGATCTCGACCGAGCCTTCATCCTTACGGTTGCGCAGGTGAACCTCGTAGGTTTCTTCCAGCACGTTCGACGCGATCAGGTTGTAGCTTTTCTGGATGCGCTCGCCGACGAGATCAAAGGCGTTGCCGAGATAAATCTGCACGTCTTCGCCCTGCGGCGTGTGGTCGATGGTGTTCTCGCCGATGAGCAGCGCCGCGCCGTCCACATCTTCCTGATACACGCGCACGCGTCCTGCCGGGAGATCCGCACCGAGGCCGCCGTCTTCATCCGTCGTGAATTCGAGATAGTTCTGCACGTCGGTGATGCCCGTCGCGCCGTAGTACTGATCTTGCATAGCATGACCGAAGTAAGGGATGCTCGCATCGTACACATAGAAGGTGTGCGCCGGGATGCCCGCACCCGCCACGAATTCGACCTGTTTGGTCTCATTCGCGCCAACGGTCACCGGACGCGCGATTTCATACAACTGATATTCGCTGAACTCTCGCTGAACCACGCCACCACCTCCGCCGGTAAGCGGGAGGGCGGTCGGTGTCATCAAGGGGGCGGGGGCTTCTGCGACGATGGGGTCAATGCGGTTGACATCCCCGGCGATG
>CALKIA010000243.1 GCA_937988705.1 uncultured Chloroflexota bacterium | reverse complement strand
CGTTTATATGCCGCCCGATCAACCGCCCACCGCGCGCCGCCTCCTCGACGCCATCCGCGCCGGGCACTGCTTCATCACCGAACGTCCGAGTGGTCCACGCTTGACTCTCAGCTCTGGTGGCCGCATGATGGGTGATGCCCTGCCTTATCCAGCGCATGACCAGATCACGCTCGACATTGGCGTGACCTACGGCGCTGGCAGCATGCTGCAGATCATTGGGGCACACGGTGAAATCGCCAAGGTTGAAATCGAACAGGACAGCGTACAATTGACGCTGGAAGTCACACTCGGCAACAGTGGCTATGTGCGCATCCAACTGACCGATCCTGTAGGTGGAAACCTGCGTGCATTGACCAACCCGCTGTATTTTGACACGGACTAACACAGGCAAACGAGGATGCACAGAACGGATCAAGATGAGTCGGTCGAGAAGATTCATCTCGTCTTCAAGACTCATCTCGACTTAGGCTTCACCAATCTGGCGCGTGTCGTCTACCGCCATTATATGGACGACTTTATCCCGGCGGCGCTGCGCCTCGCCCGCACCACCCGTGAGCGTGGCTTACCGGATCGGTTCGTCTGGACGACCGGATCGTGGTTGATCTACCACTATCTGGAACAGGCCTCCAGTACCGATCGGTCACGCATGGAAGAAGCAATTGCGGCGGGCGATATCGCGTGGCACGCTTTGCCCTTTACCACGCATACCGAGCTGATGGACGCGGATCTGTTCCGCTTCGGCCTGAGTATCGCGCAGCGGCTGGATACGCGCTTCGGTCGCACGACCATCGCGGCCAAAATGACCGATGTGCCGGGGCATACCCGCGGCATTGTGCCGCTCATGGCGGAAACCGGCATCAAACTACTGCACATCGGCGTCAACGAAGCCTCGACCATGCCGAACGTTCCACCAATTTTTCGTTGGCGCGATGAAGCTTCCGGTCAGGAGCTGCTGCTGATCTACGAACACCATTATGGCGGTCTGGTGCAGGTGAACGGTCTGCGCGATGCCCTTGTCATGCAGATGACTGGCGATAACATCGGCCCGCCGAGTCTCGACTCGCTGGAACGCGTGTACCGGGAACTGCATCGGCGGTTTCCACAGGCGCAGATCATCCCAACCACGCTCGATAGCTTCGCGGCGGTACTGGAAACAGTGCGCGATCAACTGCCCGTCATCACCGACGAGATTGGCGACTCGTGGATTCATGGGGTCGGCACCGATCCCCAGAAGGTCAAGGCCTGGCGCGAGCTTGTTCGCTTGCGTCGTACCATCGCTCAGAAGGATGCGCCTGAGCTCACTAGTGCGGCATGGTTCGCCTTTCAGGATGGTCTGTTATGCACCGCCGAACACACTTGGGGTATGGACACCAAACTACATCTCGCTGAATATAACAGCTATACTGCCGCCGAACTGGTAACCGCGCACCCGACAGCCGCATTCCAGACGATGGAAAGCTCGTGGGCGGAACAGCGCGCATATCTGGATCAAGCTATCGTCGCCCTTGAGGCATCGCGCTGGCACCACCCGGCGGCAGCTGCTTTAGCGCCGACCCGGTTTTCGGCGCTTACCGAACTGGCACCGCCCGCGCCAATGCACGTGGAAACGCGCTATTTCGCACTGGACATTGATCTGCAAACGGGCGCGCTTAACCGTCTCCAGACCCGGGTGGACGGGCGGGTGTGGGCGACATCGGATCACCCGTTGGCGCTGTTCCGCTACCAGACATTTGATGCCGCCGATTATGATCGGTTCTGGGATGAGTACATTCAGAGCAAAGAGCGCGCGACCGTTACCGCATGGGCGCGCTACGACTACGGCAAACCAGGCATGGCGGGCAAAGCCGAGCATATTCCGCTCACACCGGCCACGCTGATCGGTCTCAGCGCGACGCAGCAGCCGGATGGCATCGCCATCACAGCGGCGCTGCAGCTGCCCGAAGCGTGGACAGCGCTCTATGGAGCGCCGCCGCTGATCACGCTCCACTACGACATTCATGACGACCGACCGCAGATCGATATTCGTCTGGCATGGGGGAATAAGCCCGCCTGTCGACTGCCGGAAGCATTGTGGCTGTCGTTCATCCCGTCTGTGACTGGAGCAGCGTGGCGCTTTGAGAAGCTCGGTCAGTGGATCGACCCGACACACGTCGTTTCCGGTGGGAGTCGCGGCCTGCACGCCGTATTTGACCGCGTCGCCTGCAGGGTCAACCAGACTGAAATGCTGCTAACCACGCGGGATGCGCCGTTGGTTGCTCCGGGTACGCCAGCGCTGCTGCGTTTCACCGACGTGCTGCCAGATATGACTGGTGGTATTCACGTGAATCTCTTCAACAATGCGTGGGGGACGAATTTTCCACAGTGGAACGCTGGCGACGCCGGATTTAACTTTCAATTGAATTGGATGTCCAACTAGACTGAATGCTCACGGTGAGGACTCTGCTTACTAACCGGCTGAGCTTCCCTGCCTCACGAGGAAGCAGTCCATGCCAGTCCACAATTGGACTCGATTAGGACTTGCGCGGTACTCCGTACTCAAGAATAATTTAGTGTCGGCTTGACACGCACCTGGACACCCGCGAACATGAACCCAAGCAGGACACTTGACGATGGCTCAACCTAGCGATCATGACAAGCTCGTAAATGCCTTAGCAGCGGCGCAAGCTGAAATTGAGCAGCTGAAAGCGGAAGCCGAACAGGCCAAGCGCAGCTATGCCAACCTGTTTGAGAGCGCTGGTGACTCCATATTCATCATTGATGTCAATACCTATACCATTCTTGCCGCCAATGCTCATGCTGCGCGGCGCTTCGGGTATCTGCAGGACGAACTCATCGGCCTGTCGATGGACGAACTCGAAGTAATGGAGGCGATTGACGATACCCAGCCGTTTGTGTGGGAATCGACCGTGAGCCAGACGACCATCTATGAATGCGTTTACCGGCACAAGAACGGGGACCGCATTCCCGTGGAAGTCAGCAGTCGCGTGGTGAAAATCGGCCAACAGCAGACGATCCAGAACTTTGTGCGCAACATCAGTTTGCGCAAGCAGATGGAAGCCGAACGCGAACAACTGATCGCGGATCTCGACAGCTTCGCGCACACCGTCGCCCATGACCTCAAAGATCCGATGTCGACGGTCTTCAGCTATACCGAGTTTCTAAAGGAAATCTGCGTCGATGAACCGGGGTCAGATCTGCTGCCGCATCTCCAGCATATCTCAGCTGTGGCCTGGCGCGCGATCAACATCGTCGATGCCCTGCTGCTGTTTGCCAGCGTCCGCAAACAAGAGCAGATCGAACGTGAACCCTTGAACACGAGCGATATCATCGTGCAGGTTCAGGAACGCCTAGCCAACATGGCGAAACAGTACAACGCGGAAATCATCCTACCGACCGAGTGGCCAGTGGCCATCGGCTTTGCGCCGTGGGTCGCGGAAATCTGGACGAATTACATCAGCAACGCGATCAAGTATGGGGGTACGCCACCCCGCATCGAGTTGGGTGGCGCGCTGGAAGCCGACAACCGGGTGCGCTTCTGGGTGCGCGACAACGGCGAGGGCATCCCCGAAAACAAACTCCCCTTCCTGTTCGACAAATTCAACCGCCTCGGCGATGTCCGCATCGAAGGTCACGGGCTCGGCTTGTCGATCGCCAAACGCATCGCGGAAAAGCTCGGCGGGCACGTCGACGTGGTGAGCATCGTCGGTCAAGGCAGCACCTTCAGTTTCTTCCTGCCTGCTTCCTAAACACTGGCCGAGGGACGCCTAGCGGCGTCCCTCTCCAATCCGTCCGGTTAGCCCTGCGAGGAAGTCAACTGCTCCAGCGGCTGGCCATTCACCGTAATCTGTACCCGATCAATGGTGGCGAACTGCAACGCCGTCAGTTCCAACTGAGCCCGTAACCGCGGCGCATCACATACGCCCCCCAAGGCCAACTGACCCGACAACTGGATGATCGCCTCACGATTGACAATATTCACGCCATCCAGCCGCAAACTGGATGAATACAGGGCGTTATACAGCCCGGACTCGCCATAATACTGCGTTCCCAACGAGAGCAAGATTTGCAGTGCAGCGGTGAGCGGAGCGACGGTGGGCTGAAACGTGCGGATGACGGGGATCGCACTGTCGTTGCAGCCAACTACCTGCCCCGTGCGCCCCGCATCTTCCAAGGCGATCAGATAGATGTTGGCGCGGTCAAACAGGGTCGCTCCAGGTGTCGGCGTCGGCAGTTGTGTACCACCGGCGACGAAGAACCCCTGTGAGGTGGCGCTCTGGCTGCCCGTTGGTGTCGAAACCGTCACCACCCACAGCTGACCACCCGCCGCCGTGGTCGGAATCGTCACCACGGTTTGCAGGCCGCCATAGGCGTCGGCCGTCAACTGCTGCAACGTGGCATTACCTGAATTGCGCAGCCCTAAGCCAACATTGACGAGCGCATTGACGGGCAGCCCGTTGGCGATCACTGTGATTTGTGTACCGGGAACGCCGCCAAGCGGATAGATCGCGACAGCCAGCGGGGTCGTCGGGGTATTCTGACCGGGGATCGTCAATATCTGCCCCACCAGCAAGCGATTCGGATCAGCGATTTGCGGATTCACCGCGAGCAGCGCATCGACGGTGGTGGCACAGCGCTGCGCAATCCGAACCAGCGTGTCGCCCGCGCTCACGGTGACCGTCACGCCACAGGTGGACTGCGCCACCACTGGAACGCTGAACAGCAGCGTACAGCAGGCGATCAACCAGACACGAAGCAAGTACGTTTTCATACAGAAGCCTCCTGTATAACGAGACACATTACTACCTATCACCTTAGCACAAGGTGCTCGTTTGCGATAGCAGACACCAGAATCACAGGTCAAGTATCTTGCGTTAATTCAAAATAGGATAATAATGTAATTATTTGAACGCTTACGCATTAGTGGGCATCCGCCCTGCAAGGTGGAAAATGGCCGTCACCACCCAACCTGAGAGTCCATCCACTCTAAATCGGAACGTGCTGCTGCAGTCGTGGGCGAGAATGGCCGTCTACGATCAAACCGCGGGTCACCTTAAACGCAGTTTCATCCAGCGCCGCCGATGGGTAATCCTCCTCACCCTGATCTCCACAATTGCCTCGATTGCAGTGGCGATCATGGGTCAGCAGCAGATCGCCGTATTGCTTGCGATCGTCAGCATTCTGCTACCGATTATCGCCTCCTACCTGATGAATGATATCGTCAAGTTCACTGGAACAACCTCGTGGATCAAATACCGTTATATCGCCGAGATGATGCGCATGCACATCTATCTCTACCGCATGCGTGCGGACGTTTACGCCGAAGGTCGCCCGGAAGAGGAAATGGACGATCTGCTTGTAGAAAACCTGAACAAAATCCGCGAGTCCGTCAAATGGGACGAGGTGATCCCGGCGAGCATTAGCGAACCCCACGACAAAACAGAGATTGAGGGCTACATCAAGCAGGCGAATTCATACACGCCCGACGATGATGGTCTGAAGGAGCTTAGCGTTCAGGAATATATCGACTGGCGTCTAGAGAATCAGCGCAAGTGGTACGAGAACAATATTCAGAATGACTTCAACAGCATGAAATTCTATGTGCGTCTGGCACAGCTATCGCTGCTGCTCGGCGCGGCGTTTAGCACGCTGGGCGGTGTTGGCAACATTGAATTTGTCGCAATTGTGGCAATCACCAACGCTGTCTCAGTCGGACTGACATCATGGTCGAATGTTGGCATGTTTGGCAAGACTTACAGTCTGTTCCAGATCACCGAACAGCAGTTATCAGATCAGAGGCTGAAATGGCTGGCGCTGGAAGACAACGCGGCGATGAAAGACCCGGCGTACCGGCAAACCCAAATTCGCCAACTGGCAAAACAGGTCGAAGCCGTGCTGCTCTGGGAACGTCAGGAATGGTACGAGATGGCGCTGCAAGCCCAAACGGTCACCGACAAGATGATTCTGGGCGATTTGACCCGCCTGACCCAGCGCGCCGAAGAAACGATCCGGAGCAGTCCCGGCGCGGTAACCAACGCCAGCGCCGGGCGGCGAACGCCATCACAGGAATAGACCACTGACTCGCTTGAAAAAAGCGTAGTCTTAAGAGACTGCGCTTTTCATGGCGTACGGGATGCGGCTCCAGTTGTCTTCGAAGTGCTCGATCCAATTCGCGGTCAGTTCGGAGTCCAGCATGTGCTGGTACACATCGTACTGCATCACCAGGATCGAGGCGCCTGCCAGCAGCAGTTGTTCCGCATCGTGCGGTGAAGAGATGCTGGCAGCTGCTACCTGCGTCACGGCGCCGCTGCGCTGGTACATGGCGACCATCGCACCAACGAGGTGCGCCGCATCAAGGCCAGCCTTCTGCATACGTCCGACATACGGCGCGGCATACGCTGCCCCTGCGCAGGCCGCCAGATAGGCCTGATTCAGCGTCGCAACGGTCGTGATCAGCGGCTTCAAGCCCGACTCTGCGATCGTTTTAGCCGCCGCGAGGCCAGCCTGCGTCGCTACCAGCTTGGGGTGAATCTGATCCGAAATCGCCCGCAGGTGATCCATTTCGCGCAGATACTCGTCGACCGTCGGGCCATGCAGCTGCACATACACCGGAATGTCCACCTGATGGCAGACGTGCGTGATCACATCTTCGAGACTTTGACCACCGCTGACCCAGCGGTCAATGATGGCGGGGTTAGTGGCAATCGCGCTGGCCACACCAGAATTCGCGACCGCGATCACTTGTTCAATGGTTCCTTCGATCCACAACTGCATGAAGCCCAACAGCCTTTCTCACAGCAGCGGCAACTCACCGCAGTTCATACTCACTTGACCGGCAACTCACCGGCATTCTATTATGTATCCACACCCCCTGCTTGCCGCTAGTGCTAGATGTCAAACTCCAGCGCCACGGTTGTAACCTCGCCTTACGCTTTCACCGCTCCCGCCGTCAATCCGGTAACGAAATAGCGCTGAAGCGCGAAGAACACCAGCAGCGGCACAGACATTGAGATGAACGCCGCCGCACTCATGATGTGCCATTCCGTCGCATACGTCCCTAACAGCGCCTGAATGCGCACGGTGACGGGCTGTGTCGCCGGGTCACTCATGAAAATCAGCGCGATCAGCAAGTCGTTCCAGACCCACATAAACTGGAAGATCGCCAGCGACGCCAGCGCCAGCACCGAAAGCGGGATCACGATGCGGGCGAAGATCACCCACTCGCTCGCCCCATCGATCTTGGCGGATTCCAGCAGTTCGCGCGGCAGCGACGAGAAAAAGTTAGTCAGCAGGTAGATCGAAAACGGCATGCCGTAGGCCGTATGCGCGATCCAGATGCCGATATACGTCCCCGTCAGCCGGAACTGGTTGAAGAACTGGAGCACGGGCACGAGCGTCGTCTGAATAGGGATAACGAGCAGGGCGAGAATCAGCAGTTGCAGCACATTGCGCCCCGGAAAGCGCATCCACGCCAGCGCGTACGCCGCGATCGAGGCGAAGAACAACGGCAAAAACGTGCTCGGCAGCGTGATCTTGAAGCTGTTCAGAAAGCTGTCGCCCATCCCTTGGGCGTTCAAGACCAGCGCGTAATTTTCAAAGGTGAAACGCGCGGGTGAGAACGCCGTCCACCAGCCCGACGAGGCGATTGCTTCACGGGGGCGAAACGACGTGATCAGCAGCCCAAGCGAGGGCGTCAGCCAGATCACAGCCAGTACGAACAGCGTGAGATGAATTAGCCAGCGCGAAGAGAAGCGCAGACCGCGCTTGTTGGTCCGGGTGATCGGCTTGCTGGTCGTAATGGCGGTCATGTGCCCTGCTCCCCGGTACGATAACGCCGAATATTGATAATGACGAACGGCAGCATGAGCAGCAGCATAATCACGGCGACCGCTGAGCCATAGCCCGGTTTACCGTTCTGGAATGTCTCCCAGTACATCGTGAAGCCGATGATCCGACTAGCGCCTCGCGGACCGCCTGCCGTCATGATGTAGACGATGTCGAACGCCTTGAGCACGTTGATGACCATCGTCGTGGTGATCACGGCGAGGGTCGGCAGCAGCATGGGGATCGTGATGCTCCAGAAAACCTGCCACGAATTGGCACCGTCAACGTGCGCGGCCTCGATCACTTCCGGCGGCAGCCCCTTGAGCGCCGCCGAGAGAATCACCATGCAGAAGCCCGTCCAGATCCAGATACCCGCGATGATCAGCGCGACGTTGACGATGTCTGTGCGCCCCAACCACGGAATCGGATCGGTCGATGGGATTAATCCGACGAGAATCGCATTCAGAATGCCCGTTTTTTCATCCGGACTGTAAACAAAGCGCCAGATGATCCCCGCGGCCGTGAACGAGATCGCCATGGGGATAAAGATAATCGTCTTAATCAGCACTTCGTAGCGCACGGAATTCGCCAGAACGGCCACCACCAGCCCGATACCCACCGTGCCCGCCGTAAACAGCCCAAGCCAGACGATCGTGTTAAAAACCGCCCCCCGCGGCGGAAACTGATCAATGTCAAAGAATAAACGATCGCGCGTGAATAAATTCGTGTAATTATCCAATCCGACATATTCCGAGGTCGTGAAGCCTAACCCGGTGTCGAAGCTCAATTGGATCGTGCGAATCGTGGGGTAAATCAAAAAGGCTGTGATCAGGATGACAGCGGGGAACACAAAAGCCCAGCCCAGAAGATTCTTTCTGCTCATAGAAGTCACCCTTTGGAGAAAGAAGCAGCAGTCAGAGTCAGGCGCTGGAACACCAGTGTCCCAGCGCCTGGTTAGTCTTAATCAGCCAGAGCGATCCCTCAAGTTACGAGGAATAGCTGGCCGCCGCAGTATCTTCAAGGTCTTGCAGAATGCTCTCGATATCACCGGGGTTGGCGATGAACTCTTGCAGCGCGATACCAAAGCCTTCCGAGGCCGCGGGCGGCATCAGATCGGAGCCATCGAAGACAAACGCCGATGCGCCCGCCACCTGGCCCGCGTCAATCGCGGCCAGCGGGCTGTATACGCCCAAATCAACATTCATGTTCGGCGACACGACCGCGCCCGCCGGAGCCGTCGCCCACAGCGTGTTACCTTCGGTGCTCGCCATCCACTCCACCAACTGCGCGACTTCCGGACGGTCGCTGAACACCGCAAGCAGGTCACCACCACCGACGACCGGCGCGCCCATGTCTTCGCTGAAAGGCGGGAACAGGAAGGCATTGAAATCATCAATGGGCGTTAGTTCGGGGAAGTTTGAGCTGATGATCCCGCCCATGAAGCCACCTTCATAGTACATTTCAGCTTCGTTGTCGGGCCGGAAGACCATGTTCGCTGCGGTGATGAAGTCGGTCGACAGCGTGCCTTCGACGCCGCCCGCCAGGTTCGTGTCCGCGGGATCCACGATCTGCTGGAATGCTTCCAGCGCGGCGACCACGCTCGGATCGGTCCAGGCGACTTCATGTGTCGCGAACAGCTGGAGATATTTCTCCGGGCCGTTCTGGCGGACGTAAATGTTTTCGAACCAGTCGGTCAACGTCCAGCTGTCGGAACCGCCGATGCTCCACGGCGTCAGGCCAGCGTCAAGGTACGCCTGCTGAATGGCGAGCAATTCGTCCCACGTCGTGGGCGGTTCGACGCCGAGTTCCGCGAACGAGGCGGGGCTGTACCACATAGTGCTCTTGGAGTTAGCTTTCGCGAGGATGCCGTAGGTCACCCCATCGACCACGCCGAGGTCGGCGATCGCGGGCGAGTAATTGTCGCTAACGACGGCCGCATCGACCAGACCAGCACTGCCATCAGCGTTGACCAACGGGATAAGGTAGCCCGCGCGCGCGAATTCGGCCAGCGTACCGGGCTGCGGAATCAGCGCCACATCGGGTGGACTCCCACCGGCAAGGCGGGTGCGGAGAATCGGCACGAGCTGGCGATTGCTTTCGATAATCACCTGAATGCCCGTTTGCGCGGTGAATTCATCCAGAGAGTGCCGCAGCCCTTCCAGCTCCGACCCACCAAACGTGGTCATAAAGGACACGAACTGCACATCATCCTGCGCTGCGGCCATTGGCACGATTGCCAGCAGCGTAAATACAAACAAAATGGCGATCAACAACATTCGCTTATGCATGTAGGTACTCCTTTTAATGGTCGTTACCAATCACAACGTACAAGTTAGTCCACCAAACAGAGTTTTCGTTTCACCTCCCTGCTGCGTTGCCATATCCGCTTCATCTCGGTCAGGTACTTCATCTTACAATAAAGTTTAAGTAATGTCTCAGTTCATTTCAAGATATTGGACTCATTGAGGAATCCAAAAAGCAGCCCGGTAGGCTGCTTTTTGGACAAAATTGGGTGGAGTTAGGCCGCGTCGACCGCGTTGATGTGGTCAAACTGGCTGTTGTAGAGTTCCGCGTAGAAGCCGCCAACCGCCAGCAGTTCGTCGTGGTTGCCCTGCTCGACAATGTCCCCGTCACGCATGACGAGGATCAAATCCGCGTTGCGAATGGTCGACAGGCGGTGTGCGATGATGAAACTGGTGCGGTTGTGCATCAGGTTATCCATCGCCTTCTGGATCAGGATTTCCGTGCGGGTATCGACCGAACTGGTCGCTTCGTCGAGAATCAGCATCGGCGGGTCGGCAAGGATCGCGCGTGCAATCGTCAGCAGCTGCTTCTGTCCCTGTGACACGTTCGATGTTTCTTCGTTCAACACCGTATTGTAGCCGTCCGGCAGGGTGCGCACAAAGTGATCGACATGCGCCGCCCGCGCCGCCGCATAGACTTCTTCGTCCGTGGCCGTCAGGCGACCATAGCGGATGTTTTCCATGATCGTGCCGTTGTACAGCCAGGCATCTTGCAACACCATGCCGAACATGTGGCGCAGATCATGACGCGTGAAATCCTGAATATTGTGACCATCGATCAGAATTTCGCCGGACTGCACATCGTAGAAGCGCATCAACAGCTTAACGATGGTCGTCTTGCCCGCGCCCGTGGGGCCGACAATGGCGATCTTCTGTCCCGGTTTGACTGACGCCGAGAAGTCTTTGATGATGGTCTTTTCGGGGTTATACCCGAAGTGGACGTGCTGAAATTCGACATTGCCCGCGACCACATCTTCTGTGAAGGGTGTCGCCGTATCTGCGACTTCTTCCGGCTCTTCAAGGAATTCGAAGACCCGTTCGGCGGCGGCGGCCGTTTGCTGCAAGATGTTCGAGATATTGGCGATCTGGGCAATCGGCTGCGTGAACGAGCGCACGTATTGAATGAACGCCTGCACATCGCCGACAGTGATAGAACCGGTCACGACCAGATAACCGCCGAGGATCGACACGCCGACGTAGCCGAGGTTGCCGACAAACCCCATGATCGGGAACAGTAAGCCAGTCAGGAACTGCGACTTCCAGGCCGTACCGTAGAGCGTGCCGTTGTACTGGTCAAACTTCTGAATGCTCTGCGCTTCGCCATTGAACGCCTTGACGACGCTGTGGCTGCCGTACATCTCCTCAATATGCCCGTTGACGTGCCCGAGGTAGTCCTGCTGCTGCTTGAAGTAGACCTGCGACTTGCTGATTACGAAGGCAATGATGCCGAACGACATCGGGATCATCACCAGCGCGACCAGTGTCAGCACCCAACTGATCGAAAGCATCATGATCAGTACGCCGATCATGCTCGTCACCGACGTGACGATCTGGCCTAAGCTTTGGTTCAGCGTCTGGCTGATCGTGTCGACGTCGTTGGTGACGCGTGACAGCACTTCACCCTGATTCGTCGTATCGAAGTACTTGAGCGGCAGGCGGTTGATCTTCTGCGAAATGTCAGCGCGCAGTCGATACGTCACCTTCATCGAGATACCGGCCATCACATAACCCTGAATGTAGCTGAACAGGGTTGACACGAGGTACAGCACCGCCAACAGGAGGATGATATTGCCGATGTACTCGAAATCGATGCCCGTGCTCGACCCGGAGAGCTGCCCCAGTACGCCTTCGAACAATTTGGTCGTCGCCTGCCCCAAAATCTTCGGGCCGACGATCATAAAGATGGTGGAGAGAATAGCAAAGAACAGCACCACCACAATCGAGAGCTTATACGACCCAATATAGGCGATCAGCTTATTCATTGTGCCCCGAAAATCGCGGGCTTTATCGCCCTTCAGCATCGCGCCCATCGGGCCACCGGGACGTCCGCCGGGGCCGGGTTGACCTGGTCTACCGCCACCCATCATCATTGTGCCAACTCCTGCATGCTCAACTGCGACAAGGCAATCTCTCGATAGACTTCACAGGTGTCCATAAGTTCGTCGTGTGTTCCTTTACCTACCAATTGCCCTTCGTCGAGCACGATGATTTGATCTGCGTCTTTCACCGTGGAAACGCGCTGGGTGACGATGAGCAGGGTGCTGTCGCCCGTCTTCTCTTTCAGTGCGCGCCGCAGCGCCACATCCGTCTTGAAATCCAAGGCAGAAAAGCTGTCGTCGAAGATATAGATCGGCGCATGTTTGACCAGTGCCCGCGCAATGGAGAGGCGCTGCCGCTGGCCGCCAGAGACGTTCCCCCCGCCCTGCGCGATTTCGGTCGCCAAGCCTTCGGGTTTGGTGCTCACGAATTCACGCGCCTGCGCCGTATCAATCGCCTCGTTCAGCAATTCGACCGCAGCAAATTCGTCGGCGTAGCGCAAGTTCGATTCAATCGTCCCGGAAAACAGGTTCGCTTTCTGCGGGATAAAGCCGATCTTTTCGCGCAGGTCAGACTGCTTGACTTCCCGAATATCGACCCCATCGACCAGGATTGCGCCCTCGCTCACGTCGTAGAAGCGCGGCAGCAGGTTAACCAGGGTCGACTTGCCCGACCCGGTCGAACCGATGATCGCCGTCATCGCGCCCGGTTTGGCCGTGAAGTTGAGGCTGTGCAGCGCGTCTTCTTCCGCACCGGGGTAGCGGAATGACACATTGCGGAACTCGACCGTAGCACGGAACGGTTCAGGGAAGCGTTTCGGCGCGGGCGGGTCATTGATGACCAGCTTCGTGTGGATTACTTCGGCGATCCGATCCGCCGAAACCGACGCGCGCGGCAGGATGATGAACATCATCGACAGCATGATGAAAGCGAACACCACTTGCAGCGCATACTGCATGAAGGCGATCATGTCGCCGACCTGCATTTCCGCTGCCGCTACCTGAT
>CALKIA010000242.1 GCA_937988705.1 uncultured Chloroflexota bacterium | reverse complement strand
CCACGCCTTGCGCGCCGCGCCAGATGTTCCCCCCGCCGATCACGATGGCGATCTGCACGCCGAGGTCGTGAATGGTTTTGACCTTCTCGCCAATTTCCTCAGCGCGATCGGGATCAATGCCGTAGCCGTGATCCCCTGCCAGCGCCTCGCCGCTCATCTTCAGCATGATCCGGTTATAGACGGGTTTCTCTTGCATCGCCTTGCCTCCTCTGGGCATAAAAAAGGGGATGAACACGAAATGTTCATCCCCTTCGTTAACACTAGAAAACGGTATGTCGCGGTCGTCCGAGCATCGGTTATTCGGGTACGTCGACCGGCGTGCTGATTTCGAAGCGCGCAAAACGGCGAATTTCGATGCTTTCGCCGACTTCTGCGACGGTTTCCGCCAGCAGTTGGCTGATGGTCTTGTTGTCATCCTTCAACCACGGCTGTTCCATGAGGACGATGTCCTGATAGAACTTGTCCATGCGGCCAGCAACCACTTTTTCCGCGACTTCCGGCTTCTTGCCTTCGTTGATCGTGCGCGCCAGCAGCACCTGACGTTCGCTTTCGACCAGTTCCGCGGGCACGTCTTCACGCTTGACGTACTGCGGATTCAGGTTGGCGACGTGCAGCGCCACTTCCTTGGCAAACTTCTTGAAGGCGTCGGTATTGGCGACGAAGTCGGTTTCGCAGTTGACCTCCACCATCACGCCGAGGCGCTTGGTGAAGTGCAGGTAGCTTTCGATCAGGCCTTCGTTCATCGAGCGGCCAGCGTTCAGCTTCTTAGCCGCCTTCGCCAGACCCTTTTCACGCAGAAACGCGGCGGCTTTGTCGACATCGCCGTTGGTGGCTTCGAGTGCTTTTTTGCAGTCAAGCGGACCCGCGCCCGTCATTTCGCGCAAGTCTTTAACTTGTTGTGCCGTGATCGCCATAGAGTTTATTCCTCGGTCTCTTCTTCAAACAGCTTGGTATTGCGGAGCTTCGCCAGCGTCGACGCGCCCAGCAGCGCTTCATCGTCGACAACGTCGTCGTACTTGTTCGCGAACGCGGGCGAGGAGTCGTCGCCGCCTTCTTGGCCGAAATCATCCGGCTTACGCATCTGCTGACCTTCGAGGATGGCATCTGCCAGCGCCCCGATGAGCAGCTTGATGGCGCGCACCGCGTCGTCGTTCGCCGGAACAACATAGTCGATCGTGTCCGGGTTGCTGTTGGTATCCGCCAGCGCCATCACCGGAATTTTGAGCGTGTTCGCTTCTTTAACCGCGGTCACTTCACGCATGGTGTCGATCACCATCAGCACATCGGGCAGCTTCTTCATGTTGCGGATGCCGCCGAGGCGTTCTTGCAGCTTCAGAATCTTGGTGTTCAAGACCTGCGCTTCACGCTTGGACAGCAGGTCGAATTCGCCATTGTCGCGGCGCTTTTCCAGCTTCTTGAGCGCTTCGATCCGATCCTTAATGGTCTTCCAGTTGGTCAGCGTGCCGCCGAGCCAGCGGGTATTGACGTACGGCATACCGCAGCGTTCAGCTTCGCGCGCGATGGCATCCTGCGCCTGACGCTTCGTGCCGACGAACAGCACGGTGCCGCCTTTTTGTGTCTTGTCGCGCAGCATATCAGCATAGCTGTTGAGATTGACCAGCGTCTGCTGCAGGTCAATGATGTGGATACCGTTGCGTTCCGTGAAAATATACGGCTTCATCTTCGGGTTCCACTTGGTCGTACGGTGACCAAAATGGACGCCCGTTTCGAGAAGTTCCTTCATCGTAACTTGCGTGGGCATTGCGTTCTCCTAATGGGTTCGTGTTTGTTTACAAGCACGCCGTTCGCCCCCAGCGGATCATCGCGGTAGTCCGCGACAACACGCCGCTGAGTCCGGGCGTGTGAAATTTTGGGTCGCTTGACCCGTGAGGCATTCTAGCAGAGGGGAGGGTCGCTTTCAAGATGAGGGATCGAATCCCCTACGGCGCGGGGAGAATTTCCTGTTCCACCAGGTAGGCGGCATAGGCCGCGGCTTGATTCTGCGTGCCCTGACCATTCAGGTGAATGTGATCAACCCACACGTCAGCATCCGCAGGCGCCAAGGCCGCGTAATCGATGAAGGGCAAGTTGTACTGCTCGGCCAACTGCCGCACGATCGTATTGTTCTCGTCCGCCGCCGCGCGCCAATCGGCGGTCGCTGTCGTATCAGCGCGATCATACGCGAAGGTACTCAGCAGCACCGCGACACCTTGAATTTGCGCGATCCCGATCAAGCTGCGCAGGTTGCGCTCATAATACATGGGCGGGTTGAGCGCATAGGCCTCTGCCTCGGTGTAGGTGCGCCCATCCCCACACGCGACATTGGTTCCGAGCGCAACCGAGTTCTCATCTGCGGGATCAGTTTCTAAGCCCAGTTGAATCGTCAGGAACCGGTAGAGCGTGCTGACGCTGAATGTTCCCGAATTGTAATTGCTCACGACCGCATTTTGCGGATCAAGTCCGCGCAGTGGGTTGACGCCCCGGTAACAGTCCGGGTTCAGGGTGCGGCCCGCGATATCGATTACGGATTGGTAAACGATCACCAGATCAGGGTCGAGTTCCAAAATCCTGAACTCGAAATTGGTCAGGGTATGCCACGTGTTGTAGCCATGCACCCCTGCGTTGATCACTTCGACAGTGCTCAAGCCGTATTGATCGCGCAAAATCTGCTGCAACCACGCCGGGTACGATTCCTCCACCTCAGTCGCGCCATAGGTCGCCGAGTCACCGAGCGCCACAATGCGGTACACGCCGGCTGGCTTCTCCGGTGTCGTCTCCGCGCCCCGCAGACCGAGCGCATTGTTGTCGCCCACCGCCGGATTCAAGCCATATTCGACAAACGGCAGCGCCAGCACATGTTGATCATGCGCAATCGCTTCGGCGCGGGTGTAGACATAACTGAGGCGATCCGACTCGCTGCCGAAGGTTGTAAATATGATGCGCAAAACAACTTCTGCGCCGACCGCCACGCCGATGAGCACCAGCGTGCTCGCGCCAACAATCATCAAGCCCCGGCTCACACAGCCCGCCCGCGCGTGCTCGACATGCATCGCTGGCTCCGGCGAGAGGCGCGGCAGCAGCAACGTGGCGACGAACGAGATCCCGACAAACAGGCTGATCACCGTGAGGAATAAAGCGCTGGGCTGGTGGATAAAGTACTGAATCGGGAGCGTATATTCGTTCGCGCTGCCATCCGGCAGCACAACACGCAGCGCGGGGGTCGTTTCCGCTTCGAGACAGGTGAACGCCGTACTCTGTCCCACCGTCGGTTGGCCGTCGAAATATACCTCGCGCACACCATCCACTTGCCAGGTCACATTCACACAGTTCCCCGGCGCAAACACCATGCTCCGGTCGACGGCGAGATAGATGTGACTGTCATTCAGTTGGGCGCTGACTTCACGTCCTCCGGGGACAAGCACCAAGACCGCGCCAATGCTCAGGATGATGAGCAGGGCGAGCACATGGAAATACAGGCTGTAGCTTGGGCGGGTGTGCAGCGACAAGCGGTTAATCAACAAATCGGTATTTGATCAAGGTCCACAAGGCGATCGGCGCATCGGTCCACTTAATCTTTTTGCCTTCCGTCCATTCCCGTCCGTTGTACGAAATCGGCACTTCGTAGATCCGAATCCCCTGCTTCAGCACTTTCGCCGTGAATTCCGGCTCAAATTCGAAGCGTTTAGCGTGGATCACCATGTCGGTGACCACTTCGCGCCGGAATACCTTGTAGCACGTTTCCATGTCGCTGAGAATCGAGTTGTACAGCACGTTGGTCGTTAGGGTGAGGATCTTGTTGGCGACCATGTTCCAGAAGTTCATGGCTTTGCGCGGGCCGCCGAGGAAGCGTGATCCATACACAACTTTGGAGAGGCCTTCTTCAATGGGACGCAGCAGCATGGGGTATTCACGCGGATCATATTCGTAATCGGCGTCCTGAATGAGGAATACGTCGCTGGTCGCATGTTTGAACGCGGTAACCAGCGCCGCGCCTTTGCCTGCGTTCTGCTCATGGTAGACGATCCTCAGATGCGGGCGCTGCTGGGCTTCGATCTGACGCAGCACGTCGCGCGTGCCATCGGTCGAGCCATCATCCACGATGATGATCTCGTCAGCCAGTCCCACTGCCTCAACCCGATCAAGGACGGGTTCAATCGTGTCGCGCTCATTAAAACAGGGGATCAAAACGCTCAACGTCACCCGTTTCGCGCTCGGCACAGAGGATTTGACCGCCGCTTTCATTTGCATTGTCCGTTGCCTTCAATACTCCTATCGGCGGCGGATTATAGCATAGTCTGCTCCTGTCACCAGATGCTTATCTATTGCTCAGGTTATGTTTCCAGTCTGACCGGATAATGAATGCAATGTTAATTGAAATAAAATAACCTCAGCCCTAACCCCACGTCGCGCGGCGCGGGGTATCGTGTGCCGGGTTGAGGAACAGCAGACTAGGGAGTGACAATGGCGCAGCAAGCCAGATCCAACGGGCGAATTCATACGATCAAGTTGTGGGTGAACGCCTTCATCCCAGCGACTTACCCGGGCGCGGAGGTCGTCCCGGCGGGGGAACACGCGGGCAAAACGATGCTGACGACGCTGTGGGTAGTGAACCGCTGTTTTCTCACCGATGACCGGACGTTCAGCCCGGATGTCCACGCCAAAGCCCGCCTGCACTCCGAAGTCGAAATCGACGTGCAGAAGAAGAAGCTGGTCTACGAGTTTCATCACTGCCACGAAACGATTGAAATCGACTGCACGAGCGGCGCGGAGAAATGCCGTGAGCATGGTGACACCAGCCACATGCTCTTCGAGAACTTTGTCGTGACTGAGGCGGACGGGATCTTCAGCGTCGACCTCAAGGCCAGCGCCAAAAATCCGTGCCTGAAAGTTGCCAACGTCAAACTATCGCCCAACGTTGACTTGTTCGGGACGGTCACGGTGCAGTTGAACGCCGAAAATACGGCGGCCACGGTGCGCTTCGAGGGGATGATCGAGACGTATCCCGCGTTTGAAATGTATGTGACCTTCAATGGCTCCGAGGTCGGCCAGCCGGTCTTTCAGATCGATGTGGAGGAGGGGGCGACGGCGGCCAGCATCACCGGCCCGCCCACCCGTCCCGTCAACGTGGAAGCGATCATTCGGATATGACCGCGAACCAACGCCGGAACTGACGACCATCACGCAAGGGGTTCAGCATTGCGAGCCCCTTTTTTACAGCAATTTATGGAGCTTGAGACATATCTTACTGCTCAGCCAACCGAGCTGAAATATCTCCGCTTTTCCCCTCAGACGGGGTCGTGTGACTAAAGAACTATGCGCTAAATGTTTGAATACGGTATGAGATCTTGTCTCACATATTGACACAAACTTAAAACTCCTTTACTTTGTAGGTATGTTGGCTAAATGTAATACGATCCGTTGCTCCGGTGAATGCAGTGAAACAACACGCGAACGGTTATGTGAGTAACCGTGTACTCAAGCTCAATGTCGGTTTCATCCTCAGTGCAGGGCCCGGCTATGCGCACGAAACTTCATTTGATGCGCCGATGGTTCGAGTGGCTGATGATGTTGACTTAACGTACATTCGCGGCAACCTGCGTCTCAGTCGGACGAAAGAAGGAGTGCTGGTTCAAGGATCGCTCCATGTCGGCATCGATGACGAATGCTACCGCTGCCTAGATCCGATCAACCAGTCTGTCACGATTGACATCGAAGAGCTTTACACCTACCCGCCCTCCAAAGCCGCTGAGTTCAGCGTTGGCGAGGACGCGATTCTCGATCTCGCGCCGCTCCTGCGCGCGGAAACCCTGATCGCGGATGCCCGGGGAGGACTGTGCAAGCCAGACTGCCAAGGCTTGTGTCCGGAATGTGGTGCGAATCTCAATCGGGAGCTGAACCACGCTCACGAGGACGACATCGACCCGCGCCTGGCAAAACTGAAACAACTGCTCGACCGTTAACTGCAAGTCCATAACTGAATTCATTTGTTCATCTCATCTGGTCTAGGGGGAACGCCTTGAACGACTACGATAGTAGTTTTGATTCCCAATTTTTACGGGATGGTGGCGATTTTTTTGATGAAGATCTTGATGTTGAAGAATTTGAAGACGAAGAACCCGCCGACGAATTATGGGCGGATGATGATTTCAACGAAGATGTCGAAGTTGAAGATGAAGACCTCTACGGTGACGAGGAATTCATGATGGACGACTCGATCCACAGCGATACGGTCGGCTTGTATCTCAAAGAGATGGCTCGCGTGCCGCTGTTGACGACCGAAGAAGAAATTAACCTCGCGATGCGTCTCGAAGCGGGCGCTGAAGCCGCGCGCAAACTGAAAAAAGACCCCCAGCACAAGCGGGCACATGAATGGCATCAGCTCGTCGTCGATGGCACCGCAGCCCGCGACCATCTGGTGAAGGCGAACACGCGCCTGGTTGTGTCGATTGCCAAGAAGTACATGCAGCGCGGCGTCCCCTTCCTCGACCTGATTCAGGAAGGCAACCTCGGCTTGATGAAGGCCGTCGAAAAGTTCGACTACCGCCGTGGCTTCCGCTTTAGCACCTACGCGACGTGGTGGATTCGCCAGACGATCACCCGCGCCATCGCCGATCAGGGGCGCACGATCCGTGTGCCCGTCCATATGAGCGACCGCATCCGCCGCTTGTACCGCACCGCGCGCAAGCTGGAGCAGGAGAACGGCCGCAAGCCGTCGCCGGAAGAGATCGCCGCCGAACTCAAGGTTGACCCGCGCAAAGTCCGCTGGATGCTGCGCGTCTCGTGGCAGCCGCTCAGCCTCGAACGTCCGGTCGGCGAGGATGACGACAGCGAATTTGGGCATTTCATCGAAAACGAGAGCGCACCCTCGCCCGCACAGAGCGCCTACGACAAGATGCTGCGCGAAAAGATCGAAGCGCTGCTCAACACGCTCACCCCGCGGGAAGCGCGTATCCTGCGCCTGCGCTTTGGTTTGCTGAACGGCAAGAGTCACACGCTTGAAGAAGTCGGGCAGAAGTTCGGCCTGACGCGCGAACGCATCCGCCAGATCGAAGGGCGCGCGCTGCGCCGCCTGCGCCACCCGCGCCGCAGCCGTCAACTGCGCGATTACCTGTCTTAAAGCCGTTCCACCCCTGACCCCTGCGCCATCTGCGCAGGGGTTTTTGATTCCAAGCCGACCCCACCCCCGACCCTTTCAGGGAAAATTTAATGCTAGGGCAAACCCCTCAACCCCC
>CALKIA010000241.1 GCA_937988705.1 uncultured Chloroflexota bacterium | reverse complement strand
GAATGAGAAAGAGAGCCAGACTGAGACGTCTACGAGCCATTGTGAGTCCTCCGTGCACTAGTCAAGTAAGGAAAAATAAATGTGTAACGCCGGCTTAACAACTCTGTGAACCACCGCATTAAGAGTTGTATTGTCCGCGCCTTGTACCCTATACCGTAGAACTGACGCGAATGTCGCACCCAGTTTTGGAGCAGTTTTTGTGAGGTTCACGGGGAAAATCGGACTTTAGTTTTGTCAATAGTACTCATGTATTATAAGATTGCGTTCAGGCCAATTCGCGCGATGGGCGCCGCTCGCGCTCGCTGAAAGGACTCTTCTCGATGACGCTCTACCATAATCCCTTTGAAGTGGGTACGGATCGCCATGCACTGTGGCACTTGCTGGTCGAAGAGGATATCGAAGCTTTTGTGCACGCGGATTGGGCGCGGCTCAAAGTCATTTTTGTGCGCACCGGTTTCACCGCTATTGACGCGCGTGGTTCGACCAACCCGGACATGTGGCGCTTGAGCTTCAGTCGTGTGGACGATTACGGGGCACTGTGGCTGGAAAATGCCCGACACATGCTGGAGCGCGTCGGGGCGGCAAACCTACGCCAAGCTTTCATCGACGCAACCACCCTGCACGACATCGAAGTGCAAGGCGATGCTGCGCTGCTCCACAAGAAGCTGGACGGGCAAATCGTCACCGACTCCGGCAAGATCATCCCGCTGCACTGGCAGACGCTCTACCAGTGTGTCCGCCTTGACGGACACTGGCAGATCGCCGGCTTTGTCGGCTTTCTGCCGCTTCAGCCGTAAATGACCGATGTGTCTGCCCATTTCGGGCGCACACATGAGTGTGGTCAAAATGGTTGCCTTCCGACCCGACCCCTCAGCCGAATTCAGGGAGGGGAGCCAACCTCCCGCGCACTGTCTCCCCTCTCCCCACTGGCGTGGGAGAGGGGTTGGGGGAGAGGGGTTGTACCTCGTAGGTGCGCCCCTAGGTTCGTTCGTGGATTTGTTTCGCGCTCCTGCCTTAACTTATGGCAGTTGGGCGATCTGATCGTAGACGGGAACCAGTGCCTCGTAGATCGCGTTGAAGACCGGGTAAATCTGGTCATAAGCGGTGCGGGCTTCTGCCTCAGGCGTGATGACTTCGGCGATGGCATTCATCTGCTCGATCATCGACCAGTCCGAGTAGATGCCGACGCCAACGCCGCCCACCAACGCTGCGCCCATCGAGGTTGCTTCTTCGAGGATGCTCAGACGCTGGATCGGGATGCCGTAAAGATCGGCCATGATCTGATTCCACATCCGGCCGCGTGCGCCGCCGCCGATGACCCGCATCGCATCAATGTGCCGGCCCTGATTGCGAAAAGCATCGAGGATCACGCGCAGATTCATCGTGACGCCTTCCAGTACCGCCCGGAACATGTGGGTGCGCGTGTGGCGAATCGTCAGGCCGACGAAGGCCCCGCGCGCATGGGGATTCCAACGCGGACTGCGTTCGCCCAGCAGGTAGGGCAGGTAAAACAAGCCTTCCGCCCCCGGTTTGATCGTGTCGATTTCCATATTCATCAGCTCATACGCGCTGATGCCCAGCGCCTGCGCGACCTGTTTCTCCGCGCCCGCGAGTTGATCGCGCGTCCACTGGTAGGATGCGCCCGCCGTCTGCATTGTGCCCGTCGGCATGAACATGCCCGGGATGACATGTGCGAAGGTGAACGTGCGGTAATCGGGGTCGAAGATCGGGGCCGGCGTCGCGAGCGCGATCCACGCCGATGAGCCGAGGTAGTTGTAAGCTGAGCCTTCGCGGATCACACCTGCGCCCGCTGTTGCGCATGCGCCATCCCCGCCGCCGATCACGACGGGTGTTCCGGCGGCCACGCCGACCTCGTCGGCGACCTCCGCGCGCACTGTGCCCACCACCGCACTTGACGGGCGAATCTCCGGCAGCTTCTCAATGGGTAGGCCGACCGCCTCCAGAATGCGCGTTGACCAGCTCCCGCTGCTGAGATCGTACAGATTCATCCCCGACGCATCCGACGGATCGGTGACGAACGCGCCGGTTAGCCGCGCGACGATTGCATCTTTCGCGTGGACAAATTTGTGGGTCGCGTGATAGATCGCCGGTTGGTTGTCGCGAATCCACAGGATTTTGGCCAGCGAATAGGATGGGCTCAGACGATGGCCGCTGATGCGATACATCTCTTCGAACGACACGCGCTCGCCGATCCATTTTTCCTGCGCCAGCGCCCGTGTATCCGCCCAGATGATCGCGTTCCGTAGTGGGCGCGCCTCACTGTCGAGGGCGACCGCGCCCATCATCTGCCCGCTGAAAGTGATACAGGCGACTCCCGTTTTGCTCACACCCGTCTGCGCCAGCAAATCCCGCGTCGAGCGGCACACGGCCAGCCACCAGTTTTCTGGGTTTTGTTCCGCCCAACCGGTGTGTGCGTATTCGGTTTCGTAGCCGTAAAACACACTGCCGACCAGGCGTCCGTCACGGTCATATAACGTTGCTTTGTTTCCGGTTGTGCCTAAATCGTGGGCAATAATATGTGACATAAGACCTGCTGTTAAGAATCTGCCATAAATGTCCGAACTATACTCCAATCAGAGCGCTCCTCACAACAAGCGCTG
>CALKIA010000240.1 GCA_937988705.1 uncultured Chloroflexota bacterium | reverse complement strand
AGATCGCCGCCAACAGCGGAGCGAGCATCCTCGATATGGGCGACGGCGTCGCGCTGCTGGAATTCCACAGCCCGGCCAACGCCATCGATGCGGATGTGGTCGAAATGACGTGGAAAGCCGTCGATCTGCTGGAAACCGGCGCCTATGAAGGCTTGGTGGTCGGCAATGATGCCGAACGCTTCTGCGTGGGTGCGAACCTGTTCATGGTGGCGATGGCTGTACAATCTGGCCAGCTCGACCAGTTGGAAGGCACAATCAAGGGGTCGCAGGACGCCATGCAGGCGCTGCGCACCGCCAGTAAGCCCGTCGTGGTCGCGCCACACAACATGGCGCTCGGCGGCGGCGCGGAATTCGTCATGGCGGGGGCGCGCGTGGTCGCGCACATGGAACTGTACGCGGGCTTGGTCGAAGTCGGCGTCGGCCTCATCCCTGGCAGCGGCGGCTGTAAGGAACTGGTGCGCCGCGTCGTCAATCCGGTGATGGCATCACACCCCAACGCCGATGCGCTCCCCCATCTGCAGAAAGTCTTTGAAGCGATCATGCTGGCGAAAGTCAGTGAAAGCGCCAAGCAGGCGCGCGATCTGGGTATCCTCGGTCCGTGCGACCGCATCGTGCTCAACCGCGATCACCTGCTGGGCGAAGCCAAGCGGGAAGTGCTGCACATGGCCGATGGTTATCAGCCGCAGCGTCCCGGTAAGGTCTACGCCGTCGGGCGGGATGCCTACGCCGCCCTGTTGATCGGCATTGAAGGCTTCAAGGAACAGGGACTCGCCAGCGAACACGACGCGCTGATCGCCCGCAAACTCGCCTACGTCCTCACGGGCGGCGCCGTGAGCGAACCGGGCTGGATCGATGAGCAGGTGTTCCTCGATCTGGAACGCAAAGTCTTCCTCGAACTCGTCCAGACTGAAAAGACGCTCGAACGTATGGCGCACATGCTCTCGACCAACAAGCCGCTGCGCAATTAGTCATTTACGCACGCGTAGGGGTGCACGGCCGTGCGCCCCTTGACGAAATCCATTTCGTCCGCCGTTTTTAAACTGTGAACTGTCAGCTGTTTACTGAGGACTTAAAACTATGCGTGAAGCAGTGATCGTCGCGGCGGCCCGAACCGCCGTCGGCAAATCCAAAAAAGGCGTCACCCGCAGCGCCCGTTCTGACGATATGGCGGCGGAAGTCATCAAGGCGGTCTTGGCGCAAACGGGCGGCAAGCTCGATCCGCAGGAAATCGACGACGTGGTGATCGGCTGCGCGATGCCGGAAGGCTCGCAGGGCCTGAACTTCGCCCGCGTGATCGCCTTACGTGCCGGTTTGCCCGTCGATATCGCCGGACAGACCGTCAACCGCTTCTGCGCCAGCGGCTTGCAGACCATCGCCACCTCCGCCGAACGCATCATCGCCAACGGCGCGGATGTGATCATCGCGGGCGGCGCGGAAACCATGTCGCTCGTCCCCATGACCGGCTTCAAGATCAGCCCGAACCCGTACATGGCGCAGAACGAACCCGAAGTCTACATGAGCATGGGGCACACGGCGGAGCACGTCGCGGATGAATTCAACGTCAATCGCGCCGACATGGATGAGTTCGCCTACCGGAGCCACATGAAAGCCGCCGCCGCCATCGATGCTGGCCGTTTCGCTCAGGAAATCGTCCCGTTCGAAATCGAAGAGTCGTATGTCGATGACAACGGCGAACTGGTGACGGTCAAGCGCCTGCTCACCGAAGATGAGCATCTGCGTCGTGAAACCACCGTCGAAGGCTTGGGCAAGCTTAAGCCCGTGTTCCGCAACAACGGCCGCGTGACGGCGGGTAACAGCAGCCCATTGAGCGATGGCGCGGCGGCGGTCATCATCATGGAAGCGGGCAAGGCCGCGCAGCTGGGGCTCAAGCCGCTGGCGCGCTTCGTCGGCTTTGGCGTGGCGGGCGTTCGCCCGGAGATCATGGGCGTCGGCCCCATTGCAGCGATCCCGAAGCTGCTCAAGCGCACGGGCATGAAGCTAGAAGACATCGATCTGTTCGAACTTAACGAGGCGTTCGCTTCGCAGTCGCTGGCGGTCATCCGCCATCTGGAGATGAATCCGGAGAAGGTCAACGTGAACGGCGGCGCAATTGCGCTCGGTCACCCGCTCGGCTGCACCGGCTCCAAGCTGACCGTATCGCTCATCAACGAGATGAAGCGCCGTGACAGCCAGTACGGCATGGTGACCATGTGCATCGGTGGCGGTATGGGCGCGGCGGGCATCTTCGAAAACCTGAACTAATCCCCACAGCTACCCCCTCTGTCAATAGAGGGGGTTAGCCTGCTCCGAACTTCTGCTCGACGATCCAGAGCACGAGACTCCACGTATTGGCAATCGCACAGAGGAGCAGCAGCACGCTGCCAATCCACAGAGTGGCGAACCCCAACGACCACTGCCTGCCGACGAAACAGAGACCGCCGACCGCGATGAGCGCATACGCCCCAACGGGCAAAATGATCTGACTGAGCCAATCACCGAGATTAAAGTCTTGCGCGCGCCGGGCAACCCGCACTAATTGACGCGCATGCCGCAGCGTAAACGCCAATCCGGGCACACCGCCCACGATCAGCAGCAGCCCCAGAATCAGCGGATCGTAGCTCGGCACCAGCAGCACGAATACCAACGCCAGCTCAGACACGAAGTAGTACACGCTCGGATTGACGAACGCTTTCATATCTGCGCTGATACCCGTCGTAATGACTGGCAGCGCGAGCGACACCGCCACGAACATCAAGCCTAACAGCGCCGCCGCTGCCCCACCGATGGTGAAGTAAAAGGTTTGCCAGCTTCTCAGAATTTCGGTGAAGGCGTCGCTCATTCTGCTCTCGTTCAGTTAGGAATATTCAGCGTCGTACAGTCGATGTTCACCCGGCTCAAAATATCCGACCCCGATGGCGTATCGCTCAGGAACTGGTAGAAACGCCCGTTGACGATGCCGAGCGAGCCGTTCGTGAACGTGCCGATCACCCAACAGCCGTAGAACGCGCGAAAGCCGCCATCCCACCGATCTCCGACCAGCACCATCGGCAGCATCCCCTGTAGATACGGCTTACCCGCCGCCGCCCCCATGAACTGATAATCGCCAAAGTAGACGTACCCATAGCGCGTGTCCGCATACCCGCTGACGAAGCGGTCAAACGGGCGGCGATAGTCGGTCGCGGGACTCCCATTCGGCTGCGGGCCGGCTTGCGGCGACAGCCACAGGCTGTATGCGCCCGCGTAGCTGCGGCGGTTGATCAGGTCGAAGTAGTTGACCACCAGTTGATCGGCTGGCTCGTAAGTGCCGAGCGCCGGACTCGGGTTGGTCGTGCAGCCTTGCGCCAGTTCTGTGCTGATCGCGGCGTTGGTCGGCGGCGATCCGTTCGCCAGCAGTGTCAGGTTCGCCCCGGTGATGAACCAGCCTGCGCCTGCATAGCTCAGGTTGAAACAGCCCGCGTAGCTTTCGACCAGCCCATCGGCCCGATAGCCGAGCAGCACTGCGCGCACGCTCCCCGCGCCTGCCGTCCCCGTAAACGGTGCAAAGTACGGGACAATGTGCGTCGTGGCATTAAACCCGCTCGAAAACCGCGCATACGTCATCGGCGGATTGACCCAATGGTTATACGCCGCGAGATAGTCACCGAGGTTGATCTCGGTATAGTACGAGTACAGCACCGCCAGCGGACTCGGCGGCGTGGTCTGCGCCACTTGATCCGCGTGTGTGGCAGCAGTCCAGCCGAGAACAAGCAGGATGGCGACGAGCGTGACAAATTTACGCATCAGACAATCCCCCCGAAACAACTCTTCTCCCTCAAGCTTACGCCGTTCCCGCTGGGTCGAATCTGACGCTTCCCCGCTTGTTGAGTTTCAATCCAGTTAGGAACTCGCTTCCTGCGTTTCCACAGGCTCGCTGACTTCCAGGGTGGCCGCTGGCGGCAGCACCTCCTGCGTCCCCACCGGTGAGTGAACCTCCTGCGTTGCGACGGGCTCAGCCGCCTGTCCATCCGCGCCCGCGGGGAACACCTCGTAGCGCACGAGATACGTGATGATGCCGAGCGCGACCGTTGCCAGCCACAATCCCAGCGTGATCTGCATAAATGGTTTCGCACCTTTGAACCAGTAGCGCCGCAGCTGCGTGACCGTTTCACCGCGCCGCTGCCCCTGCGCAACCCGGATATCTTCTATCAACATACGGATGACAATGTAGGTCGCCAGCGCTTGCGCCGGTAAACCGAGGATCGCGTGCAGCACCGGGAGCAGATAGCGCGGCGCGGTAGGCTGGTTGGGGAAATTGTCCGCCACATCAAAGCGGTAGGCGACGATCATGAGGAAGATAATCAGCACCCAGTTGATAACCGTGACGGCGATCATGAGGTTGCGATGATGGGGACGATGCATTCCCCGCCGTGCCTGCCAGTACCCGATGAGCATAGCGGGCGCAAGGATCAGGATGTACAGCACAACGGTGATATCGGCAAGCAGGCTTGCGCCCGTGCCTAGAAAGCCGGACGGCTCCAGATACAGGTTCATAGATGCGTTATCCGTAGATTCGATTAGCCAGCGTTAGCAGGATTATCGAACGGATACCGCATCCGCGCGAGTCAGGCAGTTGGTGACTCGCGTTTGCTCACATGGAGCACTGTTAAGCCAACCACCGCTTCGCCGTCATACCGCACAATGACGTCATCATCCGTCAGCTCACTGTCGGTTGCGATGCTTGGTCTCTTGAAGTTAATATAGAGTACATCCGCCTCTAGATCGAACGACAACCAGATGTTATTTTCTGGTGTGTCTTTCACAATGGGGAGAAAACGCAGATAAGCGTCTAGGTTTAGGGCGACCATACAACCGTCCTCCTATCTAGCGACTGTTTGCGGCGCGTCCAAAATGCAGTGATGATGAATCCCTCATCGCCCAATTCACGATACACGACAACCAGCCATTTTCCAGCTTCAACTTCACGAACAGCCAGCAATTCGCCGTCACCACCCTCATAAATGGCTTCAGGTTCTGAATCAACCTTCAAAACCTCTGCGCGCAGATCGGACACCTCAGCGTGTTCGGTGGTGATATGCTGCCAGCGTTCGTCAGGCAGACGTACTAAAATGCCATTTTTCGAGGTAGTCTCCATTACCTCATCCCTCGCAGCGCGGCGCTTTCCGCTTCACCGCATGCTGCTCGACCAAATGGAACTGCGGCACATGGCGCGGCTCGGCATCCGTCGAACTCTCGTAGACCGTCCACGGCGACATTTCGCGGCGCACATGAACTTCGTGCAGCTCGTTGTCCGCCGTCGTGAAACGCACTGACCACACCTGTTCTTCAGGCTGCTGGATGCTCTCAAAGCATAGTCCAGCGAGCGCCGTAATCCCGGTGCTGCCGCGCAGGAAATACTCCGCCGCTTGCACCGGCGCATCGTAGTAGGAGCGTCCGCGC
>CALKIA010000239.1 GCA_937988705.1 uncultured Chloroflexota bacterium | reverse complement strand
GTGCGAATGCCGGGAATCGGCACGGCGACCGGGCTGCGCGCCCAGATCCACGCCAGCGCGCCCTGCGCCAATGTGCGCCCGCCGCTCGTCAAAATGTCCCGCAAATCTTCCAGCCGATCAAACGCCGGGTTGAGGATGTTCTGCACCGCCCACGGATCAGTGCGCACGTCATTCGCTGCGAACACCGTGTCTTTGGTGTACTTGCCGGTCAGCGCGCCGCGTGCCAGCGGTGACCGGTTGACGCTCGCCAGATTCTGCGCCGCGCACAAGGCCAGCATCTCCGGCGCATCCAGCACCACATTGAGGTCATGCTGAATGGCGACACAGTGTTCCCCCGCGGCGCAGGCGCGCGCGTTCTCGACCGAGTCGGTGCTCCAGCCGTAATAGCGGATTTTGCCCGCGCGCACGAGGTTTTCCAGCGCGTCCAGCAGGGCGGGCGCGTGCTCCGCTGGAAAATCCCAGACATGCAGTTGGTACAGGTCAATGCAGTCAATCGCCAGATTCCGCAAGCTCGACTCACACGCGGCCTGCACATTGGCGATGATCTGCTCTGGCGTGTCGAAGCGCGTGACGAATTTGCCCGCGTCGTTGACGTTGAAGCCGAATTTGGTGGCGATCACTGCTTCCGAGCGCCGCCCGGCCAGCGCTTTGCCAACGATGCGCTCGCTGTGTCCCGTGCCATAAGTCGCCGCCGTATCGAAGAAATTGATCCCGCTGGCGAGCGCGTGCTGCACCGCGCGAATCGACTCGGCGTCGTCGACTTCGCCCCAACCCGCCTGAATATCCAGAAACTGCCACACGCCGCCAATCGCCCAGCAGCCCATCCCCAGCGGCGATACCTCGATGCCCGAACGTCCTAAAAGTCGCTTGTCCATTCTGCGTCTTTCTCCTGTAGAGTGATACAAACGCAACTCTACAACTTAGAGCGCGCTCTAAGTCAAGCGATTAGTTTCAAGCGCTGATAAGGATCACCCGATGGATATGATCAACGAACAGGAACTGCTGACGATCAGCCAAGTGGCTGACGCGACCGGACTTAGCGTCCACACGCTGCGTTATTACGAGCGGGTCGGCTTGATTCACCCGATTGACCGCGCCGACAACACGCACCGCCGCTATACCCGCGATGACATCGGCTGGATTGAGTTTTTGATGAAGCTGCGCGCCACGGGCATGTCGATTGGCGACATGCAGACCTATGCCGAATTGCAGCGCGGCGGAGATGCGACTCTGCCGGAGCGCGTCGAAATGCTTAAGCAGTTACAGCGCGACGTCGAGACGCACATCGCCGAGTTGAACGCGCATCTGGGGCTCATTCGCTACAAAATTGAGTTTTACGGGGGCATCATCGCAGTGCAGGGACTCGAGCCGCAGTGTAAATAGGAATACCACATCAGCAGTCAGTGTAGGGACGCCCAACGAGGCGTCCGCCGTAAAAGTAATTGCTAAAAGTTCTTGTGTAGGGGCAGACCTGTGTGTCTGCCCGGTAGGGCGCACACGTATGTGCGCCCCTACATAAAAGCAAAAAGGACGAAGCAGACCGGTAAGTGCGTAGAATACCGTGTAAACGGGTTACAGGTCGGTTTTTGGGGGGGCGGACGCGATGAATCGCGTCCCTACGAGAAAACGGTGCTTGTGTAGGGACGCAATTCATTGCGTCCGCGGCTTCCAAAGCGACTTCACGCTATCCTACCGGGTTACCGGCAGACCTCGTCCCTAGGCTTAGATGAGCGGTTGACGTCCTAGAAGAACAGCTTCGCCAGCTTGAGCGCGCCCTGATTCCACGGGACACGGTGCGACACGCCCGACTGCCCTTCGAACTGGTACAGGTTGTCGAGATACCACTTGTAGTTGCGGATCAGCGCGTCTTTGTTGGAGTACTTCGGCTTATAGCCGAGCTGCTTTTCCGCCTTCTCGATGCTCACAAACGAGTCTTTGCTGGCCGTCTCGTAAACCCACGCGTACAGCGGCGACAGCTTGAGCGCTTCCAGCACCTTGAGCGCCAGAATCACCGGGCCAGCGGGGAACGGCACGATCTTCTTTTTGAAGCCCGCATAATCCAGCACCGCCTGATAATCCTCGCGCATCGTCGTGAACTCTTTCGCGCCGATGTTGAAGGTGTCGTTGACCACCGCTTGGTCGAGCGTCATCGTCAGGTAGATGGCGTCGCACAGATCTTCCACATCCAACAGTTGATAGCGGTTATTGCCGCTGCCGATCATCGGGAAGCCGCGCCCACTTTTCGCCCAGTCATAGAACAGTGCGAACACGCCGAGGCGTTCCGGCCCGATGAACGATTTCGGGCGGATGATCGGCACGACCAA
>CALKIA010000238.1 GCA_937988705.1 uncultured Chloroflexota bacterium | reverse complement strand
GAGATGACGACTGCCGGGACGACCATTGTCCTCAGCACGCATCAAATGGATGAAGCAGTGTACTGCGATCGGCTGGCGGTGCTGCGCGAGGGGCAGATTCTGGCCTGTAACACGCCGGACGGTTTGCTCGGGCAGGGCGAGACGACGATCACCGTAGACACGGATGCGGGGCGCACGGAACAGCACGTGCGCGACTATGCGGCGGCGCTCCCGGCACTGCTGCGGACGTATCATCTGGATGACAAGGTGCAGCGGATCGCTATCGAGCGCGAGTCGCTGGAAGCAATTGTGCTGCGCCTAATCGATCAAAGGAGCCGCTGATGTTCGCCAGTATGTTCTCAGTCGCGCGGCGCGTCGTGGCTCAACTGCGCAGCGATCCGCGCTTTGTCGGACTGTCGCTGCTCATGCCCGTTGTGATCGTGTATATGCTCAGCCTGTTCTTCGACGGGGTGGATGTGCCGATCTTCCAGCCGCAGAAATTTGTCGTGCCGATTGGGGCGTTCATCGTCCACTTTTTGACCTATGCGCTGTGCGCAATTGTGCTGGTGCGCGAACGGGCGAGCGGTACGCTCTCGCGCATGTTCATCAGCGGTTATCGCCCAATTGACGTGATCGGCGGCTATCTGATCGCGTATTCGGGCTTAGCGCTGGTGCAAAGCGTGATCGTGCTCACGGGCTTGAGCCTGCTGTTCGATCTCGGCTACAGCGCGCAGACCTTTCTGGCACTAGCGCTGATTATCTGGCTGCTCGCGCTGCTCAGCATCACGCTGGGGATGCTCGTCTCCAACTTCGCCCGCAGCGAAGGACAGATTTTCCCGATGATCCCGCTCGTCATCCTAATTTCGGTCTTCTTTTCTGGCATCATCCTGCCGATTGAGAAGCTGCCCGATTTCATTGAACCGGCGCGCTTCATCACGCCGATGTACTACGCCAATACCAGCATTCAGGGGTTGATCGATGCGTCATCCGACGTCAACCCGGCGAGCGGTTGGATCGGCTTGGTGGTGTATGGCGTGGTGCTGCTGGGGGTGGCGACGTTCACTCTACGCGAAAGTTAGTATAGAGAATTGAGCCAGACCAAAGTACCAATTTACGCTATTCTCCATTGTTGACTGCGACATCCGCCGGACGGGTTACGTTCTTCAGGGTGTAGTTTGCATGCAGGAGATGGCTAAAAATGGCGAATACTCACCATCGAATCAGTATGGCATTGGGCTTGATTTTGGTGCTGCTCGCGGGGATGGCATTGGTTGTTCCCTTGAGCGCTCAGGAGGTGCCGCCGACCGCGGACCCGAACACCGTCATCACCATCACAGGCGAGATTGATTTGTCGCAGGGCGTCGTGCAGGTGAATGGCTTCACTCTCGTTGGGACACTGCCAGCAGGACTCCAGCAGGGGGATATTGTCGTTGTCATCGGGAATCAATTGGCTGACGGCCTGAGTATCGAGGTGATCGTCTTCGAAATGGTTGTGCCGATCACCCCTGAACCGGAAGCAACAGTAGAAGTGACGCCGGAACTGACGCCGGAAGCGACCGTGGAGGCCACCCCTGAAGTCACGGTTGAACCAGAAGCGACGTTGGAAGTGGGCTGCACAAATGAAAATCAGCCCGTGGCGCAGAGCATTGCGGACGCTTTCGGCGTGCCATATGCCGAAATCATGAATCTGCACTGCGGTGGCTATGGCTTCGGCGAAATCGCGCGCGCCTATCTGCTTGCCGAAGCGACCGGGACACCCGCAGTTGATTTCCTCGACCGTCAGGCGGCGGGTGCAGGTTGGGGCAATATTGTTCGCGACACGGGCGTGCACCCGCGGGATCTCGCGCCCGGTCAGCTGCGTCATCGCAGCACTGACCCGGAAGCGACAGTCAATCCGGAAGCCGCGGTTGAACCCGGCGCGACGCCGGAACCGCGTGGCAACGGTAATGGTCAGGGCAATGGCGGCGGAAACGGGAACGCTGGCGGCAACGGTAATGGCCAGGGCAATGGCGGCGGAAACGGAAACGGGAATGCTGGCGGCAATGGCAATGCTGGTGGCAACGGGAATGGTCGCGGCAACGGCAATGGTCGCGGTGGCTGATTAGCGCCACACAGGCAAATGTAACTTGTCGTAGGTTGGGCGCAGCAGACTCTGCTGCGCCCGTTTTTTTGTCAATCAAACTGGTATCCGTTCTCCGGTGATCTTACCTCTGTGAGCTTTACTGCCTCTGTGGTTAAATTGGCGGCATGAAACTGTCGATTGTCATCGTCAACTACAACACTCGCGACCCACTGCGCCGCTGTCTGGAGTCGATTCGGCAGCAGCGCGGCGATCTCGCGCTCGAAGTGCTGGTCGTGGACAATGCTTCTAAAGATGGCAGTGCGGCGATGGTGCGCGCTGAATTCCCCGAATTCACTCTGATTGCTCCGGCTGAAAATACGTGGTTCACGGGGGGTAACAACCTCGGCGCGGAGCGGGCGACAGGCGACTTCGTCTTCATCCTCAATCCGGACACGGTGATCACGCCGGGCGCGCTGCCCGTGCTGCTCGGCTATCTTGACGCGCATCCGCAGGTCAGCGCGGTCACCTGCCGCATGGAATATCCGGAAGGTGGCGTGCAAAATACCTGTTCGCGCGTGCCAGCTTATCTCGATCTGCTGTTGGGCTACACGTTTCTGGGCATGCTGCTCGCTCCGCTGCGAGATCGCCGCCGCCGCCGCATGTGGTATGAAGCGTGGGCGCGGGATACGACCCGGCCCGTTGAGGTCATCCCCGGTTCGTGTATGCTCATCCGGCGGGATTGGCTGCTCGGTCTGTTTGACCCGGCGCTCAAGCTGTATTTCCCTGAAGATGATCTTTGCCGCCGCATACTGAAAGCCGGCGGGGCGATTCACTTCGTCGCCGAGGCGCTCATCCTGCACGAGGAACACGCCAGCGTCAAACAGGCGCAGCGGCTGGCCTCGCGCATCTACTTTGACGATTTGATCACGTTTACGCGTAAGCATTATGGCCGCGCCGCTGCCGGACTGCTGCGCGCGCTCATCATACCGACCCGCGCCGCGATGGATTGGATGCAGCGGCGGCGGGGTGAGAAAGACCGCTTTTAGAAGGGACTTGACCCAATGACCCGTTACGACTCCACCCGCCGCGCCTGGGAAGATATCTGGGACAGCGCCTCTGTCGATCAAGAACTGGAGACGATGACGTATCCGCGCGCCGTCGAAACGCTCAACGCCTATCTGCCCTACCTGCCCAAAGACGAGATTGTGCTGGAGGCGGGCAGCGGCTTAAGCGCGGTGATCCTCACACTTAAGCGGATGGGCTACCGCGTCATGGGCTTGGATTACGCGGTGAACGCGCTGGAAATCTCACGGCACTACGATCCCGATCTCGCGTTAGTCGCAGGCGATGTGCATCATCTGCCCTATGCGGCCAATACGTTTGGGGCTTATCTGTCGTTCGGCGTCTTTGAGCATTTTGAGACAGGGATGCGCGAGCCGCTGGCGGAAGCCTACCGCATCCTCAAGCCGGGGGGGGTGCTGGTGCTGACGATCCCGTACCCGAACGTGGTCAATCAACTGTTGGCATGGCGCCGCAAGCGTGCCGGGCTGAGCGTCCTCAACGACGATGAATTCTTCGAGAGCACCTACACCCGCGATGCGCTCACGGGCGCGGTCAAGGCGGTTGGCTTTGAGATCGTGCAGGTCGTCCCGACCAGTCATGCCTATACCCTGTGGGGCATCGGCGCTCCGTTTCGCGCACCGGGCTATTATCGCACCAATGCGCTCGCCGAGGGGGTGGGGCGGATGCTCAAGGCGGTGCTGCCGTGGCCGTTCAACTTCAGTACATTGGTGGTTGCGCGGAAGAATTAATAAAGCATTGATTATTTAAGTGTCTTGATTGAGGAATTATGCTATACTGAAAAGGTAAAGCGGACTCAAGCAAGGCAGGCGACTGATGTCTAACATGTACTGGTTGGTAGATAAGCGCGTCCTCGTTGTCACATTAACCGAGCAGTCAGGTGCATCAGACGACGAAAAGGCCGCGTATTTGCTGCGTACGCGGGAGATGATTGCGCAGGGGATTGCCCCCGTGTTCATGGTGATTGATGGGCGCGAGATCACCACTTTGGTTTCGCCGCCCACCGCCAAACGGATTGGCAGCACCATCCAGCAGAAAAATCAGGCGCAAGGTGACAATGGCGCAGCGTGGGTGGTTATGGTGAGCGACAGCATGGTCGTGCGTTTCGCCGCCAGTCTGGTCGCCCAGTGGTCGGGCGGAAAAATGCGCGCGGTCAACACGCTGGACGAAGCGCTCGATTTCCTGAATAGTCGCGATACTTCACTCCCCCCCAACATGAAACTGCTGCTGCATGCAGGGAGTCACCGTTAGATCCAGAGCGATCCAACTATGGGTTGGCGACGTTAGCTCAAATCGACGCTATGTAACCATTGGTGCTAGTTGCCAATTTGAGAGAAGATTTTCGTAGGGGCAAGGCA
>CALKIA010000237.1 GCA_937988705.1 uncultured Chloroflexota bacterium | reverse complement strand
TCTTCCAGCACATATTCGAGCGTGCGCGGCGAACAGTCGAAGATCACTTCTTTGGGCAAATTCGCGCCGAGATACTCATCCAGCACGCGCAGCCAGTCGCGGCTCACGGGGATGATGCGCTCTTTGTACACATCCTTCTGGCTTTTGTGGCGCACGGTGATCGTCGGCGGATCGCTGCTCCGGTCGAGCATGGCGGGCGTCAGGCTCAACGTCTCATTCTTTTTAATGCCCGTGTCCAGCAGTAGGCGGAACAATGTTTCCGGGCGCGCATCGGGCTTGTCGCCGCGCCGCAGACTGGCCGCGAACGCCAGCACCTCGTCAACCTCTTCCGGCGTCAGCACCACGGCCAGCGGCGCGGCCTGCGGCACTTGCAGCACGGCGCGTGCGGGGTCGGTTTCCAGCGCATGGATCGCATTCAACCATTTGAAGTACACTTTGAGAGTCGTCACGCGGCGCGCGTAAGTTTTCTGGCTGCACGGGACGCCGCGCTCATGCTGCATCCAATCCAGAAAATCGTTGAGGCGCTGCGTGCTGAACGTCCCAATCGCGGTGTCATCGCCCGCGAATTCGCTGAACACGCCCATATCGGCGGTGAAGGCCTTGAGCGTATGCTGCGACTTGCCCTCACGCAGTAAATAGCGTTGAAACAGCGCGATGGTGTCTTTCAGCGTTGAGTGGCGATTGAGGTCGTTCTCAGAGATCGGCTGCGCTGGAAATAACGGGAGTTGGCGAACGTCAGTCATACCTATCCTTACGCACATCTATTCTAATTTCAAGGTAACACAAAGCGTTAAAGTGAGTCAAGCTGGCGCCAAAGGGACATACATGACGAACATTTTTCACGGCGAACGGGTGCGGATTCGCGGCATCGAGGAATCCGACTTTGAAAACTATTTTGCGTGGGAGCAGGACACCGAAAGCTCACGTCTGGATTATGAGATCTGGTTTCCCACATCGACTACCTCCCGGCGCGATTGGGTGCACAGTCAGGCTCGTCAGACGGGCGAAGGCGACCTCTTTCGCTTCACCATCGTCACGCTGGATGGCACAGTGGTCGGGTCGCTCAATACGCATACCGTCCATCGGCGCAATGGGACGTTCATGTACGGCCTCTTCATCGATGCGGCGTATCGCAAGAACGGCTACGCCACCGACGCCCTGCGCATCCTCTTCCGCTACTTCTTCCACGAACGCGGCTACCAGAAAGTCAACGCGGAGGTGTTCGCCTTCAACGAACCGTCCATACGCCTCCACGAACGCTTCGGCTTTACGCTGGAGGGTCGCCTGCGTCGCATGATCTTCACGGGTGGTCAGTACCACGATACGCTGGCCTATGGCCTGACGCGCGAAGAATTCGAGGCGAAATACCCCTAACGCCGGAACGTCCATTCGGGATTGCCATACACCTCACGTTCCAACCGCTCAACTTGCGCCCGTTCGTCGGGCGTCAAATCGCGTGAGGTGCTGCGCTCACCATAGGTCACGCCAAACGCCGCGCTGATATGCGCCGCAATCAGCGACTTGACGGGCGGGCAGCCGACCCCGCCGCCGAGCACATCGACCAGTGTGGCAGCGTGCGCCCGCACATCGAGTTTCGCCGCCGCCCGGGCCGCCTCGTCGGGATACACCAGCCCATCGCAAATATCCGCGATATCGCCCGTGAGCGGCAGCGATCCATGTTGCAAAATGCCGCCTTGACGCCGCACCTGCGCGCTGCCGATCAGCTTTTTTCCGTCCACCGCGATCTCATAATGCGAAGGCGTCTCGAAACACACGGGCGTGATCGGCGCACCGTCGGCCATGCGGTCGGCGTCTGCCTGCACGCCGAGTGCGCGTAATCCGCCTAGCAGTGCTGCGCTGATACGGCGGTAGCTCTCGATGATGCCACCCGCCGCGATCGGATGCTCAATCGGCAGCGCGAGGCTGTACGTGAGTTCGCGCCGGTGCAAAATCGCCCGTCCGCCCGTTGGCCGCCGCACGATCTCCCACCCGCGCTCATGCAGCCGATCTAGATCGGCTTCGCGCGCCCGCTGCCCATACCCCAACGACAAGCACGCCGGCTTCCACAGGTAAAAGCGCAGCGTCGGCGGCACCGCCCCCGCCGCGACGGCCGTCAGGATCGCGTCGTCGATCGCCATATTGCGCGCCCCATTCGTAGGGGGATCGTAGATGAAACGCCATTGATCCACTGTCGCTCACCCGTATACTATGATTTGTGAATGGAGATTTTAACGTATGAGCGATTTGCCTCCCACGACCAACGACCTCGAACATACGCAGGTGAACCTTAATGCCGCGGCGGATATTCCCGCGCCCCCCATCCCCCAACCGCTGCCGCGCAAGCACGTCCCGGTCAGCTATGTGACTGCCCCGCCGCCCGCCCCACCCCAGCGCCGGACAGGGTTGATCATGGCCGCCGTCTTCACGATGATCGCGCTGTTCGCCGTGTTCGGTCTGGGCGCGGTGCTGGTGTTAAGCGCCGAAGCGCCCGCCATCACCCCGACGCCCATCAACCTGGCGGCGCTGCCGACCGCCGTTGACGCCCGTCTGCACTATGATCCGGCGCTGCTGCCGACGGGCGCGCCCGTCCCGACCGCCCTGCCCACGTTCAGCCCGGACATCAACGGCTACAGCGCGTGGAACGGCACAGCGCGCCTCACCGTGCTGGTCATGGGGCTGGATCGCCGCCCCGGTTACACCGGTTTAGGCTACCGCACCGACACTATGATGCTCGTCAGCCTCGATCCACAAACCAGTCAGATCGGCATTCTGAGCATCCCGCGCGATTTGTACGTCAATGTGCCGGGTTACAGCGCCCTCCAGCGCATCAACACGCCGATGGCCCTCGGCGAATACGACGAACCGGGTTCCGGACCAGAACTAGCGATGGAGACGGTGCAGTACAACTTCGGCATGCGCGTGCATCATTACGTGGTGGTCGATTTTGAGGCGGTCATGACGCTGGTGGATGCCATCGGCGGCGTGGACGTCAATGTGCCGCATCCCATTGCCGATTATCAGTTCCCCGACATGAGTGACGGATACGATCCGCTGGTGCTCAATGCCGGTTTGCAGCATATGGACGGCCATACCGCGCTGAAGTACGCCCGCACCCGCCACGGCGACAGCGACTTCCAGCGGGCGGAACGGCAGCAGCAGGTCTTGTTCGCCGTGCGCGATCAGGTGTTGAGCGGCGACGCCCTCACCGGCTTGCTTGTGCGCGCACCGTCGCTCTACGGTTCACTGAGTCAGGATATCACTACCGACCTCGCGCTTGATGAGCTGATTCAGCTCGGCCTGTATCTGAAAGATGTGCCGCTGGACAATATCGAAACGGGTGTGATCGGCGTGGACTATGTGATGGGCTACACGACGCAGGATGGCGCACAGGTCCTCGTGCCCAACCGCGCGCTGCTCGCCGATCTGTTCACCGACGTGTTCGGCGCCAACTATGGGGAATAACCTCGCCCAGAGTCGCGCCTCTCGTAGGGACGCGCAACGGCGCGTCCGCCTCACCTCTATCGCCTCGCCCACACCGCCGGGGCGCTGGAAAGTTAGGCGCGTGCTGTTGTCTCCCCTCTCCCCGCTTGCGTGGGAGAGGGGTTGGGGGTGAGGGGTAGGTTCTTAATGGTAGGAACGAGGCATGCCTCGTCCTCCCGTGAAAATAAACCCAAAACGGCGCCGACTATCGCTTCGATTTTCCCTGTGTACTGGAACGGATGATTGATGAGCTGCCCAATCCAGAAGAGCAAACAGGACGAGGCATGCCTCGTCCCTACAGAGATTTTGGCGAAGGAAACCACGTTCCGTTGGGAAGCGTGAAAAACCTACCCCTGACCGGAGAGGGGTGAGGGGTGAGGGGTAGGATTGCAACAAAAAAAGGCGACCGAGTTGGTCGCCTTTGCACTGTCAAGTAAGCCCGCTATGCCGTGTGTTGCGATGTTTTGAACCTGCTTTCGCAGGTGGGAGTCTTGCTAGCTCTTGGGTCTTGGCTACGCGAGCCTATCACCTTACTTCTAGAACCCGACTCCCCATAAAGGGGTGTTGGCTCAAAACCCGGCGCGACATCACGAACACAGCAGGTGACTTCTTTATACCAGTCTGGTATAGCGCTGTAAAGGGTAAAAGCGCGTCTTCACAAAGTCTTCAAATTCCCCTAATCCCGTGTTCGATCTACTTTGCGAGCGACGGGACTGCCTCCTATAATCATCGAAGGTTGATATCGTTAGGCGTTGCGCAAAGGAGTTCTTTTCGATGAATGATACCCTGTTGAAAGCCGCAGTCGCAGAGTTCTTAGGCACTTTTACCCTCGTGTTCGTCGGCGCGGCGGTCGTGGCCACCGGTAACGGCCTCGTTGCGGCGGCGCTGGCTCACGGCTTGATCCTCGTGGGCATAATCCTGATGTACGGGCGCATTTCCGGCGCGCATGTCAATCCGGCTGTGACGCTTGGGCTGCTGGTCGGACGGCAGATCACGATTGAAAAGGCGATCTTCTACTGGGTCGCGCAGTTGGTGGGCTGCATCGTCGCAGCGCTCGTCCTCAGCGTGTTGATCGGCACGGCCATGAACCCACTAGCCGAAGGCAGCGACGTGCTGAATCTCGGGCAGACCATGGGCACGCTGACCTCCGGACAGGTCTGGACGGCGGCCGCGTTCGAATTCGTGCTGACGTTCTTCCTCGTGAGCGCGGTCTATCAGGCGGCGGTCTTCGGCAAGCTGAACAACCTCGAAGCGCTCGCTATCGGCTTGACGCTGGCGGGCAGCATCTTCGCCGGCGGCGTGTACACCGGCGCTTCGCTCAACCCGGCGCGCACCTTTGGCCCTGCGCTGATCGGCGGAGGCGACATCAGCTACGTGCTGCCCTACATCGTCGGACAGCTGCTCGGGGGCGCGGTCGCGGGCTTCCTGCATATGGCACTGTTCCGTCCGCAAGCCACCCCGGAACAAGGCTAACGTCAAGCCGAAACGTGTTCCAGAAGACAGCCGCAGCCCCGTTTTCTCCCCTCTCCCCGCTTGCGTGGGAGAGGGGTCGGGGGTGAGGGGTCTAAAGACACTCACATCGTATCCCTACGAAAACCAATCTGACTTGGCGAACAAGGTTGGCTCCCCTCCCTGAATTCGGGGAGGGGCCGGGGGTGGGGTGAGAGAAGCGTTATCCATAACTCACGTTAAACAAGAGCATAGCCGTTGTCTCTCCTCGCACCATTAGAGAGGGAGAGGGGCCGGGGTGAGGAGCCCAAAGAC
>CALKIA010000236.1 GCA_937988705.1 uncultured Chloroflexota bacterium | reverse complement strand
TAATATCGCTCTAAACGTCGATTTTTCAAAGGAGTGATTGCAAGAATATGAAACGTTTTGTTATTTTGCTCGCTTTGCTGCTGCTCTCCACCTCACTGGTACTAGCCCAAGATCAACCAACCTTAGTGGTCATCCCCGGTACCATCCAGAGCGTGTTGGGCTGCCCGGGCGACTGGCAGCCCGAATGTGAAGCCACCGCCCTGACGCTCGACACCGACACCGGCCTGTGGAGTGCGACCTTCGACATTCCCGCGGGCAGCTACGAATATAAAGTGGCCCTCGACGGCGCTTGGACAGTCAACTATGGATTGGACGGTGAGCCGAGCGGCGCCAACATCCCGCTGGAGCTGGCTGAAGACTCGTCCGTCGAATTCGTCTTTGACCCGGTCGCCCATACGGTGACCCACAGCGTCAACGGCGCGGTCGTCATCGCCCCGGTCGCCGAAACGCCCGCAGAACCGGAACCACAACCGGATATGGTCGTTGTACCCGGCACGATTCAAAGCGTGCTCGGCTGCTCGGCTGACTGGCAAACCGACTGCGCTGCCTCCGCCCTCACGTATGATGCGGACGACGATCTGTGGCAGGCAACCTTTGACCTCCCGGCCGGCGACTATGAATATAAAGTTGCACTCAATGGCACATGGGATGTCAACTACGGTTTGAATGCCCTGCCCGGCGGCGCGAATATTCCCCTGTCGCTGGCCGAAGACACGTCGGTCAAGTTCATCTATAGCAATACCACCCATTGGGTGACGGACAGCGTCAATTCGCTGATCGCCAACGTCCCCGGCTCATTCCAGAGTGAGATCGGCTGCCCCGGTGATTGGGCGCCTGACTGCCTGCGCACGTTGCTGCAAGACCCCGATGGCGACGGCGTGTATGTCTATGCGACCTCGACGATCCCCCCCGGCGCATATGAAGCCAAAGTCGCGCTGAATGAAAGCTGGGATCTCAACTACGGTGCTGAGGGCGCACCCGGTGGCGCGAACATCGCCTTCACGGTCGCCGAAGAAGGCACGCTGACCGAATTCTCGTTTGACACATCGACCAACATCCTGTCGATCGATACCGGAGGCGCAGCCGTGGGCAGCCTGTTCACTTCGCTCGCACAGTGGGTCACCGCCGACACCATCGCGTGGAATATTGCCCCGCAAGACGGCGCCACTTATCGCCTGTACTACTCGTTCGAAGGTGGCATGGAGCTCGCCGCTGACGGCATCGGCGGCGGCACCTCGATTGAACTTACGCTGAACCCCGAAGGACTAAGCGCTGCTGTGCTGGCGAAGTTCCCGCACTTGGCCGACTACACCGCACTCAGCATCGCCGAATCCGATCTCGGCGCCGTGCCCGGAATCCTCCGCATGCAGTTCGCCCTCGCGGCGATCTCGTCTGACGGCCGCCTGCTCGACGCGACGGGCATTCAAATCCCCGGCGTACTCGACGACCTGTACACGTATGACGGCGCACTCGGCGTCACGTGGGCTGACGACATACCGACGCTCAGTGTATGGGCACCAACGGCGCAGCGCGTCCGCGTCCGCCTCTACGATGATGCGACAATCGAAGACTCAACGCGCCACAACCTGACATTCGACGCCAACACGGGCGTGTGGAGCGTCACGGGCGAAGCCGATTGGAAGAACAAATATTACCTGTACGAAGTCGTGGTCTACGCGCCGTCGACACAGGCGATTGAGACGAATCTCGTCACCGATCCCTATTCGTTCAGCCTGTCGACCAACAGCCAGCGCAGCCAGATCGTCGATCTGAACGATCCCGCACTCACTCCGGAAGGCTGGAGCGAGTATGCCAAGCCAGAACTCGATGCCTTCGAAGACATCGTGCTCTACGAACTGCACGTGCGCGACTTCAGCATCTACGATGAAACCGTGCCCGAAGCCCTGCGTGGCACGTTCCTCGCCTTTAGCCAAACCGAGTCGAATGGCATGCAGCACTTGAGTGCTCTGGCCGATGCCGGGCTGACCCATGTGCATCTGCTGCCCGCCTTCGATCTGGCCACCATCAACGAAAACAGCGCCGAACGCAGCGAAATCGATCGCGCGGAACTGGCCGCGCTTCCCCCGGATTCAGAAGACCAGCAAGCGCTTATCGGCCCGGTGCGCGGCGAAGACGGCTTCAACTGGGGCTACGATCCGCTCCACTACACTGTGCCTGAAGGCAGTTACAGCACCGATCCGAACGGCGCGCAGCGCATCCTCGAATTCCGCCAGATGGTCATGGCGCTCAACGAAGCGGGGCTGCGCGTGGTGATGGATGTGGTCTACAACCACACCAACGCTGCCGGGCAAAGCGCAAACGCCGTGCTCGATCGCATCGTCCCCGGTTACTATCACCGTTTGAATGCGGCGGGCAACGTCGAAAGCAGCACCTGCTGCTCCAACACGGCGACCGAACACGCGATGATGGAAAAGCTGATGATCGATTCGCTCATCACATGGTCGACGATGTACAAAGTCGATGGCTACCGCTTCGACCTCATGGGGCATCACATGGTCGAGAACATGGTGCACGTCCGTGAAGCGTTGGACAGCCTGACAGTGGACGCGAATGGTGTGGACGGTTCCGACATCTATGTGTACGGCGAAGGCTGGGATTTCGGCGAAGTCGCGCAGAACGCGCGCGGCGTCAATGCGACCCAACTCAACCTCGGCGGCACGGGCATCGGCACCTTCAACGACCGTGTGCGCGACTCGCTGCGCGGCGGCAGTCCGTTCGGCGGCTTACAGGAACAGGGCTTCATCAACGGGTTGTACACCGACCCAAGTGAAGACGAGATCCGCGACCCTGATACTCAGCTTGATCTGCTGCTGCTCTTTCAGGATCGCATCCGCGTGGCACTAGCGGGTAACCTGCGGGATTACACCTTCGAGAACTACGAAGGCACGGTAGTGACGGGCGCGGACGTCGATTACAACGGCAGCCCGACGGGCTACACGCTCGATCCGCAGGAACACATCGTCTACACCGCCGCCCACGACAACGAGGCACTGTTTGACATCATTCAGGTCAAAGCGCCGCTGGCCACTTCGCTGGAAGACCGCGTCCGCATGAACAACCTCGCCCTCGACGTCGTCATGCTGGCGCAGGGCGTGCCCTTCTTCCATGCGGGCGACGAAATGCTCCGCTCGAAGTCTGGCGACAAGAACAGCTACGACTCCGGCGATTGGTACAACGCGCTCGATTTCAGCTATCAGGATAACGGGTGGGGTCACGGTTTGCCGCCCGCCTGGACGACGCAGGAGAATTGGGCGCAGTGGCAGCCGCTGCTCGCGAACCCCGATCTCCAGCCGACGAGCGCCAACATTCAGAGCGCGATCAGCCACTTTGAGGAAATGTTGAGCATCCGCCGCGATGTCGCGCTGTTCCGTCTCCGCACAGGCGCCGATGTGGTGAACAGCGTCACATTCCAGAACACGGGTGTGGATCAGGTTCCCGGATTGATCGTCATGAGCATCAGCGATCAGGGTGAGACGAATCTCGACCCAACGTACAGCTACGTCGTTGTGCTGTTCAACGCCAGCCCGGAAACGCAGACTTTCACACTGGCCGATGTGACCAATATCCCGCTCCAGCTCCACGCCGTGCAGGCCGCTTCCAGCGACCCGATCACCGCTAGCTCGGCATTCGACTCTGCGACCGGCACGTTTACCGTGCCCGCGCGTACGACCGCCGTGTTTATCGCACTGGAAGGCGAACTTCCATAGTCAGTTTAGGGGCATGGCGGTGTCATGCCCCTATTTCGCACTTTTCCCATTACGGCGATACATCGTCCCCCGTGGCAGCGACCGATCTGAAACCCATGGCGCGTAGGGCGCCATAGTCAGCGCCGCCAGCGCCAGCAGCACCCGGTCATAGTTGACCCGCCAGCCGGCATAATCGTGCCATGCCTGCTCGCGGTCGGCCTTGAGCGGCACGCCCGCTTCGGCCAGCGCATCGTAGAGCTCGTTGTACTCCGCCTGCGAAATGCTGATCAGATCGGTGGGCGCGGGGTCGGGGTTGTAGCTGATGTTAAAGAAATCCGCGATCCGGCGCAGAGCTAGAAAGCCGGATCGAATCATCAACTGCGCTTGCGGATCATTTGGGACATCGACCGTGGACTGCATCAGCGCCGCACTGTCGAGAATTGCCCCCGCCGACGTGACCCACGAGCGTCCCGGCAGCGGTGAGCGAAAGAACACCAGTGCGGCCAACGATGTATGGCTCTCTTCCAGTTCCGCAAACCACACTTCCCACAATTCCCACAGTTCACTCATCTGTGCCAGACCGTCGATCTGGTATGCCCGGGCGATCATCTGATAGGGTGACGGCGGCGTATTGGCGCGCACTTCCAGCATTGTCACCAACGCTTCGCGCTTCGAGAAGGCGGAATACATGGCTGGCAGGTAGGAGATCAGCAGCGCCACAATCACAAGGCCGAGCGCCGCCTCGCTGAATTCGAAGATCATCCCGAAAACAGTGTCACGCCGCTCAAAGCCCAGCGTCAGCAGCGACGAACCGCTCAACTTGAAGGCTTCGTACAGCGCCATGTTTTCTACGCCGATATAGATCAGCATGTAGCCGAGTAAGACCATCGTCAGCCATACCATCGGCAGCATGAGCAGACTGATCGGCGCGTACAACGCCATCACGCGGTCACGGTCTTCATAGGTTTCCGCGTGGCGCAGGCGTACATCAAAGACCATACGCACGAGGCGAAACACGATACGTGCCAGCGTCGTGTTGGCGCTGCGCGGCAGCACCACCGTCTTAATCGCTGATAACAATGTATAGCCCACAATTACGGCGCCCACTGCAAAAAGCAGCAGACGCGCTAACCCTATGATCAGGATTTGAAAGAGTGCGTTCGTGTCACTCACCGGGGCTCGAAAACCTCACGCAGCGCCTTCAGCAAATGATCGGCGTCCTGCGTCGTGTTGTAACCTTGAATCGACACCCGCAGACAGGGTTTGCCCTGCCAGTTGAACATTGGCAGCTCGATCCGGTATTCCTCATACAAGCGATCCTTCACAACTGCCGGATCGCAGGGCGGCACTTCCACCGTGAACATCTGCGCGAAATGATCGTCGCTGCACAGCGCCTGCAAGCCTGACCACGCGTTGATCGCGTTCCGCAGATCAACCGCAGCTGCGTGACACTGCTGGCGCACCGCATCCCAATTATGATCACGTTGGAACTGAATAGCCGTCGGAACGGTCAGGAAAGCGGCCGGGTCGCGCGTGGGCTGCACCTGATGGCGGCTGATGAACGTATCGCCGTCCCGGTAGCCCCAACTGATGATCAGCGGATGCACGTATTCCTGATGTTCGCGGCGCACATACACAAAGCCCGAGCCTTTCGGCGCACACAGCCATTTATGGCAGTTGCCGGTGTAGAAATCCGGGTCGATTTGGTGCAGATCGACCGGGATCTGACCGGGTGCATGCGCGCCATCGATCACGCTGATGATGCCTGCCGCTCGCGCCCGACGACAAATTTCTGCGACCGGGAAGGTCAGCGCGGTCGGCGACGTGATGTGGCTCAGGTAGACAACGCGCGTCTTGGGCGTGACCCCCGCCCAGAATTGTTCCACGAATTCCTCATCCGATACCAGCGGCAGCGTAACCCGGCGTTCAACTACCACCGCGCCGACCTCGGCGGCTACCCGTCCCCATGTGGTCAAACAGGCGCCGTATTCATGATCGGTCGTGAGGATTTCGTCACCCGCTTGGAGTGAGATCGCTTTGGCGATAGTGTTGACGCCCGCCGTCGCGTTCGCCACGAAGACCACATCGTCCGAGGCGGCGTTGACGTATTCCGCGAGGACGGTGCGCGCCTCCGTAAGCAGCGCATCGACGCTCCGCCCCAAAAACGCGACCGGCTGCCGTTCCAAATCCAACTGCCACGTTTGATAGGCTGCAAACACCGGCTTTGGGCACGCACCGAACGAGCCATGATTCAGAAAGACGACTTCAGGATCAAGCAAAAAGAGCGATTTGAGATTGTTGGTGTGTGTCATGCTCTACTTTTTCAGACTGGAAAGGCGAAAGAAGCTGATGTCAAAACTGCTTTGGCCAGCGCCTGCCAGTTCGGCAAGCAGCTTGCCGATCACAGTGCTGAACTTGAAACCATGTCCCGAACACGGCGATGCAAACACCACATGCGGGTAATCGGGATGTTGATCGATGATGAAATGCTCGTCCGGCGTCATGGTGTAGATGCACACCCGCGACTGTTTGTGCGTCTTGACCGCGCCGGTGAGGTATTTCGCTCCGAACGCTTGTGCCTGCGCGATCTGCGCCGGGTCGGGCACACGATCACCATCGGGATCGAGCGGAGGCGCGCCATGCAGCCCAATTTTCACGCCCGAATCATCGATGCTCGGCAGACCATACATCATGTAGCCGAACTCCTGTTTCAGATGCGCTAGAAACACGGGGAAGCGCCCGATTTCATACTCGGCGGGATTTTCGGGCGTGAAGTAATTCTCCTGCGCCGCAATCGGGACGAGCGGCAGTTCGATACCCACTGTGCCCATCAATGTGCGCATCCAGCCACCGGCTGTGATGATCACGTGCGCTGCCGAGTAGGTCTCGGTCGCCGTCACCACCTGGACGCCCTGTGCGTTGGGGAGAATCTGCGTGACAGGTGTGTTGTCCTTGACGACCGCGCCATAACGCTCGGCGAGGCGCACCTGTGCCCGTACGCAGCGCGACGCCCGCAGCACGGCGGTGTCCGCTTGCAGGAAGGCGCTCATCTCCGGCGGCACGCGAAACTGCGGGTAGCGATAAACGAGTTCCTCCGGCGTGATCGTTTCAAACGGAATCGCCATAGTGCGCAGCGTGCTGAGTGTCGCGACGTAATCGTGATCATCTGGCGGGCTAAAAGTGAGGCCATCAGCCGTGATCATCAGGCTTTCGTCGGCTTCAGCTTCTAATGCACGCCATGCAGGATAGGCCAACTGCGCCAGCTTGATATAAATCGGATGGTCGTACACATAGCGGATGATCCGCGAGAAGCCGTACGAACTGCCGCGCTGGTGATCGATCTCAAATTGTTCCAACAGCAGAACGCGCTGCCCGCTTTTGGCAGCATGATACGCCGCCGCGCTGCCCATCGCGCCTGCCCCGATGATGATCGTGTCGAATTTCGGCATATGTGTGCCTTTGGGTATAATTGCGGCAAAAGTATAGCTTAGGATCAAGGAGTCCGCACTCGTGGCAGTAGACGATATTGTAAAAAACGCCCATGCACTAGAGCCACAGATCATCGCATGGCGGCGTGATTTTCATGCGCATCCGGAACTCGGTTTTCAGGAGTTCCGTACCGCCCGGGTCGTCGCGCAAGCCTTGAGTGATATGGGTCTGGAAGTGGTTACGGGCATTGCCAAGACGGGGGTCATGGCGGTGATCGGCGAGGGGTCACCCGTCGTCGCGATCCGTGGCGACATGGATGCGCTGCCCATTCTGGAGGCCAATGAGGTCGAATATGCCTCGCAGACCCCCGGAACAATGCACGCCTGCGGACACGACTCGCACACGGCCATGCTGCTCGGCGTAGCGCGCATTCTCAGCACCATGCCGGATCGCCCCGCCGGACAAATCCGCTTGCTCTTTCAGCCGTGTGAAGAAACGGTTGACGAAGAACACAAGAGCGGCGCGCAGCGCATGGTCGAAGAAGGCGCGATGCAAGGCGTCGATCAGGTGATCGCACTGCACGTCGCCAGCGATCTCCCGGCCGGAAAAATCATCAGCAGCGGCGGGCCGCTCACCGCCTCGGTGGACGACTTCAACGCGCGCATCATCGGCAAGGGCTGTCACGGCGCCCACCCCAATGACGGCATTGACCCGATCTTCCTGGCGGCGCAGGTGCTTAACGCGCTGCAAGGTGTACGCTCACGGCGGCTCAACCCCGTGCATCCCGCGGTGCTCACGGTTGGCACAATTCACGGTGGCACGGCGCGCAACGTCATCCCGAATGAGGTGACCATCACTGGGACGCTGCGCAGCTACGATCCGGGCATCCGCGAACAACTCCGCGTCGAAGTGGAACGCGCGCTCGGCGTGGCGCGGGCGCTCGGCGGTGATTTCGAGGTCGAATTTATCCTCGGCTGCCCGTCCGTCATTAACGACAACAGCGTCGCCGAAACCATTCAGTCATCCGTACGGGATATTGTCGGGGCCGAGAGCCTGGTCGAAAACGAACCGAGTATGGGCGGCGAAGATTACAGCTACATGACCAACAGCGCCCCCGGCGCCATGTTCATGCTCGGCGCCAAGCTCGACGAGGTTGACCGTCCGCATCACAATCCGCTCTTTGACATCGACGAAACCGTGTTCAAAACCGGCACTGCCGTGCTCGCCGAGACTGCCTGCCGGCTGTTAAAACAACTCGCATAGATTAGACATAAGGGCGCAGTCAGCTGCGCCCTTATTTATTCAGAGGAGATACACCTTTATGGATTACAGCACCGACGAAAAAACCCAATGGATCGCGGACGAAATCGCGGCACTCAAGGCGCAGGGGCTGTACAACACCATCCGCACGATTGACAGTCCCATGGATGGACACATCGTGGTGAACGGGCAGCCTGTCCTCAATTTTTGCGCCAACAACTACTTGGGCTTAGCCAATCATCCGCGCTTGAAAGACGCTGCTAAACGCGCCATCGACCAGTACGGCATTGGGCCGGGTGCGGTCCGCACTATCGCCGGGACGATGAGCCTCCATCTCCAGCTCGAAAAACGCCTTGCCGAGTTCAAGCACGCCGAAGCGGTGATCACACTGCAAAGTGGCTTCACCGCCAACCTCGCCACCATCCCCGCGTTGGTTGGCAAAGGCGATGTGATCTTCTCCGACGCACTCAACCATGCCAGCATCATCGACGGCTGCCGTCTCAGCCGCGCAACGATCGTCTCCTACGAGCATAATAATGTCGACGATCTGCGTCGCAAAATCACCGCGACGACCGACTACACCCGCCGTCTGATCGTTAGCGACGGCGTGTTCAGCATGGATGGCGATATTGCGCCCCTGCCCGACCTGCTCAAGGTGGCACAGGAACACAAGATTCTGCTGATGGTCGATGACGCCCACGGCGAAGGGGTGCTAGGGCGCGGCGGACGCGGCATTGTCGATCATTTTGGACTGCACGGTCAGGTCGATATCGAAGTCGGCACGATGAGCAAAGCCTTCGGCGCGGTCGGCGGGATTGTCGCGGGCAAGCAGGTCATCATTGACTGGCTGCGCCAGCGTGGGCGGCCGTTCCTATTCTCCAGCGCCATGACCGCGCCGGATGTCGCCGCCTGCCTCGAAGCCGTCGATATGCTCGAAAGCTCGGATGAGCTGGTAACGCGCCTCTGGGCAAACGCCGACCTGATGAAACAGGAGATGAAGAAGCTCGGCTTTGATATTGGGCAGAGCACCACACCGATCATTCCGGTGATGCTTGGCGAAGCCCCCCTCGCGCAGGAATTCAGCAAGCAGCTGCTCGCAAATGGCGTGTTCGCAATGGCCATCGGCTTCCCAACGGTCGCCAAAGGCAAGGCGCGCATCCGCGTGATGAATACCGCCGCGCACTCGCAGGGCGACCTCGAACAGGCGCTGGCCGTATTTGAGAAGGTCGGCAAACAGTTGGGGGTGATAGCGTGACCAAACGCGCAGTCCTCGTCACCGGGGCAAACGGCGAAGTCGGGCACGGACTGATCGAACGACTCGCCGAGATGGGCGAAAAGAACATTATCGCGCTCGACGTCATGGAACTGCACGACTCGCTGCGTCCGAAAGTCAAAGCCGCCGTGATCGGTGATATCCTCGATCAGGACATGCTCGAACGCATCCTCAGCCGCTATGAGATCGGCACAGTCTATCACTTGGCGGCACTCCTCTCCACGCGCGCCGAGATCACGCCGGAAGCGGCGCACCGCGTCAACGTGGAAGGCACAATCAACCTGCTGCATCTGGCGATTGAGCAGTCGCGTTTGATCGGAGACCGCGTCAAATTCCTGTTCCCCAGCTCGATTGCGGTCTATGGCATTCCCGATCTGGAGACGAAGGCGAGTTTGCGACCGGTGGCGGAAGAAGACTTCTGCAATCCGACGACCATGTACGGCTGCAATAAGCTGTACTGCGAGCATCTAGGGCGTTACTACTCGCACCACTATCGACGCTTGGCCGCGACACCCGAACCGCATCTGGTAGACTTCCGTGCCATCCGCTTCCCCGGCCTGATCAGCGCCTTCACGCTGCCATCGGGCGGCACGAGCGACTTTGCGCCAGAGATGCTCCATGCGGCCGCGCAGGGTGAACCCTATCGCTGCTTCGTCCGTCCGGAGACGCGCATCCCGTTTATGGCCATGCCCGACGCGATTAAGGCGCTGCTTCAGTTAGCGAGCGCCCCGGTCGAACGACTCACGCGCCATGTCTACAATGTGACCAGCTTTAATCCATCCGCCGAAGAAGTCGCCGAAATCGCGTTATTGGCGTTCCCCTCGAGCGCGCAGATCACCTTTAACCCGGATATGCGCCGCCAGAGCATCGTCGACACCTGGCCCGCACAGGTAGACGATAATCAGGCGCGGCTCGATTGGGACTGGCAGCCAGACTACAACCTCACAGATGCTTTCGACACTTACTTGATCCCGAACATTCGCCAGCGGTACACCTGAGAGGAACAGATGGCAGAGGACGAGGCAGGCCGCGTCCTCTGCCAACGGACAGCGCCTGTGCTGTCCCTACGCTGTCCATAATCAAGCGAATTTCTAGAACTACCGGGGCGATAGCTCGCGTCCCTACGCAATAATCCGCTGCAGCACCAACCATGCCGCCCAGCCGATCACCAGCCACAAGCCGAACTGC
>CALKIA010000235.1 GCA_937988705.1 uncultured Chloroflexota bacterium | reverse complement strand
CATGTGGAACATCTGCTGTTCCCCGGCAGCGACGGCGTGCAGGTCGAAGGCTGGATTCTGCTGCCGCCGGAAGGTGAGGCACCCTACCCGACGACCCTTAATATTCACGGTGGGCCGCACAGTGCGTTCGGTCACGCCTTCCACTTTGACAGTCAGATGCTGTGTGGCGCGGGCTATGCGGTGTTGATGGTCAATCATCGCGCCTCGATGGGCTACGGCGATGAGTTTTCGACGGCCATCAAGGGCGATTGGGGCAATCTCGATTACAAAGACCTGATGGCGGGTGTAGATACGGCCATCTCTAAGGGCTACGCCGACGCGGATCGGCTCGGGGTGTTTGGCATCTCCGGTGGCGGCAACTTGTCCTGCTGGATCGTCGCCAATACGCGGCGCTTCAAGGCGGCAGTGCCCGAAAACCCGGTCACCAACTGGGTTAGCATGTATGGTGTGAGCGATATCTCCGCGTGGTTTGCCATTGAGGAATTGGGTGGCGCTCCGCACGAAATCCCGGAGATTTACGCGCGCTGCTCACCGATCACGACGGCGCACACCTGCACGACGCCGACGCTGCTTGTTCAGGGGGAGCATGATTGGCGCTGCCCGGCGGAACAGTCCGAGCAGTTCTATACCACGCTCAAGGCGAATGGCTGCACGGTCGAAATGCTGCGCCTGCCGAATTCACCGCACGGCGGTTCGATCATGGGCGAACCGGTGATGCGGCGCGCACAAAACGAAGCCATGCTCGAATGGATGAATCGCTACGTGTTGGGCAAGGTAGAAACGAGCGAACCCGCCGCGGAGTAGATAAGCGGCGAACGTCGGGACGCGCCCCGGCGCGTTCCCTAGGTAGCAAGTAAACGCTGACCCCACCCCCGACCCCACCCCGAATTCAGGGAGGGAAGCCAACATTGCTGGCAGCACCGCCCCTCTCCCACGGGAGAGGGGTTTTTATTTGCTGGATTATTCGTCTTCGCGCAAAGGTGGGTCGTCGTCGCCGGAGTCGAACACGTCGAAGTATTTGAGCGTCGTGCCGATCTTTTCCAGACGCTGCTTGGTGAGTTCGGGCTGCTGGACCATGATCGCGGAAACGAAGGCGTTGAGCAGGCTCAACAAGGTCGCTGATGCGCCGTGAAACCACACGCCGTTTTTGACGACAAAGCTGACATTGGCCCGGCGGGCGGCCGGCGACAGCGGTGTATCGGTGACGGTGATGACGTGCGCGCCCCGGCTGCGGGCGAAATCCATGCAGCGCAGCGTCATGGTGGCGTAGCGCCCAAAGCAGATTGCGAACAGCAAATCCTGCTCGTTCATCTCGAAAATTTGATCGACGAGGTCGCCTGTGCCCGGTTCGAGCATCGTGCAGTTGGGGCGCAGCTGGCGTAACGCCATCCCGAACGAGCGCGCGACCGGGGCGGACGAGCGTAGTCCGATTACGTATACGCCCTGCGCCGTGATCAACCGCTCGACGCAATCCGTGAAATCCTCCCCACGGATCTCGTTGGCGAGCAGTTCGATGGTGTGCGCATCTTCGAGCATCAGCCGCCGTTGGAGCGAAGCGGGGTCGCGACCCTGCGCGCCGTCTTCATCCAGTTTGCGCCGTCCGAGTTCGTAGGCGGCGGCGGTCGTCGAACGTCCGAAGACCTGCTCTTGCAGCGCCGCCTGCAAATCGGGAAAACCCTCAAAGCCGATCGCTTGCGCGGTGCGGACGACCGTGGAATGACTCACTTCGAGAATTTCGGCGATGCGGGCCGCCGATAAATACAGCGCTTCTTCGCTGGTGATGAAGAACTCAGCGACTTTTTGCTGGCTTTTGCCCATATCTTCGTAGTGGTCGCGGACACGCTGGATCACATCCCCGTCGTTCATAACCCCTCCTTGTTGATCGGCGCGCGGCTAGACGTAGGCGTGCATGGCCTCCCACGCGGCGGTCGCTTTTTCGATGCGGTCGAGTTGTACGGTCACCCCAATGCCCGGTCCGGTGGGGACGGTGATAGTGCTGTCGGCATTCAAGCGGAAGGGCGGCTCTGTAATGTCTTCCACATAATAACGGTCAGTGGCTGAAATGTCACAGGGTAAAGTTACCGCAGGCAGCGAGGCCAGCGCGAGGTTAGCGGCACGGCCAATGCCCGTCTCCAACATGCCGCCGATCCACAGGGGAAGCTGGTGCTCGGCGCACACGCGGTAGATGCTCAGCGATTCGGTGAAGCCGCCCACGCGCGCCGGTTTGAGGTTGAGGATCCGAATCGCGCCGATCTCCAAGGCGAGGTGCAGGTCATCGGTCGACTTGATGCTCTCATCGAGGCAAATGCGGGTCTTGAGCTGGGGTTGGAGTTTGCTGTGTTGATAGATATCGTCGTGTCCGAGCGGCTGCTCGACCATGAGCAGGTTGAACGCGTCCAATTGCTGCAAGTGGGCCGCGTCGGCCAGCGTGTAGGCGCTGTTCGCGTCCAGCATCAGTAGAATGTCGGGGAATTCCGCGCGGACCGCCCGCGCCAGTTCGACATCCCAGCCCGGCGTGATTTTCAGCTTGATGCGGTTGTAACCTTCCTTAACGCGCTTGCGGATAATCGCCAGCGTCGCTTCGGCGGTGGGCTGCATGCCGATGCTCACGCCCACCGGGGCAGTTGCACGCGGCGTGTGGCCTTCCGGCAGAAACGTCGCGAAATACTGTGCCAGCGCTAGGTTAGCCTGCTGCGCGAACGCATCCCAGGCGGCGGCTTCCACGCCAGCGCGGGTGTGCTGATGCCCGCGAATCGAGCGCATAGCTTTTGCTACGGCGGGCGGGTCGGCAAACGACTTGCCGATCAGCAGCGGTTCGATGAAATTGCGGATCACATGGATGGCGGTGCCAACCGTCTCCGATCCATAGCCGGGGCTGAGTTCGACCGAGGCTTCGCCCCAACCGCACAGCCCTTCGGCCGTACACAACCGCACAACCACGGCGGCCTTGAGCGCATTGTCGCCGAAGCTCGTCTTCAGCGGTTCGACATAATTAAGTGCAATTGGGTACACCTCAAGCGACTGGATCGTCAGGGGCATAGCATCCTCCTCTTCAATACGATATTCAATATTATGTGTATAACAGACGAATTGTCGCAATATTTTGTGCAAAGTGATAGGGTGAGGTTGCGCACCGATGGGTCGATCACGACCCATATGACTTTTTGCGCAGCCGCGTAAATTTTCCATACTAGAGAGTGCGGCATTCTGACATGGAGCATAGACGATGAAACTGACTTCAAATATTCATGTGGTCGGCGGTGGCCGGTTTGGGTTTGGCATTTCCGGAGCGTTGGATTGTCATGTCTATGTGCTCAACGGTGGGGATGAACTCGCGCTGGTTGACCCCGGTTTAGGGCTGGGCCGCGACTTTGACACGATTTTGCAGAATATCCGCGATGATGGTCTCGATCCTAAGCGAATTCGCAAGCTGATCCTCACGCACTACCACTGCGATCATGTCGGGGCGGCCGCCGAGGCCGCAGCGCGCCTCGATGTCGAGGTGATCACGTCGGCGTTCTCATCCCCGGTGATCCGCACCGGGGATGAGCAAGCGGTGTCGCTGGATATTGCCCGCGCCGCTGGTTTCTACCCGGCAGACTATG
>CALKIA010000234.1 GCA_937988705.1 uncultured Chloroflexota bacterium | reverse complement strand
CCCACGAATCTCATCAATCCGGAAGCGGTATCTGCCTGAAGCTTGGCAGGGACGTGTCCGCTATCCACCCCACCCCCAGCCCCCTAACAGGGGTAGGTATTTAATTGTAGGGACGAGACATGTCTCGTCCTCTCGCTAGATCGATGAAATTCAAGGACGAGGCATGCCAGTAAGTGCGTAAATACCGTGAAATCGGGTTACAGGTCGGTTTTGGGATTTTGCGGACGCGATAAATCGCGTCCCTACGAGAAAATGGTCTTTGTGTAGGGACGCAATTCATTGCGTCCGCTGACCCAAACAGACTTCACGCTATTCTGGGGAGCTACCAGCATGCCTCGTCCCGACAGGTTTCTCGTTCTGAATCGGTTCGTATTCAACCGGGCTAAGAATAGACCTTAAAAACCTACCCCTCTTAGCCCCCAGCCCCTCCCCGAATTCAGGGAGGGGAGCAAGATTTTTCCCACCCGCTGACGAGACAGACGAATTCTTGTAAGGACCCGCTGCTGCGGGAGAATCAAAAAGGACGAAGCCTTGAGTGCCTCGTCCTCTAACCCGCGCATGCAGTGACTCAACCGCGCGGTTACTGTTCCTCTTTGAGCGTGACCAGCGTCTCGATCAGCTTGCCCGCTTGCCGGAAACGCAGCGCCAGCAGGCCGATGTAGCCGACCAGAATCGTCCCGACGACGACCAGACCCAACGCGAGATAAGCATCTGTATTGATCATGGTTATTCTCTCCCCTTACATCAGATCAACGCGCAGTTGATTGGCGCGTTCGTACAGACTTTCCAGACGGATGCGCCACCACACCAGAGCGGGCGCGATAAAACAGCACCACACAATGCTGCTGATGCCCAGGGTCGTCGACATGGACTGCGCCATGCTGAAGCCACCCTGCGCGTTCTGCGGGCTGGAACCGATGACCGTCGGGTGGATGGTGTCAGGGCGAATGCGGATGATCATGAAGGTAACAATCACCATGCCAAACGCTAGGATGCCGTAAACCGCGGCCATTAACCGGCGCTTGTCCGGGTTTTCGAGCGCGCCGCGCAGCATGAGGTAGGCCGCATACGTCAGCGCCATGATCGCCGTGGAGGTCAGCCGCGGATCCCATGTCCACCACGTATTCCACGTTGGGCGCGCCCACACCATGCCGGTGATAAGCGTGATCATCGACAGCGATAAACCAACTTCGACACCGGCCAGCGACAGCCGATCCCAACCGGGATTGCGCGTGCGCAGATAAGCGATGCCGCCGACCACTGCCATGAACAGCGCGACCGATGCGGCGCTGAAGGCCGACACATGGAAGTAGAAAATACGCTGAACGTTCCCCTGCGTGACATCGGTCCCCGCGAAAACGAGGGCAAGGTACGCACTCACGGCGAAACCGCCCACCGCCAGCAGGGTGAGAATGCGGAGGATCTGGTCTCTCCGATTGGTGTTAGTGCTGCCCGCGGCGTCGGTCGGCGCCAGATGCAACCGTTGTGCAAGATTCATGATATGGTTTTCTCCTGCGATCCTAACTAGATGATCTCGTTTGAGGGACGCTCCTGTGATCGTCCCTCTGATTGCTGCTTTACTGCCCGTTCATCAACGCCGCCAGCTGACTTTTCAGCGCGGCTCGCTGACGCTTGTACTCCGGTGTGTTGATTTCGCCCGCCTTATGTCGCGCATCCAGCGCTGCGATTTGCTCCATCAGGTCGGCGATGTCCGCTTTATTGTCGGTCGCTGCCTTGCTGACGGCGACCCCAGCGGGAGCAGTGACCGGACGCATCCGATCCCGGAGGATCAGGACGCCCGAGATCAGCAGCGCACTGATGCCCGCTCCGATCAGGATGTACGCGAACGGTGTGACTGAACTACCTTCCGTGCCGGTACTCTGTGCGCTGGCCGCAGCGGGCGTCCCACTCACGGTAAAGCGCAGCGTCGATCCGGTGACAAGGCTCAAATCACCACCGAAACTGGCGTACTGCCGCCCGCCCGAGGTCACCGCTTCTTGCGGTGCGATGCCATCACCGGAGATGGTCAGGCCATCCGACGCGACGACAATACTCAAGCTGCCCGTCATCGGGAAGGTGATCGGCTGAACGACTGTCGCGCCGTCGCTGTAGGGCAGCGTATACGAGGCGTGGATCAGATGCGCTTCACCGGGGAGCATTGGCCGCGAGTCGTAGATCGTGTTGTCGATCACGGTGTAGCGGTTGCTCACATTGTCGAGCATGGTGGCATCCGGCGGAATTTGCAGACCGACCGATGTCCCCACGCCCTCATTTACGCTGAAGAACACACGATCCGAATTGTTGGTGTAGCTGGCAATCTGGATGATTTGCAGCAGCCCGCCGGAAACCCCCAGCTGCAAGCTCATGCCCGTGATGGCGACATCATCGGTCGTCGCGCCGCCTTCATAAATGCTGACGGGCAGATCCAGCGCCAGTGTCGTCAGGTCAGCGGCAGCGATCTCGCTCACGTACTGCACATCGCCATACGGCGCGGTCACGACGTACTGGTAATCGGGGCTGAACGGGATGTTTTCAAAGCGATACGTGCCGTCCGCGTTGACCGTCACATCGAAGCTCTGTTCGGTAATGTCCGACGTGACCACATGCAGCGTCACCGTTTGATCGGAGAGCAGCGGCGTACCCACTGTGCCATTGGTCAATGTCCCGGTGACGACACCGGGTAGCTCAATCGGCAGGGACGCGACTTCGACCGTCGCATTCGGCTCGAGCGCCGCCGCCTCGGCAGTGGCGTTCGGGGCGACGACTTCCGCATTCGGAACGGCGGTCGCGTCGCTGTTGACCATGCCGCGCTGAATGGCCAGCGACATCATCTTAGAGTAGGTCATGGCCGCGTTCAGTTCATCTTGCGCGAGCCGCGTCCCAAAGGCCGGCATTTCGATACCGTTCAGACTGGTACCGTTCGTGATCACGGCGAGAATTTCGGCATCACTTTTGTCCGTCAAATTGGGGAGCGGCGCACCCTGTGCCGTGCCTTCGCCCATCCGTCCGTGACAATCCGCGCAGTTATTCGCCCACACTTCGCCGCCCAACTGCATTGTCGCGCCGATGTCTTGTTCTGCCGAAACCGGTGCAGGTGCCGAAGTCGCCACGATCCGTGGTTCGCTCGACAAACCCTGACAGCCAGCGATCAGAAGGGCGAGAAGGACGATCAGGGTAAATCCAATCCGCTGACGCATTAGTTCTTTTCCTGTACCTTGACTTGTTCGCGCGCCCGTACATAGGCGGCGATAGCTTGTTCAACTGCATCTTCTTCGGTGAGCGTTGGTTCGACCGCCTTGCGTCGCTTACCGGACTTCTTGCCGTCGCCTTCAGTCGCCTTTTCGAGCATTTCCAGCAGCAGCGCGCCATGTTCCGTCCAGCGTGTGCGTTCAGTTTCGTACGTTTCCTGTGACAGCTTACCCACCTGATAATCCTCGTCGAGGTCGCGCACGGTGACGAGCGCGCGCTCGTAAGCCGCGATCATCTTGAGGCGTTCGCGTTCCTGCTCGGTGGCCCAACTGCCCCGGTTCCCGCGCAGAAAGGGCAGCGCCAGATAACCGATTCCGATCAACAGCATGATGATACCGATGACTAATCCACCACCACTCATCCTACACTCTCCCTTGCCAGCAGCCCGTCGATGATGGTGATCAGGCGGTCTCGGCTGATGCCCGCGTAGATGAACTGGGCGATATTGCCGTCTTGATCCACGATGAACGTTTCTGGGACGCCCTGAATGTGATAGGCCTCGCTGATACGCGTACCAAGATCGGGCGCGTTCAGATACGAAATGCCGAACTCTTCCATATAGGCGATCGAGCGCGGGCCATTGTCCGCGTAGGCGATGCCGAGGAACACCACTTCATCATTGGCCTGGTAGTATTCCCACGCCGATTGCAGTTCCGGCGCTTCGGCGCGACACGGGCCACACCACGACGCCCAGAAGTTGATCATGACAACTTTGCCGCGCAGATCGGTCAGGTTATACGCCTGTCCATCGAATGTTTCGAACGAAAAGGTCGGCGCGACGCCCGAATCCGGCTGCGTCTGCCGCTGCCCCACCAGCGCGATCCCGAATACGAGCGCGATGGCGATCACGCCGATAATCAGCACAATCGAGCCGAGTCCCAGTTTCCGTGGGGCTTCGACTTCGATTTCCGTCCCCACCAGCGGCTCATCTTCGTTCGTTTCGAGGATGGGTTCCTGATGTTTGTTGTTGAGTGTTGTAGCCAATCTAGTCCTCCTGATAGGAGTGTTTCTTTGTGGGGACGAGGTGCGCCTCGTCCTCTAAAATCTCATTCTGGTTACCGTTTACAGGGGCAATTTTTCGACTGTCCGCTGCCGGGGATGCATGGTTGCGCATCCCCATTTCACCTGCTGGCGCTGATCGGCCGTCTAGTTGGATAAATCCTGTTCGAACAGATCAACGTAGTGGCTGTTCTCACCTTGCACTGAGGCAGCCTTCGCCACAGCCTGCGCAGAACGCCGTCTCACCAGCATCGCGCCTGCGAAAAACAGCGCCGCCGCCACGACAAGCCACGGTGTATATAATGAAAGTGCCCGCAGGGTTGGGTCAAGCGGTGTACCGACTACCCGATCACCGAAGCGCCGCACAAAGTCCTCAACGATCTGGGTTTCCGTCATGCCTTGTTCCAACTGCAAGCGGATTTCGTAGCGCCAATCGGCGCACGCCGACGTGCCGCAGGTGTCCAGCGTGATATTCTCACACACCGGACAGTACAGCTTGTGGGCGATAGTATTCACTTCGTCATCGGTGACAACTCGTCCGGTGGTTTCCTGCGCTTGCGCCGACACGACTGTGCTCAACGCCAGCAGCAGGAACATCATCAGCCGCCCCCAACGCATAAAACCTCTGCGAATCCGGGGGGAGCGCTGTTTGACGGTTGTTTCCTCGCTCGCCGGTGCCGGCGAGACGAGGGGTTGGGTGATACTCGAACTCGTTTGCGTCAGCGGATTGACGAAAATCGCCGTTGTCCGCACGAAAAATTGATTGAACATGCTAATCTGCTCCTTGCCCTTGCGGCGCTAATTCCAGCTTTGCGCGCACTCGAGCGGGCAGCGTCTCACGGGGATAGCCCGCCAGCAGCGTACCGAGGATCAGGATTAGACCGCCCCACCATACGAGGTTCACCAGTGGATTGATGTAGATTTTGAAGGTCGCAGAGCTGGCCGAGATCGGTTCCCAGTTCACCAGTAGAACGTAGAAATCGTTTTCTATGGTGCTGTACGATCCGGCGATGGTGGTGCTGTTCATATCCGTTGCTTCAGGGAAGAAGTCCCGCCGCGGACGTAGATGCGCGATTTCTTGGCCGCCACGGGATAGGGTCAGGTTGGCGATATCCATGATGCGGCCATCATCGGCGATCTGGTTCGTATCCAGTCCGTCATAGCGCAGCTCGTAACCGCCGATCTGCGCGCTTTGTCCAACCGTCAGGGTTTGCTGCGTTTCCTGCTGGAAGACCATCGAACCGATGACGCCCAGTCCAATGATCGTAATCCCAAGGTGGATCATGTAGCCGCCGTAACGCCGCGGGTTGCGGGTGAACAGCGCGCCGAGCGATTGCAGCACGTTTTCGCGACTGGCATGGGCTTTACGCCGCGCCAGCACACCCCGATAGGTTTCATAAATCGCAACCCACCCCGCCAGCAGCACCAACCCGTAACCGAGCAGTGCCCAGACGTTCGTCACACCGCTGATCACGAATAAGCCGACCGAGAGCGCCGCCAGCGCCAGCGGGGTCAACAGCGTCCGCCCCATGCGGGCGACCGTGGACACCCCCCACGCCGAGATCGGCGCGACGCCCATCAGCAGATACAGCAGCAGGAACAGCGGCGCAGTCACCGAGTTGAAGTAATCCAGCCCCAGCGTAATGTTGGTGCCCATGAAGTATTCGGAGATAATCGGTGCGCCGAAGCTGCCCCAGAAGATCACCGCGAACAGGGCGACAAAGACGAAGTTGTTGAGCACGAACAGCGACTCGCGGCTGAACACACTGCGGAATTGATTGTCGTCTTTGAGTTCGCCACGCGAACGCCGCCAGATGATCAGCACGAAGCCGATCAGTGTGAGCAGCAGCCAGAAGGTCAGCATGGGCGGGCCGATCGGGCTTTGCGCGAAGCTGTGGACGCTGTCGACCAGACCGGCGCGCGTCGCAAACGTGGCGAAGATCACCGAGCTGAACGTGCCAATTACGAGGAACATGTTCCACGTCTTGAGCATGCCGCGCTTCTCTTGGATCATCACACTGTGCAGATAGGCCGTACCGATCAGCCACGGCAGGAACGCCGCATTTTCGACCGGATCCCAGCCCCAGTAACCACCCCAACCGAGCACATCATAGGCCCAGCGCCCGCCGAGCAGCAGTCCCAGCGACAGGAACAGCCACGCGATCAGCGCCCAGCGCCGCGACACCTTAATCCAGTTGGTCGACAGGTCGCCCGACGCGAGCGCGGACATCCCAAACGCGAACGGGATGATGAAGCCGACAAAACCGAGATACAGCATCGGCGGGTGGATGGCCATGCCAAAATGACGCAGCAGTGGGTTCAATCCGTTGGCCGATTGAGCCAGCATGGAAATGGACGGCGCCGTTGCGCCCGCCGGGATGAACGCCGACGCGACGAAATCGCCGCTCGGCAGTGCCCACCAACGTTCAAACGGGTTTTCAAAGAAGACCGTCAAGCCGAGGAAGAACGCGACCGTCGCCATCATGTAAGCGATCGCGTACGGCATCAGCCGGCGCTGCGACTTCCAGTTGAAGACCACCGCAGCGGCGGAGAAAGCACTCATTAGGAACGACCAGAACAAAAGCGAGCCTGCTTGGGAACCCCACAGCGCGGTCAGCCGGTAAATCGTCGGCATATCCGGGCTGCTGACCATCCAGACATAGCTAATCTGGTATTGCTCCGTCATCAGCGCGACTTCCAGGCTGAGACAAGCAACCGTCACCAGAATAAAGTTGAGGATTACGGCATTCCGGGCACTGCGGACCATCGCCTCACTGCGGGCGAACCGCTCACCGTATACCGCTGCGATGATCGCATACACTGCCGCGATAAACGCGAACAATGCCGCAATCAATCCGATTTCTGCTAACATTGATTCGTTACTCCCTTAGCTTTCAACTTGCTCGGGGACGCCTTCTTCGTAGCGACTCGGGCACTTCAGCAGCAGTTCCGTCGCATAAAATACGCCGTCCTCGCCGACCACCCCGGTCATAATGGCCTGGGCTTCATGTTGGAGCAGATCCGGCTTCACTTCGCCTTCCATATGGACGCGGATGCGCGCCGCGGCTGTGTCTGACACGGCCTGATGCAGCGCCAGAGCGAGATCCGTCGTTTCACTCGGGACATTGGCGATAGTGAAGTCCAGCACCAGATTCTCACCATCGTAATTAATCGTATTGCCATCGACTGCGCCCGAAACGCGCACTGTTTTGCCCACATAATCCGCACTATTTACGAGTTCACCAACCGTCATGAAGTATTGAGCGCCGCTCATCGTGCCGGAAACGACCATGTACACGACGGCGACGAGCATCAGCACGCCCCCGACCATGAACTTCCAGCGTTCATTACCCTTAACAGGAATTTGCGCCGACGGAGCAGCGGGTTTCTCCCAACTGATTTCAGCCACGGTACACCTCTATAGAATTTTTGGACAAGCTTTGTATGTCACCAGCTTACCTTTATACTACATTAAAATTGAGGACGGAACACATTATTACAGGGTGACGGGTATCACCCGTCACAAAACGAAAACAAGCGCAGAATAGTTGCTAGAGGAGCCACACCATGCAATTGAACAGTCTGCGTTTGAAGCTGATAACAGCTTTCTTACTGCTGGCGTTAATCCCGCTCACCGCGACAGGGATCTACGGGCATTTCTTCACGAGTAATGCTCTCTCCGGTCAGGCGTTGGAGCGCTCGATTAACCAGGTCCACCTGCAGGCGGAGAGCATCGACAGTGCGTTTACCCAGGTGCAGGGCGACGCCTTGTATTTGAGCGCACTGCGCAGCCTGAACATGCTCCGGCAGCAAAACCGCCCGGAGGAAATCGCGCTGTGGACGCATGAAGTCGGGCAGGATCTGCTCGTGTTGGCGTCGGTACGTCCGATGTACTATGCCGTGCGCTTGATCGGTACTGATGGTAACGAACGCATCGGCGTGCGCGCCGACAATGACCGCGTGCGCACCATCACCGACCTGCAAAACCGGCGTGGCGTCCCCTACTTTGATGAAACCATGAAGCTGGCGGCGGACGGAGTGTACGTCTCGCCCTTCCAGACGCAGGACACCTCCGGCGCGCCCTACCTCCATTACGCCGTGCGCCTGCCCGATGGTGTGCTGGTCATCGACCTGCACGCGGGCTGGCTGCTGCGCGCCCTGCCCGATGATCCCGGCGCGGATACGTGGGCGATGGTCGACCAATCCGGGCGCTTTCTCGTCTACCAGAGCGATCTGGAGCCGCAAAGCCTGTCATCCGATATTCCGAATTTGCTCACCGGTGAACGCGGCACGCTCGAAACGGCGACCAGCGTGTACGTTTATGACACGGTCGCCCCCGCCGACAACACCTTCTGGGTGATCTTCCGGCACACGCCCACCAGCATCCTCTACGAATCGGTCGATCACTTCTACCATATCGCCCTGTTTCTCGAAGTCATCGCCATCACCGTGGCGGTGGCGCTGGCCATCGCCATGAGCCGTGTGTTCGTCGAACCTGTCAAGCGCCTGCAAGCGATGACTGTCGCCTTCGGTCGCGATGGTACCGCGCCCGAATTGCCCGAAAATCTCCCGCAGGACGAGATTGGTACGCTCACGCGCGCCTTCATTGATATGGCGGTCGAACTGCAAGGCAAACGCATGATCGAGCACCGTCTGATCGAACGGCTGATCCGCGCGCAGGAAGAAGAACGCAAGTTGATCGCCTTTGACCTGCATGATGGGCTCATTCAGCAGATGGTCGGCGCGCGCTTCTATCTAACGAAGTGCCGCGAAACCTGCGCCCATACCGCCGTGGACGCCAAACACGGCTTGACCCGCGGCTGCGATGCCTTGAGCGAAGCGATTGTCGAAGGCCGGCGCATCATCGAAGGGCTGCGCCCCGCTACCCTTGACGATCTCGGCTTGATCGCGGCCATTCAGGAGATCGCCCAGCAGACCGCGTATGCCGCTGGTTGGGAACTCACGCTCGATCTATCCTCTTTGGCCACTGAACCTGAAAAAACTGTCTCCGTGACCCTGTTCCGCATTGCGCAGGAAGCGCTCAACAATGCCCGCAAGCATGCCAAAGCGCAGCATGTCCATGTCACGCTGCACAACGGCGCTGGGATCACAATGGAAATCATGGATGACGGCGTCGGCTTCGACCCACGCGCCTTGGCCGGCGAAGGTCGCGGCTTGGGCATCACCACCATGCACGAACGCGCCAGTTTGCTGAACGGGCGCTGTCAACTGATCAGCCAGCCGGAGTCGGGTACCCGCGTCAGCGTGTACGTCCCGTGTGATATGCATCAAACGCAACCAGCAGTCGAGCAAGCAGCAGTCGAGAAGGAAAGCGCATGACGTCGCAAACCATTGAAAAGACCATTCGGGCCGCAATCGTCGATGATCACGGGATTGTGCGGCAGGGTTTACGGGCGCTCCTCACCCGTCCCGGCATTGAAGTGGTAGGCGAGGCTGAGAGCGGGAATGCCGCGATTCAGTTGGCGGAGGCGCTGCACCCGGATGTAATGCTGCTCGACATTCGCATGAAAGACGGCGACGGTCTGCAAAGCCTGCCCCATATCAAAGCCGTATCCCCCCAGACCAGCGTGATCATCCTGACGACCTACGCCAACCCCGCCTATCTCGCGCGGGCGATCAGCGGCGGAGCGGCAGGCTATCTCTCCAAAGAAACCGATCCCGATCAGATTGTGCGGGCGGTGCGCGCGGCGGCAGCGGGCGATGACCTGATCGACCGGACACTGCTGCTGGCGGCGCTCTCCCATGCGACGATGGAGGCCACGCCCGCGCAAGATCTTGATGGCTCGGATGTGGTCATCGAACCGCTCTCCGAACGCGAATCCGATGTTCTGCGCCTGATGGTGCAGGGTTTCTCGAACAGTGTCATCGCCGACACGCTCACGATCAGCCTGCCGACCGTCAAAACCCATGTGCAGCACATTCTGCAAAAGTTCCATGTGTCCGACCGAACGCAAGCGGCGCTGCTCGCCATGCGCTTGAAGCTGGTGGAATAAGCCTCAAGCGATCATAAGAGTCGATGAACAGGAAGTATTGTGATAGTTAACGCAAATCATACTGGGGAACGATCCCGGTTCATCCCCCTGAACGATTACAAAGCCTTACCAGGGGGGGAAAATGGATATTGTCCGTAACATCTCGGAGTGGGGGCGCATGAAGCGCGTACAGTATGGTCTATCCTTATTCGGTGGCGTGGTCGCTCTCATAGGCGCTGTGCTGCTGACCGCGGTGTCCATCCCCCGATTTATCCACGATCTCCCCTCCCAACCGGAGGCCGTCTACGCCGCCACTGATGGTTGTTACACCTGTCACATCGACGCCAACAGCCTGTGGTCGGACGACCTCACCCCCCGTGTGATCGAAGACGCGGTGATCAACCCCCATGCCGCCACGATTACGGACGCACTCCCCATCGGGGAAGACGGCGATTGGCTTGTGTATCGCGTCTCCGATGTTGAGATTTCAATGTCGCCAAACTACCATTTCGGCACTTATCAAGGCAGTCTTCCATGAACAGACTTAAGCTACTTATCCTGACAGGTGTCATCCTGCTCGTCGCCGGGTTCAGCTTACTGGCCATCAACAGCCAGCCCGCGACCGCGCAAGACGAACCGCCTGATTACGTTGGCACCAGTGAATGTTCCGATTGTCACCGCGATGTCGTGCGTCAGCACGATGACACGGCGCATGCGCGCACTCTATCCGACGACGAAGACGCGATCCTCGCCAACTTTGAGACGGGCGACGAAGCGCGAACCGTGCAGTTCCCCGGCGACGAAGCGGCGCGTCCGTTCACAGCGGATGATGTAGCGTTCGTCGTTGGCACCGGCAAATACGTCCAGCGCTATCTCTTTGAAGTCGACCGCAACGAGTACCGTGTGCTCCCTGCTGAGTGGGATGTGCAGGCGGGTGAATGGCGGGCGCTCACGCTGGCCGAATCGTGGGAAGACCCGGCCTACGACTGGGAACAGAGCTGCGCTTACTGCCACGTCACCGGCTACAACTTCGAACGTGATCGCTGGGAAGATGATGGCGTGTACTGCGAAGCCTGCCACGGCGGCGGCGAAAACCATGTCGAAGAAGCGCGCGACGCCGGACGCAACCCGTCAGAGGAAGAACTCACGACCATTCGCGGCGCGATCCAGCCCGGCAGCGACTCGCAGGTCTGCGGTCAGTGCCACAGCCGCGGTACGAGCGCTGACGGTCGGCCATACCCGGTCGGCTACTACCCCGGCGCGACCCTCACCGACACCTTCACGCTCGTCACCCTCACGCAAACCGATCACTGGTGGGCGTCCGGTCACGCGCGGCAGATGAACATGCAGTACAACGAGTGGGTCGGCTCGGCCCATGCGCAGAACGACACCGACTGCACCGACTGCCACAATCCACACAGTGAAGCCGAATTCCCGGATCAACTGGTGTCTGATGGTTACGCCCTGTGCGTGAGCTGCCACAACCAGAACCCGGCCGAAGGCTCGCCGGACCCCGTGCAGGAAATGTGGGAAGGTCTGCCTGTGGTTGATCAGGTGTTGCCGGAACCCGGCATCCACTATTTAGCTGAAGAAGGCCCGACCTGCGCGACCTGCCACACCGTCACCGTACCGGTGGACGGCGGCGGTGATCGCGTCAGCCATGCCCTCCAGCCGATCACACCAACCGTGGCGCTCACAGAAACGGCGCTGCGCGACAGCTGCACCATTTGCCATGACGAAGTCAGCTCTCCGGCGCTCATGCAGGAACTGATCGACGACATTCAAGTCAATACGCACACACGTATCGACACGGCACGCGCCGCCATCACCGACACCACGCCCGCGTGGGTGATCACCGCGCTCGATTTCGTGGAGCACGACGGCAGCTATGGCATTCACAACTATGCCTATTCTGACGCCCTCCTCGATGCGGTCTACGAAGCCCTGAACTTGTACGCGGCGCAGTAACGGAGAACTTGCCATGTCCCACACCAAACGCTCATGGATTATCGCTTTGATTGGCATCGGCATTACGCTGATCGCCGCCGGGCTGTCGCCGCTCCTGCTCGCGCAAGCGCAGGAAGCGACGCCAGAACCCACCGCGGAAGTCACGCCGGATGTCGCCGCGATCTATGATCTGGAACCACCGCCGGAAGTCACTGGCGATAACAGCTATTGTCTCGTCTGTCACAGCCAGCCGTGGCAATCAGTCACGCTCGGCGACGGCACGATCCAGAACCTGTACGTTGACCCCGACACCATTCATGCCTCGGTTCACGGCACCGATAACCCGCAGGGCGAACTCGGCTGCACAGACTGCCACGGTCAGGATGCTTTCCCGCACAACAACCCGTCGCCTGCCGATGGCCGCGTTTACGCGATCTATGCGGTGTCGCTGTGCGGCTCGTGCCACGCCGACAAAGTCGCTGAACTGGAAACCGGTCTGCACGAACAAGCGATTTTGTCCGGCAATACCGCCGCCGCCGTCTGCACCGACTGCCATGGTTCCCATGCCGTTCAGCCCGTCGTTGAACAACCGGAACTCATCGCCGGGGTTTGCGGTGACTGCCACGAAAACACGCTGGCCGAGTGGCGTGTGAGCGCGCACAACGAGATCGGCCCGTTGGGCTGCGCGACCTGTCACTCGCCGCACAGTCAGCAGCTGCGTGCGGGCAACAACAGCGACGAGCTGTGTATCAACTGCCACGATAACGTCGAGGATCGTTTCATTCACGGCGTCCACTGGGGCGAAGATGCGGTTCAACCCGTCAACTGCGTGGACTGTCACATGCACACCGGCGAACTGGATGGTCAAGCCGTTCTCACCTCGGCCACCGTGTCCGTCTTTGACCTGCAAACCGGTCACACCATGAAGATGAGCGCTACGCCCTGCACCACCTGTCACGAAGACATGGTCGCCAGCGGCGAATGGGCGCAGCTCATGGCGGATCGCACGGTGGTCGTCGAGATGGCACCGACGAATGAACCCGGCGCCCTCGCTGGTGCGGATGAGCTGGAAACCGCCGTCGAGCAAAGCGCGCAGACGAGCTATGTCCCGCTCCTGCAGGGCTTGATCCTCGGTCTGGGCTTCGGCGTGACGTTCGCCGCCGTGTTCATCGTCCGGGGTAACCGGGCGGCTCTCTCATCCAAACCGAATCATTCGGATAGTCCGAACAAGGATTAGCAAGCATGTCTCAGACACCAACACCCCCGCGTGAGGAACAAGCAGCCAAGCTGAATATCCTCTCGCGCCGCGAATTTATGACCTTGCTGATCGGTGGCGGCGCCAGTCTCGTACTGGCCGCCACGCTCGCCGAGCCGCTGGACGCTTTCGCGCGGGACATTTTGCAGAACCGCGCGACCAGCCCGCACGAAGGCGACTCGAATTACCGCTGGGGCATGGTGATCGACCTGAGCAAGTGCATCGGCTGCGATTATTGTGTCTGGGCGTGTCAGGCAACCAACGACACCGCCGACGACATGCGCTGGAATATCCACGTCGTCGATCAAACGCCACTCGGTGACACGTTCCACGTCACGCGTCCATGCCTGCACTGTCACCACGCCCCGTGTGTGGAAGTGTGTCCGGTGAGCGCGACTTACCACCGGGCCGACGGCATCGTCGCGATGGATTACGCCAAATGCATTGGCTGTCGCTACTGCCAGACGGCGTGTCCCTACGGTGCGCGGCAGTTCAACTGGCTGGAACGCAGCGACGTCAACACACATACGCCGGAGTGGGGCGTACCGGAAGTCGGTCGCCGCGCGCGCGGTGTGGTCGAAAAATGCACGTTCTGCGTGCATCGCATCGACGCAGGGCTGGCCAAAGGCTTGATGCCCGGTGTCGACGAAGAAGCCACGCCCGCCTGCGTCAATGTCTGCCCGGTGAATGCCCGGTTCTTCGGCAACCTGAACGACCCGGAAAGCACCGTCTCGCGGATCATCGCCTCGCAGCCCACACTCCGCCTCCGCGAAGATCTTGGCACCGATCCCAGCGTGTACTACATTCCGCCGGAGGGTTTAATCTAATGGCAACCGTCACACAGTCGGTCAACGTGTCACCGATCCCCAGCACCAAGCGCCAGCGGTTCTCGCCGCTGTTCCTCGGCTGGATGATCTTTCTCGTCGTCATGCTGGCGGTTGGAGCCTACAGCGGCGCGCAGGTTCTACTCAACGGGCTAGGCGTGACCAATCTCTCCGACGAACTGCCGTGGGGCTTGTGGATCACCGTCGACCTCTCGTCGATTGGGCTGGGCGCAGGCGCGTTCACGCTGTCGGCAGCGGTCTACCTGTTCGGGCTCAAACGCTACGAAGCCATCGCCCGCGCCGCTGTACTCGTCGGCTTGCTCGGCTATTCATCGGCGATGCTGGCGCTGTTCGTCGACATCGGGCGCTTCGACCGCTTCTATCACCCGGTGCTCTACTGGAACGTCCACTCGGTGCTGTGGGAGATCACGATGTGTGTGCTCCTCTATTCCACCGTGCTTATCACCGAACTCGTACCCATTGTCATCGAAAGCACGCCGCTCAAGAAGTTTCGCGTGCTGAACATGCTCGCGCACCTGCTGCACCGCATTATGCCGGTCGCGGCGCTGCTCGGGATGGGCTTGTCGCTGCTGCACCAATCATCGCTCGGCGCAACCTATGGCATCCTCACGGCGCGTCCATTCTGGTATTCACCGTCCGCGCCCGTGCTGTTCATCCTGTCGGCGATTGCAGCCGGCGTTTCGCTCACCATTATGGTAACCATCATCTCCGGCAAACTGATGCGCCGGGAGATGGTGCCCAACGACATCCTCGAAAACGTCGCCAAATTCGCGGGCTTCATGTGCCTCGCCTACCTCTACCTCAAATTGTGGAGCTGGGCGGCGACCAACTACTACAGCTACGTGCCGGAACAACAGCTCGGCGTGGAAATTCTCGCGCAGAATACGCCGTATAACTTCACCTTCTGGTTCGGCGAAGTCCTGTTCGGGGCGCTCGTCCCGGCGATGT
>CALKIA010000233.1 GCA_937988705.1 uncultured Chloroflexota bacterium | reverse complement strand
ACCGGAGTCCGACTCGCCGTGGCGCCCACCATCACATGGATCGGTGTTCCATCGGCGTTCACATCCTCATGCAGCAGCGCCTGCCCCAGTTGATAACCTTGGCTGTCAATGCTGCACGACGTCACAAAGCCGACCAGTTTCCCGTTCGCATCCATGATGATATCGCCGGGATGCGGCGGGCGGGCGCCGAGCGTATTCAGCCGGAAGCGCGCAATCTGGTGGTCGCGCTCCTGCTCATGCTGGGCAAACGCCAGCTTGCCAACGAAGAACGGCTTGCTCAGCTTGACATAACTACCGAAGCCCGCATCTGCCGGGTTGAGTTTATGCTCGCCGCCCAGTTCGTGACCGTACAGCGGTAAGCCCGCTTCCGTGCGCAGACTATCACGCGCGGCCAGCCCCGCCGGGGTGACGCCTGCCGCCAGCAAATCGCGGAACAGCGCCGCCGCCTGATCGGGATGCACGAACAGCTCAAAGGCCATACGTTCGCCCGTGTAGCCCGTGCGCGAGATGATCAGGTTGTACTCGCCCACGGTCGCCGTCGTCACGCCCGCCCACGGCAGCGCGTTGATCTTCTTCTTGTCCGCGTCCGATGTGCCCAGCGACAACAGCGCCGTCTTGCTGGTCGGGCCTTGCAGCGCCACATCCACGCGCCGATCCGTCCCGCTCGACTCCGCGCGCAGATCGCGCAGCACAAGGCGATCCGCCCCGGCGATGCGCCGTTCAGGCCGCGCCGCATCGATGGCGACCGTGCCATTCTTGACCGCATTCAGCCACGCCCAGTTCTTATCGTTGTTCGAGGCATTGACGACGATCAGGTAGTGGTCGCCCGCCACCCGATAGATCATCAGGTCGTCAAGCGGCACACCGTCCACATCCAGCAGATAGGTGTAGTGCGATTCGCCCACCGCGAGGCTGTACACATCGTTGGCGGTCACCGCATCGAGGAACGCCGCGGCACCTGCACCCTGAGCGTCAAACACGCCCATATGCGTCACGTCGAACACGCCTGCGCTCGTGCGCACTGCCGCGTGTTCCTGCTTCACCGTGGTGTACCACAGCGGCATCTCGTAGCCCGCGAACGGCGCCATCTTCGCGCCGAGTTCCTTGTGCAGCGCAGTGATCGGCGTGCTCTTCGGTTCGCCCTCGGCGGGTTCTGTCCACTGGAAGATTGGCAGCGGCGCCGACTGCGCGCCCGCGAAGTTCGCCCCGTTGATGCCGACATAGTAGGCTTTCGGCGCGTACACATCCGCCAGTTCGACGGTCACGCGACTGCGATCCGTCTGACCGTAACTGGCCACATCGACCGGGCCGGGCGCTTTCGCATACGGATCGACCGGGTCGCACAGCACGAAACCATCCGAGAGGGCGCGCAGCCACGCCGCAACGCGCGCGCCGTTCGCCTCGACGTGCAGCAGATAGTGGCCGTCCTCCAGCCGTTCCACGACACCGTGCGCCATCACCGAACCATCGGCTTCCAGCACCAGCGTCGCCTGCTGTTCGCCCGCCTGCAGCGCCTGCACATCACTGGACAGCGCAAATTGCAGGAAGCGTCCGGCGTCCACATGGCCGATGTCGCGGATCGCCAGCGTCGCCCAGTTTTCCGAGTCGACGACCCGATCCATGTAGTAGAAGTGTGGGTAGTCTTCGTCGCCCGCGCTGGTATCAATCCCCACGCTGGCTGATAGGTCACGCACGCCCGTTTTAACGCGCTGGAGCGTGTCAAAATCGACTTTGGCGCGCGGTTCTGGGCGCTTCTTGCCCGTGTAGCTGAAGGGTACGCACGCCTGCAGCAAATCGGCAATCAAATCGCCGAGCTGGTCGATCTCCGCCGCGCCAAAACCACGCTGCGTAATCCACGGCGTGCCGAGGCGAATGCCAGATGCCCGTAAAGCGCTCACATCGCCGGGGATGGTATTGCGATTGCACACAATGCCCGCGAGGTCGAGGATGCGCGCAGCAATGTCACCGCTCAGCGGCGTGCCGTCTGGGCCGACGACATTTTTGGTATCGACCAGAATCATGTGGCTGCCTGTGCCGCCGTAGGCGACGCGTAAGCCGCGCTGTTCGAGCTTGGCCGCCAACTGGATCGCGTTATCGACCGTCTGCTTCTGCAACTGCTTAAACTGATCGGTGTAGGCGAGGCGCAGTGACACTGCCAGCGCCGCAATCGCATGGACATGCGGGCCGCCCTGTTCACCGGGAAACACACCGCGATCCACTTTGTTCGCCACATCGCTGCGGTGCGTGATGATCACCGCGCCGCGCGGCCCCGCCAGCGTCTTGTGCGTCGTGAAGCTCACCACATCGGCAATGCCAATCGGCGACGGGTACACACCCGCAATCACCAGCCCGGCGACGTGCGCGATATCCGCCATGAGATACGCGCCGACTTCCTGCGCAATGTCTTTGAAGGCCTGCCAGTCCGGCGCGAAGGGATAGCTTGTGAAACCCGCGATGATGATCTTCGGGCGGGCTTCCAGCGCGATTTTGCGAATCGCGTCGTAGTCGAGGCGTTCCGTCACCGGATCAACGCCGTAGCTCGCGACTTTGTACTGCTTGCCGCTGCGCGCGACCGGGCTGCCATGCGTCAGGTGACCGCCTTGCAGCAAGTCCATCCCCATGATGGTGTCGCCCACGCTGATCAAGCCCGTGAAGATCGCGCTGTTGGCCGGTGCGCCGGACAGCGGTTGCACGTTGACGAACAGCTTCTCGGCGGGGTACTGCGGCGTGGCGAACAGTTCCGCCGCGCGCCGCCGCGCCAAGGCTTCGACGATGTTGGCGTATTCCGTGCCTTTGTAATAGCGTTTGTCCGCCACCCGGCGATATTCCGGTAAGCGGGCGTTGTAATCGAGAATTTCGGACTGCGTCATCGTGCGCGTTTCGTCGAGGGGATAGCCCTCGGCGTAGATGTTGTGGAACGATGACGACAGCGCCTCGCGCACCGCTTCGGGCACGGTACTCTCCGAGGGAATCATGATGAGATACCGCTCCTGCCGTGCGGTTTCATGGCGGATCAGCTCCGCAACATCGGGATCAAGCTCGGAGAGCTCGCCGCGGAAAAGAAAATCTCTGTGATTGGGCATGGGTGCAGTCCTAAACTGAATACGACATGGGTCTATTTTAGCAGAGGCATCCCCAAAATACTTATCGTGACGCGATGTCGTGCGAGTCTTCAGTCTGACGTACCAGATTCCGCAAATCAGGAGGGCGGTGGTGTAGGGACGCGCTTCTATGCGTCCGCCGCGACGGACAGGCAGAAGGCTGTCCCTACACAGTGTGTCACCGAGCCAATCACGCTGTCAGCCAAAAGCAAACCGCTAACCGCTCCTAATGCGTCTCGTGTTCGACCGCGTTCATGGCCGCGCCGATGATCCCCGCGTCGTTCAACATTTTCGCCGGGACGATATCTGCATTCGCTTGCAGGAATTCCTTGTATTTGTCAAAGCGTTTGCTCACACCACCACCCAGAATGTAGAGGTCAGGCGAAAACAACTTATCCAAATAAGCGAGATATTCGTTAAAGCGCCGCGCCCACTGTTTCCATGAGAGGCCTTTTTCGAGCCGGATGCGATCCGAAGCGCGATTCTCGGCATCCTTGCCACGAATGACGAGGTGACCGAGTTCGAGATTCGGCACCAGATGCCCGTTCACGAACAACGCCGCACCGATCCCCGTGCCGATGGTCAGCATCATCACCGGGTTCGGGTTGTTCAGCCCGGCGCCAAAGCGCATTTCCGCCAGCCCGGCCGCATCCGCATCGTTGATCAACGTGACGCGACAGCCTGTTTTGTGCGTCAGCAGATGTTCCGCCTCCAAATCGATCCAGCCCGCGTCGACATTCGCAGCGCTCAGTGTGCGCCCGTGCTTGACCACCCCGGGGTAGCCGCAGCCGATGGAGCCTTCCCATTTGAAATGACGCACGATCTCTGCCACGCCATTGGCGACGGCTTCGGGAGTCGCTGGCTGCGGCGTTTCGACGCGAATACGTTCTGCCAGCAGTATGCCTGCGCTTGTGTCTACGGGTGCCCCTTTGATGCCAGAGCCGCCAATATCGATTCCGAGAATCGCCATGTCATCATCTCCTCTTGATAGAGCCGAGTCTATTATCTCCAATACCCGCGGAAATCGGCAAAAAAGAACTTTGCCGTGATTCCGTCCGCCGTGCGTATAATCTGCATCCTCAGATGAGAAAGGATATTGCAGATGGCGACGATCGATCAACCGTTCTCCCGCCCTGCCCGGATCAGCCGCACCGCCGCGCCGCCCGGCAGCGTGCGTTTTGACCTTGTGGTCACGCTCCTGTCGGCGTGGTTCGTCGGCGGGTTGTTCCTCGATGGCTGGGCGCATAATCACGGGCGCGTCGATAACACGTTTTTCACCCCGTGGCACGGCGTCCTCTATTCGGGCTACGCCGCCGTCGGTTTGTTCCTCATATTGTCGCATTTCCGCAACGTGATGAAGGGTTACAACTGGTGGCGCGCCCTGCCCATCGGCTACATGCCCTCGCTGGTCGGCATTCTGATCTTCGGCTTCGGCGGCGTGTTCGACCTGTTCTGGCATGAGACGTTTGGCTTCGAAGCCAACACCGAAGCCCTGCTCAGTCCGGCGCATCTGATCCTCGCCTTGGGGTCGTTCGTCTTCGTCTCCGGCCCGCTGCGCGCGGCGTGGGGGCGCAAGCAGGCGCGCGGCTGGCGCGATCTGCTGCCGGCTGTGTTCACGCTGACCTATCTCATGTCCGCAATGATGTTCTTCACCATGTTCATCAGCCCCTTCAACAACCCGAACTCGCTGATTGCCCCGATGGCGCGCGGCATGGGGTGGGTCGATGCCTACGGCGTCGGCTCGGCGTTGGTCGCCACGGCGATCTTCATGAGCGTAATCCTGTTCGCGCTGCGCCGCTGGACGCTCCCCGTCGGCAGCGTGACGCTCATGCTCACCCTCAACGCCACGCTGATGTTCTTGCTCCATATCCGCGACGAGGCGAGCTTCCGCTGGCTGCTGCTCGTCGCACCGCTGACCGGCCTCCTCGCTGATGCGCTGCTCTATTTCCTCAAGCCGTCCGCTACGCGCCCGGAACGCCTCCGCCTGTTCAGTTTTGTCGTGCCGTTCGCCTATTTCCTGCTGTTCATGGTACTGCTCAATCAGGTGGGCATTGAAATCTACCGCCGCGGTCTGTGGTGGACGATTCACATGTGGCTGGGCGTGCCGCTGCTGTGCGGCGCGGTCGGCGTGTTCGCGAGTTATCTGGCCGTACCGCCCGCGCTGCCCCTGGAGGAATCCGCATGAAAGCCATCATCGTCTGTATATTCGTTCTGCTGCTGATCTTCAGCAGGCCAGCCACACCACTGCACGCCCAAAGCTGCTCGAGCAGCGGCACGAACGCGGCGGCTACACTCTATTTCGAAAACTACTTGGCCGATTCGGTCAGCCTCTTTTGGGTGAACTATAGCTGTCAGGAACAGTTCTACACGGAGATTGCGCCGGGCATGTCGATCACGCAGCCCACCTATGACGGACACGAATGGATAGTGCGCAGCGCCAACGGCGACGAGATGACCCGTGTGACTGCCAGCGCCAGCCGCGATGAAGTCGTGACCATCGGCGAGCCATTCACCGCGCCCGCGTCGCCGCTCGACTTCACCTACCGTCCGGAGACAATTAGGAACACAACCGATTTCGACCCAGCCAAGGGCTGCGTCGTGCGCCCGGTCACGCCCGCCGACGAACTGGATCCGTTCTATGCGATCATGTGCGACTATGCGGGCATTCCGATCACGAGTTCAGCGCAAGTACCGGAAAGCGCTCTACAAGCGGCGTGGGGCATCGTCGCGACGATGCTCGATGCCCATCCGCAGGTTGTCGAGCAGATGCTCGAACACAAGCTAATCATCGGCCTTGTCGCCGAAGACGAGGGCATTACCGATCTGCCGGAATACGCCTTCCTGCGCGATGACCCCAACATGGATTGGAACGCGCGGTCACGCGGTTTTGGCGGCAACGTTCAAGTCCCGCTCATGTCCGGCGCAGAAGAAAACGTGCTCTGCTATCCGACCGATCCCTACCTCGGCGAAAACATTTTCGTGCATGAGTTCGCCCACACCATGAAAGATATGGGCATCGCGCTGGTCGATCCGCAGTTCAATGCCGCGCTCCAGCTCGCCTACGAAGCGGCGCTTGCCGAGGGATTGTGGGCGGATACCTACGCCATGAGCACCGTCGAAGAATACTGGGCGGAGGGCGTGCAGGACTACTTCAACACCAATCTGGAAGCGATCCCGACGAACGGCATTCATAATGACATCAACACGCGGGAAGAACTTGAGGCGTACGACCCCACCCTGTATGCCATGATTGATCGGGTCTTCGGCGGCCTCGACTGGACGCCAGTCTGCGGTTGATCTGGGGCTGGGCAAACAAAAACCCCTCTCGGTGTGAGAGGGGTCTTGTGTTTGAAAGTGTGCCAGTTATTCGCTGACGGGCGTCTCGCCTGTGTTGTCGACGGCCGCGGACGCTTCAGGCGCGGCAGGCGCTTCGACAGGTTCGGGCGCGGCGGCCGGAGCTTCCGGTTCTGCCGGAGATCCGCTTGCCATCGCTTCCGGCGGCAGATCGCCACCTTCGGTGCCCCAGCGCTGCGTGAAGCCGACACGGCGCTTTTCCGGCTCAAGATGGCTGATCCGCAGCTTGAGGCGGTCGCTCTTCTTGACATACGAGTGCGGTTCTTTTAGCGAACCGTCGCCCATTTCGCTCAGGTGCAGCAGGCCTTCCAGCCCATCATCCAGCGCGACGAACGCGCCGAAATCAACCACATTCGTGACCGTGCCTTCCACCAGCTGCCCTTCGTGATACTTCTCGGCAGCGGCTTCCCACGGATCATCGAGCAGGCGCTTGCGTGACAGCGCGATCCGGTTTGCGCCGCGATCGAGACTCAGCACGTACACCTGAATTTCTTCGCCGACGCGCAGTACATCCCGCGGGTGATCAACACGATGCCACGCCAATTCGCTGACGTGGATCAGGCCATCGGCCCCGCCGAGGTTGACGAATGCGCCAAAGTCGCGCAAGCCCGTCACAGTCCCCTTGACGATATCGCCTTCCTTGAGTTCTGCCAGCAAACGCGCTTTTTGCTGCGCACGCCATTCGCGCTGCGCTTCACGTTCGCTGAAGATCAAGCGGCGACGCGCCTGGTCAACTTCGATGACCTTGACGTTCAATTCCGCGCTCAGCAGATCATCCCACGATTCGCGCCCACCGGACGCGCCCATGGACATCAGGTGCGAGCTGGGAATGAAGCCTTCGAGACGATTCCACTGAACGAGGATACCGCCGCGATTGTGGCCCTTGACCGACACCTTGACGATGTCTTCGGTTTCCAGCAGCGAACGGGCTTTTTCCCAGTCGTACTGCTGCAAACCCATGTTGATGGACACGATCAGGTTATCGTCCTGATCGCGCGGATTAATGACATACACCGGGATTTCCGCGCCCACGCGCAGATCACCGCGTACTTTTGGATCGAGCCGTTCCAGATCCTGAATCGGGACAATGCCGTCCCGTTTGGCTCCCATGTCAACGATCACTTCGCGTTCGTCGATTTGTAAAATCGTCGCGCTTCGAATTTCACCCCGCGTAGGCGGGTTATAGCTTCCTAACGAAGAGTCAAGCAGGGCGCGAAATTCATTCGCAAAATCTTGATCTTGCTCCACCCCGGGCTTTGAAATATCCATCTAAACTCACCTTACCAGTGTTGTCCAATACGCCACTACACAGACGTATATCCCGTCTGTAACCCGAAAGCGCCCCACACGCGCTACATTATGACTCACGAAAATGTTATACTGATTATATCAGTCTTATGTCGGAACGACGTAAACATTCTCTGTTTTCTAATTCATGTCCGGCAGCGCAATTCCCCGCAACCCGCGATCCACTTCCCACGGATAGATGATATAGGCATCGGTAATTGCGCCGTAGAAATCCGGCCGCTCATTGGTGAACAAGGAACGGTATGGATTATAATGCATCACGCACGTCATCCCGGTCGCGCCCGCGGACATTACGCGTTCACGGACAGAAATGCTCGTACGTCCACTGCCCCACACATCGTCGACGATGAGGATGCGGCGGTTAGCCAGCAGCGATGCTTCGGGAAACTGCAAAAACTGCGGCCACGCCATTAATCCGGGCGTCCCTTGCGACTGGACTGCCGGGAAATCGACCGCCGCCGTGAGCAAGTGTTGAATGCCGAGCGCCTCGGCCAGCAGCCCGCCGGGGATCACACCGCCCCTCGTGATCATGATCATCCCCGTAAACAAGCCAACTGCTCGTATCTGCGGGATGAGTACATCGACGAGTTTGTCGACATCCTCCCATGTGAGTCTTTCGTGTCGCCTAGAACCTTCCGGTCTATCCATTCCGCATTCCTTTGAGACAAGCGGGGAAATAGAATGCTATTCTATCATAATCCGTCGGCATGTGTGAACCGCATCTTGGCGATTTCGGAAAGCTCTTTCCAGAGTGGACGCGTGCTCACGGGAGCGCCTCGGCTGTTTTTCCAATCTGGAGCAGATGGTTCTGGCTGTGATTGACATAGCCGATCAGCAAACCTTCTGCGCTAATCTCGCCGAGATCGGGGTGCAGCCCCTTGCGCGCCCACTCCTCATCGGTCAGTGACTCCATCAAGCGCGTCCAACGGTGATGCAGGCCGCGCAGAATCGCCAGCGAATCCGCGATCTGGGCGTCGCAGGCATCGGCGGTTTCTGCCCAGTCGGTCTGTTCGTAGGGCTTGAACGTCGGATAGTCCTCAACCTGAATGTGCTTGAAACGCGCATAAGCGTGCATATGCGCGTCCGCGAGGTGATGCACCACCTGCGCGATGGTCCACTCGCCGGGCAGCGCCTCCACGGTGAGCTGATCAACAGAAATACTCCGCAGCGCCGCATCAAGGACGTCGGGAAAACTGCGCAGTTTGGCGATCAAGGTTCGGCGTTCATCTGGCGTCATCGTAGCTGCTCCGAATTGCTCTAGGGACTCGAAAGGGCGCACGGTGGTGCGCCCCGACACATCATATGTGGTATTTCTCGCGTAAGGTCGAGGCGAGCCGATAGCTTGGGTTACGGATCGCACTCGCTCACCCCACCCCCGACCCCTCCCCGAATTCGGAGAGGGGAGACGGTAAAAACGTCGTTTGTCTCCCCTCTCCCCGCTTGCGTGGGAGAGGGGCTGGGGGTGAGGGGTACGCGGGCATGGGACTTATCTATAACTGACGTTACAGTAATGATGCCTGTTGGTACAGTCGCCCTCGGTCTATGAGGGATCGGGGGGTGAGGCTGCTTACAGCCGTTCCGAGACCAGCTTGGCCTGCGTGAACAGCAGCAGATAGTCCGGGCCACCCGCCTTGCTATCCGTGCCGCTCATATTGAAGCCACCGAACGGATGCGCGCCGACCATCGCCCCCGTGCATTTGCGGTTGAAATACAGGTTGCCGACGTGGAATTCGCGCCGTGCCCGCTCCAACCGCTGGCGATTGAGGCTGAACAACGCGCCCGTCAGGCCGAATTCGGTACTGTTGGCAATGTCCAGCGCGTGGTCATAGTCGCGGGCGCGGACGCACGTCAGTACCGGCCCAAAGATTTCTTCCTGCGCGACACGGGCATTGCCGTCGACATCTCCAAAGATTGTCGGCGGGATGAAGTAACCTTTTTCCGGCGTATCCAGCGGTGATCCACCGAGGAGCAGCTGGCCTTCCTGCGTGCCCAGTTCGATGTAGTCCATGATCTTCTTGAACGAGTTCGCATCCACGACCGGGCCTTGATCGATCGTCGCGGCGGTGTCCGGCGCGCCGACTGTGAGCTTGCTCGCCAGTTCGACCGCCCGCCCGATCACCTGCTCGTAGACCGCATCCACGACGATGGCGCGCGACCCTGCCGAACACTTCTGCCCCTGAAAACCGAAGGCGCTCTGCACGATGCCGACCGACGCCGCTTCAAGGTTGGCCGTCTCATCGACCACCACCGCATCCTTGCCGCCCATCTCTAAAATCGTGCGCTTGAGCCACAACTGCCCCGGCTTGGTCTGCCCGGCCTGCTCAAAAATGCGCAAACCAACTTCCTTCGACCCCGTGAAGGCGATAAAGCGCGTCGTCGGATGATCGACCATGTGCGCGCCAATCACCGAGCCTTTGCCCGGCATGAAGTTCAGCACGCCGTGGGGAATACCGCTCTCCCAGAACAGTTCGCAAATCTTCGCGGCGATCCAACTGCTCGGTTCAGCGGGCTTGAAGCACACCGTGTTGCCCGTCACCAGCGCCGCGCCGGTCATGCCCGTCGCGATGGCGTTGGGAAAGTTCCACGGTGAAATCACCACGCCGACGCCCAACGGAATGTAATACAGCCCATTCTGTTCGCCGGGATACGGGGTCAGCATCTCACTGCTGTCGGCGACGCGCAACGCCTGACGTGCGTAATATTCGAGGAAGTCGATCGATTCCGAAGTATCCGCATCCGCTTCCGCCCACGATTTGCCGACTTCCAGCACCATCACGGCGTTGAATTCCTGCTTACGCCGCCGCATTTCGTTCGCCGCATGCAGAATATAGCCCACGCGTTCTTCCACCGGGACATACTGCCACGTCTTGAAGGCCTTCGCCGCCGCCTGAATCGCCTGTTCGGCGTGTTCGACGCCCAGTTTCGGGAAGCGCGCCAGCACTTCCGCCGGGCGCGACGGATTGATCGAAACAAAGCCTTGTTCATTCCACACAGCCTGTCCATCGATCACTGCCGGAAGTTCACGGCCAATCTCCGCCTTCACTTTCGCCATAGCCCGTTCAAAAGCGGCCCGGTTCTCCGGCAGCGAGAAATCGGTCAGCGGTTCATTCCGGAATGGTGTCAACATTGTGCTCCCCCTTTTTGAGATTGATAGCTTCACGGAAAATTCATGAAATTCATGACATTTGTCAATGGTATTTTCGCAAGAGTGGGCGTATTATAACAGCATGAAGATTTCACCTTAACAATAGAGCGCGATGAGTGACCTGTGTGGAAATCAATTTCACGTCGTCGTCACATTGCACCCACATCACTGCTGCATCGAAGCCCCATCGTAGCCAACACTACACTCCCATTGCAGCCACATCGAAGCCACGTCGCTGAAACATCACACTCACACCGACCCGAGCGCGGCCATCACCACTCGCTGAGCACCCTGACATCGCAGACCACATTGTACATGGCAACTCGCTGATCTCAAGCCGCCGTTCACACTCGTCGCCCATCCCGCTCTACTGTTAAGGTCATCGCAGCCCGAAAAAGAGACAAGTTCACGCTTGTCTCTTTTGATTCACCCCGGTTGGTAATCCTCGCAGATCATGACGATCTGCTGGCCGGCGTAACGCGTCAGCACCAGCGTGCGCGACTCGCTGCCCTTCAGCTTCAATTGAGGAATCAGCGTGTCCGGTGTGACCGCCGTCCCGCGCTTCTTGACCGTCACCGTGCCGACATTGCGTTCGCGCAGATACGCCTTGATCTGCTTGCCATTGAACGGCATCCAGTCGAGGATTTGCCACGCCCGCACCCACGGCGACTCTGGCTTATCATCAGTCGTGAAATAGGCAATCGACTCGTCCAACTGCGTCCCGTTGAACTTCTGCGCCGCATCGGCTACCAACCCCGCTCGAATCAACGCAGGATCCGGTTCGATCAACCATTGGCGCGGTTCGCTGATTACCGAATAGGCCTCATCGTTACGCTTCCAAACAAGGAGGTTACCCTCGTGAAATAGGATCGCGTTTTCGGAATACGTTGGAAATGGGCCACCTGTGTTATCGTGACCGAGCAAGGCTTCTTTGAGTTCCCCGTTCACCGACACAAAATGGAGATATGAGTTCCCTCGGTATGGTGCAAGCTGCGCCGTGTCAACGCCGGGAGACAGTTTCGCCAGCCACCAACGGCATTCAAATCGATTAGTTAAGGACAGCGGCGGACGATATTTCTCGACATCGAAAATCCGGTTGCCCAGTTCGTCACGCCGTCCCGGATCGTAGAAAATGTGCATGGCAATCAGAGGAATATTAGTCACATCAGCGACCTCAAACCGCGCCTTGCTGCCCAATGCCTCAGCATTGAGCTGTGCCATGAGAATACGCACCGGATCGAGATCATAGCCGATTACGTTGGTTGAGCGTTCCGCCAGCGCGAGCGTATCACTGCCAATCCCACAGCAGACGTCCAGCATCGGAAAATCTGATGGTTTTTGGTTAGCATCCTCATTCCTGCCGGAACGCCACTTCCGGATCAGCGGATCGCTGGCCTGTTCGAGCGCGTCGCGGGTGAAGAACATTCGGCTCGCGTCCGCGCCGAACTTGTCGACCGCCTTGACGCGCAACCGCGCCAGTTCGAGCGCCGCACTTGCCCGCTCCAACGACAGATCGCGGCGCAGGGACGTGATCAGGCGCAGGGTGTGGTCATCGGACAGCTTCTCGCCCGCCAACCGCGCCAGCACCTTCTCGCCGTCCGGCGACGCCAGCCACT
>CALKIA010000232.1 GCA_937988705.1 uncultured Chloroflexota bacterium | reverse complement strand
AAAGCTGCTGCCCCCTGCGGGCGGCGATGTGACCCAGACGCGGCCGTTATACAATTCCACGATGCGCTTGACCAGCGGCAAGCCAATGCCCGTACTTTCGACTTGATCGGTCGAAGCCAGCGTCTGAAACATCTGGAAAATGCGCTCGTGATGTTCGGCGGCGATGCCAACGCCGTTGTCCTGCACCCAGAAACGCCATTCTCCCGCTTGCCGCTGCGCCCCAATCCGAATTTCACCGTGCGGTTTATCCATATATTTGACCGCATTATCGATCAGGTTCTGGAACACCTGCCGAATACGCACGGGATCGATGTGGAGGGTGGGCAGCGTGTTTTCGATCACCACCTCAATCCGGTCCACGGGGACAATATCCTGCACAACCTGCTCCACGAGAGCGTTCAGGTCAACTTCGTCGTGCGTCATCTGCTCATGCCCGATGCGCGCATATTCCAGTACACCGTTGATCATCTGCTCCATGCGCCGGACGCGTCCGATGAGAAGATGGACAAGTTCTTTACCTTCAGCATCGAATTTGTCGGCATATTCCTCGACGAGCCAATGCGCGATCGAATTGACACCTCGCAGCGGCGCGCGCAAATCGTGTGAAACCACATAGGCAAAGTCTTTGAGTTCACGATTGGTGGAAGCGATCTTTTCAATCAGCTTGGCTTCTTGTTCCTCGGCGGCTACCCGCTCCGAAACATCCATCTGCGTGGTAACAAAGTGGGTCGTGCGGTTCTTCTCATCGACGACCGGCGCCAGCCAGACTTCATTCCAGAACAGGCTGCCGTCTTTGCGGTACGCCCGAACCAGCGTCCTAGTAGGTCGACCCTCCGTGAGGGCACTGCGCAAATCCACAAGTCCGGATTGATCACGATCTTCGCGCTGCAAGAAGCGCACATCTCGACCGATGAATTCCTCACGGGTATAACCGGTAATACTCACAAACGTGTCATTGACGTATGTAGCGGGCTGACCGGGCTCGTTGACCACAATGAGCATCCCCACGGGGCTGTGGTTGACCGCGCGATCCAACAACCGGAGCTGCTCTTCGATCTGCTTGCGTCCAGTAATGTCGCGTACCATGGCCACCCGTCCGGCGAGACGGCCAACGGAGCGATAGAGCGGCGTGATGTGAACCTCAAAGTATTGCTTCTGCAAATCCTCACCCAATATGAATTCATCGCGCACTTCATATTTCCGGCTATACTGCTGGATTATCTTAGAAAAAGCGGGGAAAACTTGATCGACAGGCTGGTTCTCAGCCGCTTTGAGCGTGGCAAAGCGCTTCGCCGTGGCATTCAGACTCACCACCCGATCTTGTTTGTCGAGCACCAAAACGCCGACATCCAGACTGTCAAGGATTGTGCTATGTGCTACCGGAACCACGTGCAGCAAGTTTCCGCCTAACAGCGCCCATGTATTGATCAGCGCTGAGGCGGCGAGCAGAGTCGGCGTCTGCCTGAATAAGTTTAGGTCAACGCCAAAGATGGCATAGAGAAAATGCACCGCAGATGGCACGAAAGCCGCGAGAAAGATCAGATACGCTTGCTGACGGAAACCGCCTGTCGTTCGACGAATTTCCCGCCCAATAAACAGGAAGCCAAGGCCCAAAAGCAAGTAGGAATACAGCACGGGGACAGGTGCCCATCCCTGAAAACTACTGATTTCAATATAGAACAAACCCTGCCGTTCGACTGACCAGTTCAAGAAAAACCAGTCGAAAGCTCGGTCACTCCACACAATGAGGTTGGTGACTGCCGGGATAATGAATAGAAACCAGTAACGGCGGGGCTGATGCCAGATTCGAACGTCGACATATTCGAGGACGCGCAGGAGATAGAAGACGGGGACAAACGCGCTGCCCATAAAGCGCAAGCGCGTCCAGAATAAGGCTGATGTTGGGTCGGGGCTGATCATTTGCATGATCAAGCAAATACCCCACGCCGCAGAGGCGATAATTTCCGCGGTGAAGGGTGAAGCAGCGGTTTCGCGCCGCCGGCGCCAGCCATACACCGCCAGCAGCAGCAGAGTGGTAGTCGCGGCGCAGGACATAACGAACGAAAACAAGTCAGAGGAGGTCATGCTTAAATCCGGCGGCTACAGGTGCGGCTTAAGTGTACCTCTATGGTATCGGTAACAAAAAATGTCACCAAATCAATTCTTCATCAACCTACGCGTCAGGCTGGGACTGCGATTAAGCGCTGGGCAAAGGTGATCAAATCACTGATGTTCACCGGTTTGATCAGGATCAAGTCCGCGTATTCGGCTTCTGGGGCTTGCAGCACAGTGTTATTGCCAGTCACGACAATCACCTTCATATTGCGCGTATGCTGGTTATTACGAACGAAGGTCAGTACATCATACCCGGACATGCGCGGCATGTTGATATCCAGAATCAGAATGTCCGGCACGTCTTGCTTGAGGTGCTCAACCGCTTCGACGCCATCAGCCGCGGACGCGAGAGCAAACTGACGCCGGTCAAACGTGCATGCGAAAATCGCGCGCAAGTCAGGATTGTCTTCCGCAATCAGTACCTTGATCTTGTCCGGTGTAAGCGCGGCTGTCCCCACTTTTTGACTGGCTGTACCGAGCTTCTCCGCATAAGCGCGGATGGTATCCAGCAGCATAAAACGGCTGACCGGCTTATGCAGAATCTGCGCACAGCCCACCGACTGGCAAGCGCGATAGGTGTCGTCAGAAACATCCGCCGTCAATGCAATGATGGGGATATGTCTCAGCTTCGGTGTTTGTTTCATACGGTAAGTGATTTCGATACCGCTGACATCCGGTAGACCGATATCCATGATCACGATATCCGGAACCGTGGCTAGCGCCTTCTCATAACCGCTCGTGCCGTTTTCAGCTTCAATGAGCTCGTGATCCGTGAAGCGGAGCATCTTGCGTACGAGCAGCATATTGATGGGATTGTCTTCGATGTAGAGTACTTTGAGCTTCATTACCTGTGTTCCTTAAACATTCCAGCCACAACACGGCCATCTAAATGTAAAGGAATATACATTCGAATGCACTCACCGGACGGGCGGTTTTTTACTAACCGTAATCGTATCCTGTTGGCCTAGCCATATGACTAGGCCACATTAGCGAAGGAGACTTTTTAACGGAACTGAAGTCATGATTTAAACTCCAGGACGTTGCGATTTCATCATTTAGACCTATAATGTATACATGTACGGACAGGTTCAGACATGAGTGGCTTCAAAGTTCAGCGGGACAGCTCGTTACCCCTTCATATTCAGCTTCTGGACGAACTGCGTCACAAAGTGATGACGGGCGTCCTGAAACCCCATGAGCGCCTACCGGGTGAATGGGAGCTTGCCAGCGAGCTCGACATCAGCCGCGCAACGCTGCAAAAAGCCTGGCAGGCGGCTGAAGAAGAGGGATTGATTTACCGCGTCCCCGGTAAAGGCACCTTTGTGGCCAAACCGAGTGCACCTCTCAATGAGCGCAGCGTGGTCGGCATGATTGTGCCCGATTTTCGGGGCACGTTCGCCGTGCATTTGCTCAGTGGTGTAGAACGCGTGCTGCGGCGGCAGGGTTATTCCGTTCATCTGGCGGGGACGGAATACAGTCTCGACGAAGAAAATCGCTTGCTGCGGCAAATGCGCACCGATGGGATGCGCGGCTGCATCGTCTGGGCGATGCGCTCGACTACGACCGATCGCTTGCTGGCGACCATCGGCGCGGACATGCCCGTGGTGCTCATCGACCGCCCGGTGCCTGGTGTGGCGCTTCCGTGCATCACGAGCAACAACTACATGGGCGGACGCCAAGCGATGCAGCATCTACTCGATCTCGGCCATCACAATATCGCGTTTCTGGCGCGTCCGCACCTCGATTTATGGTCGGTGGGCGAACGTTATCGTGCCTATAACGAAGCCTTAACGCTGGCTGGCATTCCTGCCCGCCCGGCGATTCTCATCGGCGATGAGAATGAATTGAGTTCCTACGATGCCTATGTCACTGCCGACGAAGCGGTACTTGCGCCGCTGGTCGACCTCTTGCAGCAGCCTGACCGTCCGACCGCGATTTTCGCCGTCAATGACTGGATGGCGATGCGCGCGCTGCGCGCCGCGCACTTAGCCGGCATCCGCGTACCGGAAGATGTCTCACTCGTCGGCTTTGATAATCTTGATGTGAGCGAATATCTCATGCCACCGCTGACGACGATTGCTCAGAACACGGACTTGATGGGCAGCGAAGCCGCCCGCCGACTGCTCACACTGGTGGAAGGAGAACCGATTGAGGAAACCTTAACCTTGCTGCCTACACAGCTCGTGATCCGGAGGTCAACGAGCCAACCCAAATACGTCACTTAGTGCTTGTTTATGGGCTGTACAGCTCTTTTTGCAGCGGGTTGATCGCGCGCTCATACCTGCTGCCCTAATGCATTTTGCTTTACTCATCTGAGGAGCAGGAAATGTTTAAGCGTCTTTCGGTTCTGACAAAGTTGGCGGTCTTGTTGGCGGCCGCCCTTGTGCTCAGCACGCAGTTCGTGCTGGCGCAAGACGGGGTCACCATTTCGATTACAGGCGTCAGCGGTCCCGAACTTCAGTGGGTGACGGAAACGGTCAAGCCCGGTTTCGAGGCCATGATGGCGGCCGCCGGTACGCCGGTCACGGTGGACGTCATCGACAACAGCAATATCAGCGGTGAAGACCTCAAGCAGCAGTACGTTCTGGATATGAGCGTAGGCGAAGGCGCGGATTTGATGGGCTTCGACGGCTTCTGGCTGCCGGAATTCATTGATGCGGGTCTGCTCACGCCTCTGAGCGAACTGGTTCCCAGCTACACCGAATGGGAAGGCTGGGCGCAGATTCCCGCTGGTATTCAGGACATCATGAGCTATCAAGGTCAAATCTACGGCGTGCCGCGGGGCACGGATGCCCGTGTGATTTGGGTCAACAAGGAAATCCTCGCGCAGGCGGGTCTGGCGGAAGACTGGCAGCCCACGAGCTGGGCAGAACTCCTCGACGGCGCGCGCGCCATCCGTGACAACGTCCCCGACGTTGTGCCGTTTCAACTGAACGCCGGTGTGGCGATGGGCGAAGCGACCACGCTGCAAGGCTACCTGATGGCGCTGCTCGGTACGGGCACGTACATCTATGATTATGAAAATGCCAAGTGGCCGGTGCGCAGCCAGGGTATTCTCGACACGCTGGCGCTCTACGACACCATCTACAACGAGGAAGGTCTCGGCAATGCCCGCTGGCAGTTGGCGCAGAACGGCCGTAACCTGTCGTTCGAGGCGTTCGCCAATGGCACAGTCGGTATGTTGATCGAAGGCGACTACCTATGGCGGTCGATCCTTAATGCGACGGGCGATTTCCCGATGGAAAATCGTGATGCACGCGTCGGCTACGTGCTGATGCCAGCGCAAGCAGCGGGCGCAGGTTGGCGTGGTCAGGACTTTGTGACGGCGTCGGGTGGCACAGGCTTCGTCATCAACGGCAGCACCGAACACCCCGAAGAAGCGTGGGCGCTGCTCAGCTACATGTACAGTGCGGATACACTCAGCGCCTTGCAAACGCTCCAGCCGCGCATCCGCGCTCGCTTGGACGTGCCGGTCACCGGTGACGATGTCATGACCAGCCTTGTGACCGACGTGCTCCCCTACACGCAGATTCGCCCGCAGGTGGCGGACTACAACGCCGTTTCCGAACAGGCGCGGCTGATGACCGAGCGCGTCGTCTCGGGCGAAATGACCCCAGCTGAAGCGATGGAAGCCTACGCCGCCGCCGTCACCGAGATCGTCGGCGCGGATAACGTCGAAGATCTGCCGATTTCGCAGTAATTCTCGCGGACTCTCACCGCCCATTGGGTTCGAGAGTTGATCGGGAGGGGCGCGGCGCGCTGCGCCCCTCTCCTCAAGAGCACACGGCGATTTTAGCGAGACGGAAACCAACTATGCAGCGGCGAACCACCCTTTCACGACCGATGAGCCTCGCGTTCATCAGTCCAGCTTTTTTGCTGGTAGCCCTTTTCTTGATCTACCCGTTCTTCTCAATTTTCTCCATGAGCTTCACGAATCAGGCGCTCACTGGGGCGGCAGCGCGCAACCCGCAGTACGTCGGCCTCGACAACTACGCCAACCTGTTTGACGTCGATACGTGGATGACGCGCGGCGAGTTCGGTTCCAGCCTGTGGATCACGACGCAGTTTGTGTTCGGTTCGGCGCTAATCGGGCAAGCCGGACTCGGCATGCTCATCGCACTGCTGTTCTTCCGCCGCCGCGACCTGGTGCGCCATGTCGTATACACGCTCGCCATCGTCGCGTGGATCACACCCGATGTGGTGATCGGGTTTGCGTGGTTCGCGTTTCTCGATCCGACGCAGGGCACTCTGAATAACATTCTGAGCATCTTTGGGGTACCAGCACAAGACTGGTTGCTCCAGTATCCGCTGCTGAGCGTGATCGTCTTCAATACATGGCGCGGCACCGCCTTTTCTATGCTGCTGTTCACCTCTGCGCTCAATTCGATCTCCCCTTCCTACCTAGAGACTTCGCAGGTGATCGGCGCATCCCGCTGGCAGCAGTTCCGCGACATCCTCTTCCCGATGCTGCAAACCACCATTGCGACTGATCTCATCCTGATCACGTTGTGGACCTTCAACACCTTCACGCCGTATCTGCTCACCGGGGGCGGCCCCAGTTACCAGACCGAACTCATGTCGATTTATACCTATCGCATCGGCTTGCAGCGTTTCGAATTTGGACGCGGCAGCGCGGTCGCCGTCACCGTGATGCTCATCAACTTACTGCTGGCCAGCATCTATCTATTTATCAGTCGCACGAGGAAAACCCGATGAAAAGTGGCTGGTTGCTCCGCGTCCTCACGAACGCGCTCGGCGTACTGCTGGCGCTGTTCTTCCTGCTGCCGCTGCTGTGGTTTGTTTTCGCGCCCTTTAACGAGCGGGCGACGCTCTCCGTCCGCATTCCGGAAGCCTTCTCGCTCCACAACTTCGAGGTGGTGCTTAACAACGATACCGCCATCCGCTCGCTCGTGCAGAACAGCCTGCTCATCAGCGGCGGTGTGATGATCCTCACGGCGTTGATCGCCACGTTAGCGGCCTATGGCTTCTCGCGCGGCAGCCTGCCCGGTCGCAGCATCATCACCTATGTGCTGCTGCTGTTCTCGTCAGTGGTGACGGGCACAGCCAGCCTCGTGCCGATTTTCGTGCTGATCTACAACATCGGCATGTTCAACACATATCAAGGGGTCATTCTGACGCTGGTCGGCGGTATGCTGCCCACCTCGATCTTCATCATGCGCGACTTCATCGACAGCCTGCCCCGCTCCTACGAAGAGGCCGCGATGGTCAGCGGCGCGAGTTCCCTGCAAATCGTCCGCGACATCGTGTTTCCCACACTGCGCCCCGGCGTGCTCGTCGTCGCCGTACTGGCATTCGTCAATGGCTGGGGCGCGTTCCTTACACCGCTCATCCTCATCCGGAATGCCGCGATGCGGCCCGCGGCGATTGCGTTCTATCAGTTTTACAGCGATGAGGGCACGCCGAACATCCCGCTGATTTCGGCCTATGCGGTGCTGTACACGCTGCCAGTGCTCATTCTGTATCTCATCATTAATGCGCGTTACGGCTTCCGCTTCTTTGGAGGGATTAAGCAGTAATGGCTTCAATCAATTTAACTCAACTGCGACGCCACTTCGGCGCGGTCAAAGCCGTCGATGACATCAGCCTCGCCGTCGATGACGGCCAGTTCGTCGCTCTGCTCGGGCCGTCGGGCTGCGGCAAGACGACCACCTTGCGCATGATCGCCGGGCTGGAACTCCCTGACGCGGGCACGATCCAGATCGGCGCGAAGCAGGTCACGGCGCTGCCACCACGCGACCGGGATATTGCGATGGTCTTTCAGGATTATGCGCTCTACCCGCACATGACCGTCGCCGAAAATGTCGGCTACCCGCTGAAGGTGCGCGGCACGGCCAGCAGCGAAATCCGGCAACGCGTGCAGGACGTTGCCAAGCAGCTTCAGATTGGTCACCTGCTCGAACGCCGCCCGGCGCAGCTTTCCGGTGGACAGCAGCAGCGGGTGGCCCTCGCGCGCGCCGTGATCCATAAGGCGCAGGTCACGTTGTACGACGAACCCCTGAGCAACCTCGACACCAAGCTGCGCCTCGAGGCTCGTGCTTTCCTGAAGCATTTGCAGCGCGAGGTCGGCGTCACCTCGATCTATGTCACGCACGATCAGGCCGAAGCGATGGCGTTAGCCGATGTCATCGTCGTCATGAACGAGGGCAAGATCCTGCAGGTCGGCAGCCCCAAGTCGATCTTCCAGACGCCGCAAAACACCTTCGTCGCCGGTTTCATTGGCAGTCCGCCCATGAACCTGTTGGAATGCACCATCGATGGTTCGGTGCTGCGCTTCACGGATGGGTCACGCTTACCTTGGCAGCACGCCTTACCGACCACCGCACGCGGTACAGTGACCTTTGGCATTCGTCCCGAACACGTTACCATTCGCCCAATCGACGAACCGGGGACGCTGCCGGCAACCCTCTACGTCACGCAGATGCTCGGCGGCGAGTCGCTGGTCGTGACGCATGTCGGCGAACAACTCGTTTCGGTGCGCCTATTCACCGACGAAGTGCCGGAACTGCCAACGCGGATTGGGCTGGCCTTTGACCCGGCGCGTGTCTTCTTCTATGGAGCAGATGGGAACCGCCTCACATGACTGATCCGCTTCACCTCGTGATCACCGGACGCCTGACGCCGGAGCAGACGCTGACTTATGTGCATGTGCCGTTCACCGTTCCCGAGGGGATTGAGCGCATCGACGTGGCTTACAGCTACGACGCCGCGATCAGTTCCGATCCGCTGATTTCCGGCGGCAACACCATCGATATCGGCATCTTCGATCCACGCGGTGTGGAATTTCTCAAAGCGGGGTATCGCGGATGGAGCGGGAGCGCGCGCCGTGAGTTCAGCGTGGGGCGCACGAACGCCACACCCGGTTATATGCCGGGGACAATCTATGCCGGAACGTGGAATATCTGCCTCGGAGCGTACATAGTTGCCCCGCAGGGCTGCCAGTATCAGATCGAGATTCGCCTTACTCCGGCGGTGGATACGGTCAATCTCGGCTTCCCTAAGCGCCTCCCACTCGATGACACCAAGTCGATTCCGATCAAGGCGGAGGGCTGGTACTTCGGGGAAATCCACTGCCATACGATCAACAGCGATGGCGATTCCACTTCAGCGGAAATTGTGGCGCTGGCCGAGTCACTTGGCCTAGATTTCCTTGCCATCATGGATCATAACAACCTGACACATCAGGTTGATCTGAACACGCTGCAAGCTCAGACTCCGCTGCTGCTCATCCCCGGCTACGAGGTGACCACCTACTATGGCCACTGGAACATCTGGGGCGACGGTGCCTGGGTCGATTTCCGCGTCCAGCAGCCCGCCGATCTCGCTCGGGCCATCACCTTCGCCCAAGCGGAAGGCTACCTTGTGTCCTGCAATCATCCGCGCCCCCATGGGCCAGATTGGGCTTTCCCGGAAGTCGACGGCTATGACTGCGTCGAAGTGTGGAACGGTCCCTGGGAGCTCCTGAACACATTCTGCCTCGCCTTCTGGGAAGCGCGACTCAAGCGCGGCGAACGCTTGACGGCGGTCGGCGGCAGCGATCACCATTTCACCCACGAAGCGCACCTGCATCAGATCGGCAATCCGACGATCGCCGTTTATCTGCCGCCCGATCAACCGCCCACCGCGCGCCGCCTCCTCGATGCCATCCGCCTCGGGCACTGCTTCATCACCGAACGTCCGAGTGGTCCACGCTTGACTCTAAGCTCTGGTGGCCGCATGATGGGTGATGCCCTGCCTTATCCAGCGCACGACCAGATCACGCTCGACATTGGCGTGACCCACGGCGCTGGCAGCATACTGCAGATCATTGGGGCACACGGTGAAATCGCCAAGGTTGAAATCGAACAG
>CALKIA010000231.1 GCA_937988705.1 uncultured Chloroflexota bacterium | reverse complement strand
CCATCGTGACGAAGCATTCACGCCACAACACATGGGAATCAAAAAACCAGGCATGGGTAAAGCCCACTTGCTCCGCCATCTGGCAGAGCTTCACCGTGCGCTTGGGGTCAATATCGCCTTTAAACGTAATCGCAAATTCCATCTCTACACCTCATCTACTGTGACAATCACGCAATAACTAAAGTAATCTGAGTTATAGATACCGTTTCTCTCACCCCACCCCCGACCCCTCCCCGAATTCGGAGAGGGGTCGGGGGTGAGGGGGACGCGCAAATGATGCTTATCTATAACGGCCTTAAGCCTCGCCCTAAATCCCTCTCGGACTTGGCATATCCGAGGGCGCGGACAGCCAGAAGGCTGTCCCTACAGGCTTACATTCCCACTGTGACCCTGTAAGGGCGAGGCTTGAGCGTATTTCAGAATTGTTGAAACTACCGACACACAACCCCTCACCCCCTAGCCCCCTCTCCCACGCAAGCGGGGAGAGGGGGAATCTGTCTCCCCTCCCTGAATTCGGGGAGGGGCCGGGGGTGGGGTGAATGTGCAAAATGCCGATTCTGAAATGACTTCTTGCCGCGCCCATCTAACTTATTCCACGTTCGTCGGGACGACCCTATCGCCCGGCGCGAACACATCCAGCACGCCGTTGCCGACCACCAGATAGTTATTGTCGCCAGCAGACAGCGCCGCGCCGCCGAAATCCAGCACGACCAGCCCGTTTTCGCTGCGCGCATCCACCAGCGCGCCCATCGACGGCTCAATCGACACGATCACGTCGTCGTTGAGCGCCAGCACCGGCAGTTCCGGGTGCACGTAGGCCAGCGTGAACAGCCGACCCCAGCGGTTATCATCCATCACGCTCGGTTCGACATTCGCATAGAACAGACCCAGACCGGGACGCACTTCGGTATTGCCGAGGATGAACGAGGCTTGCGTTGCCGCTTCGATCAGCAGATCGTCGTCGCTGTCGTAGGGCGTAGGCGCATGGGCCGAGTAGAACATCCCGGCCGCCGCCGCCGCTGCATCGTCCAGCATCAACATCGCGCCACCTTCCCACGCCGCGCGCAGGGGTTCGAGCTGCTCCACGTCGATCAGCGACTGATCGTCCGCATGGACAATGATCATCTCGTAGCCGGACAGATCGGGCAGCGCGTCGCCTGCCGCCAACTGGATGACTTCTACCGCTGAGTCGGCATACAGTTCGGCAACATCGCTCGCGTCATCTTCATCCGCATACGCGGTGATGATAGCGACTGCGTTCGCAAAATTCCCGGCTTCTTCTTCCACAATATCGGTCAAATTGCTGTGCAGCATCAACATACCCGCGCCCTGCGGCACATCAAAGGCTGTTGTCCAGTCGCGGTTAATGACGCCGGTCGTGTTGACCCACGAGGGTTGGCGCGTCGTTAGGTCATAGCTGAAAGCGCCGGGGGCGAGTACATGTACCAGCACGTTGCGCACGCTGAGCACGCCGCTCTCGAAGCTGGCGCTGTCCACCGCGCCGAGCGTCTCCGCATCGAAGATCGCCGCGCCGTAAACGCCGAACACGTCGCCGAAGGTCGCGTCATTTTGCAGCAGACCGCCCGTGAAGCTGTCGACGCCCACGCCGATGTGCGGCACATCCGGCTGGACGATGGTATTGAGCAGCCGCGGGAGGCGCGCGCGTTCCCAGAAATGCTGTTCGAGGACGGCCGTGGTCGCGCCGAAATCGAGGCCGCGGCGCGGCACGGTTTCGCCGTCAAACTCCGCATCTTCGCCATTCCAGATATCGACCGCGCCTTCGAGGAGCGCGTTGTCGGGGCCGAACTTATCGCCGCCGTAGCCGCCGATCATCGTACGCGAGAGGATCGCCAGACCGGCGCTGTTGCCGCCCATCGGCACGCCGCTTTCAAACGCCGTACGCAGGGCTTCTTCCATCGGCGTCGCCGCCGTGATCTGCATCGCCCACGTCTGATCGCCGCCGAGAACGTAGACCGCCGCGAGATCCTCGGCGAAATAATCAAGGCCAATTTCGACCTGCGCCGACTCCCGCGTGTAGAAGGGCGGGACGACGGCATGGCAGCTCAGTTCCGCAGGCGCGAGCTCGCGGCAGGCGTCTTCTAGCTGGCGGCGGCGATTTTCGGCGGCCAGTTCGTTATCGACCAGTTCTTCTTCCGTTTGCCCGGACGGATTGTAAGTGTAGGCAATGGGCAGCACCAGCATGTAGACGCGGTCAGTCTCCAGCGTGAGCGCATGGTTGATCGCCTGTTGGGCGAAACCGGGGAACGTTTCGGCGTAAAACCCCCCGATCGGGATCAAGGTGGTGTCAACTTCCTCCTGCGCGCTCACGCCGAAGGCGGCGAGGAGGATCAATAATAGGAACAGGCCGAGGATCTTTCGCATGGGATATGCCTTTAAATGTGTAATTAGATGCCATTTGAGTGTAACCTTACGCTCATTATATTGCCAAACGAGAGCCGAGGGGAACTCGGGGCAAACGCATTGAAATCTTCGCTAAGGTGCGAGTGGATCAAGAAGAGTCGTAGGGACGCGCACCAAGTTAAGACCAACCCCACCCCCGACCCCTCCCTGAATGCGGTTGAAGGCGGGACAGTTTTAATATTGAGAAGCATTAACGACCTGGTCTGAGGGCACATGGGTTGTGTAGGGACGCGCAACGGGCCGTCCGTTAGC
>CALKIA010000230.1 GCA_937988705.1 uncultured Chloroflexota bacterium | reverse complement strand
AGCGCCGGGTAGATCGGGATGAAGTAGCGCATGGTCGTCACCCAGTTGCGCCCCATCCAGCCGAAATACACCAGAATCCACGCAAACAGCAGGATGTTCGCGAGCGCAGCCGGGCGACCACGTACCAAACGATACCCTGCCACACCCCACGCGATCCAACTGGCGATCCCCAGCGGAATTCCCATACCCCAGACTACCATGTTGTTGAGCGGGAACAGGTACGCCGCGCGCGCCACCCACTGGAAGTTGGGCGGACTGTCAATCGCGCCGGAATTAAGTGCCTGCGCCGTGCCCATGTTGTCGAGCCAGCGCGAATACGGCATCAGGCCGAAGAAACCCGGCCCGGTGAAGGTATACGGGTTCGCCACACGAAACACGAGGAAGGCACAAAAGCCGGAGAGCACCAAACCGGTGAGATGAATCGTCCACAAGCGCGACCGTTCGGCGCTCGACGTTTTACTGTCAAAGGCGGGCATCAATTGAATGGCAGCGGCGATCACAATCAGCCCGGCCAACGGCGCGAGGTTGATCCGCGACGCGACGGCTGCACCGACCATCACCCCGAACAACGCATAGTCACGGATTTTGCCACTCCGCTGCACACAAACAGCGAAGTAAATTGCCAATGTGGTGTAGAAGTTGCTGATCGAATCGACGGTGGCGAAGTGTGCCATTTGAATCGAGAAGACGGTGGATGCATAGAGCACAGCCGCGAGCAACCCGATCCATTTATCGTGGAGTTTCGTCCCAATCGCGAACACCAGCACGATCGCACTCATCTCGCACAGAGCCGAGATGAAGCGCCACACGAGGTGAACACCATCGTACGACGTCCAGTGCGAACCATCGTAATCCGGCGTACCCGCGACATTGGTCGCGTACCATTCGGTCCCGGCGGAGACAAGTTCAGCCGCGCCGCGCGCCATGAACAGCGGCAGTGTACCATACACGTACAGCCCATGACTTGAATTCGCGTTCAGCGGATTCCAAGGTGAACAGCGCGCGTCGAAAAACGAACCTTTGCCGCCCGTATCCGGGTAGCGTGCCAGACAATCGGCAATTTGCTCGGTGCGGGAGAGGTCATCACCGCTGGGATTTAGCTGACGCCCCAGCCCTTGCACCACGTCCGTCATGAAACGTTCGTCCGGGTGCAAATGGGTGAAATCGTCCCAGTTCAGGCCGACGAAACGGAAGTAACCACCAACCAGTATGACCACGATGAGGATCACGCCAATCAGCACATTACTGCTCACGGCAGAGTTTGAACGGACGCGCGGCGGTGCTGTAAGCTGTTGAACGTCTTGCATAAAGTCCCTTGCACATAAACCGCGCTGCAAGCGCGGGATCATCTTATGCTGGTGAGCGGAGAAGCTTAGCGCACTAAGCACTTGCCAAGCTGTCTCATTTTACACAGCTTGTCGAAAAATACCTCACTGTGTTGGGGCCGCATCGTTTCGCTCCAGAAAATCAGCGAAACCGTCGTCGCCCAGCGCAGGCGCCCAGTAAACTTTGAAGTCTTTGCCGGGAATCGATGTTTGGTAGAGCTGCCAGAAGCCATCCGGGAAATTAGTTTCCAGCCAGGCTTCCGCCTCGGTATCCACCGAATTATAGAAGAAGATCGCCGGACTGTTCGGGTCGAATTGGTATTCTCCGCTGCGCTGGGACTGCGCATCGCGCAGATACGCCGCACCGTCCCCGACACTCAGGATAGTATTCGGAAAATCCACCCGCCCGCCTTCGATGCCCACCGCACGATGATCCCACCAATACGGTGACGACATAATGAACGCATTGCCATAGCGCCCACTCTGCTGCTCCACAAATCCGCGCAGCACTTCTCCACCTTCGTGATGAGGCAGCGAGTTAAGTTGATACAAGACGCGGTAATCGTTATACAACGTCTGCTGATTGGCGCTATAGGCAAATACCAGCAGCCCGCTCACCGCCACCCCGGCAATGAGCGTGCCGAAAGTTCCAGCCAACCGGATCACGCCGCGCACAATCAGTGCCAAGCCGAACGCCGCCAGCAGATACACGCCGGGCAGCGTCCCGCTCATACGCGTGGCACTCGGATTTTCCAGCGGATACGCGATCGACAGCGCCGAAGGCAGCATCATGATCAGAATCATGGGTAGGATGACCCAATCGGCCGCATCTCGTCGTTTGATCGTACGGGTGATCCACGCTGCTGTGCCGATGATCAGTAACCCGCCGGTGATGAGATCCATCGCCGGATGCATCGGCGCGTTCTGAAACCACGCGATATCGCCCTTCCAGTTATACATCAGCAGGCTATTGCGGAAGTTATTCAGCAGCGCCGGGAAATTCTGATTGAAGGCATCCACGCGTTCTTGCAGGCTCGGCACCCGCATGACCAGATTGCCGCTTTCGTCGGTTTCCTGCGTGAGATCGTCCCCGAACAACCGGCCAGAGGTACGCCGCCAGAAGTCTTCGGGAAAATCCACTGAGTACCGGAACAGCGGGATGAACACGCTGAAGGACACAATCACCAACACGATAAAGTTGACCACCAGTTCGCGCCGCAGTGTCAGCGTGCGGTACTTGAAGATCAGCGCGATCAGGAAACCAAACGCGACGACAACCGGGAACATCCGAATCGCCTGATACGCGTACAGCCCAACGCCCAGCGTCAGTCCCGCGGCGATCCAATCC
>CALKIA010000229.1 GCA_937988705.1 uncultured Chloroflexota bacterium | reverse complement strand
GACCTGCGCGAAGCGTTACGCGGTGACCCGCCGAGTCGCAAACCGAACCCGCGCTTGCAGCCGCACGCGGACGGTTTCTGGCTGCATATGCGCCCCAGTTATTTCCATAAGTCGGTTACGGGGTTGTATCCCGAATTCCGCCTCGGTTGGCTGTCCACTTATTTTGTTTTCTTCGAGACGATCACAGGTATTCTCCTGATGGTGTGGTATACGCCGTCGCCGGAAGTCGCCTACGCAAACATGCTGGCGATCATGTCGAACGTGCCACTCGGTCAGTTGATGCGTGACCTGCACCGCCTCGGCGCGGAAGCCATGGTGTTGATAGTCACCTTACACATGTTAAGGACCTTCTTCACGGCCAGTTACAAAAAGCCGAGAGAGTTTACGTGGTTCACCGGCGTGATCTTGCTGGCGCTGACCATGTTCCTCAGCTTTAGCGGCTACCTGCTCCCGTGGGATCAGTTAGCGCTCTGGGCGGTGACGATTGGTGCGTCGATGGTTGAAGCTGCGCCGCCGGAAGTCGTCGGTACCAACCTGAACCTACTGCTGCGCGGTGGTCCTGAAATCGGGGCGAACGGTTTGCTCCGCTTCTACCTGCTGCATGTGCTCGCCGTGCCCGCGCTGCTGTTCGTGTTCCTCGGCGTTCACTACTACAAAGTGGTCGTGCATGCGCACAGCCTGCCGCCGCGCGAAGAGAATATCGGCGAAGATACGGCCAAGCGCGTCCCGCTGGATAAGCGCGTCTACTTCATCCCCGACATTCTGACCAGTGAAATCATGTGGATCAGCATCACAACGCTGGTGCTCATCGTGCTGGTGACCTGGTTCTTCCATGCGCCGCTCGAAAACCACGCCGATCCGCAGATCACACCGCTCGGCACGACCGCGCCGTGGTACTTCCTGTGGGTACAGGGTGCGCTGAAGTTGGGTGACAAAGTCTTCTGGGGCATCATCTTCCCGACGCTGTATGTCGTCGTGCTGGCGGTTCTCCCGTATGTTGACACGGCACCGAGCCGCCGTTGGGCGCATCGCCGCTTCCAAATGTCGTTCGCGTTTGTCATGATCACGATGACCGTCATCCTCAGTTATATGGGGCTGTCGGAGTTCGGCGTGGTCACATCGGCCGACTCGGAAATCATCCATGAGCTGGTGAAAGAACCGGCGCATAACCACATGGGGCTGCTGCTGCCGATTCCGTTTGATGAACTGCGTCCGGGCATGTATACAACCCGCCAATTCGAAGCGCAAAACGCCGACGAAGCTGCGGAAATTGTGGCGGCCTTCAACACGCAGATCGGTAATGGTCAGATGGAAACGGTGGCTGGTTCGCTGCTCGCTTACCTGTCGAGCCAACATCTACCGCTGACAACGCTGAATTTCACACCGTTATCCAATGACGGCGAGTTGTATCATGTGGTTGAAGAATACGCTGACCTGATCGATGGTCGCCCGCATGAACTGCCCGCAGGCTGGGGTGCAGTCATCGTCTCAGACGTGCAGGAAAATCTCAAGCGCGTCGACGTGATCCTCGTCTGGCAGGAGTACGAAAATCAGAACGGTCGCCCCATCCTCGACGAAAACGGCAACCCGACCATCATTCTGGATGAAAGCGGTAATCCTGTGCTGCGTATCAACAGCCAGCACATCTTTATCCATGAAAACTCGCAGTATTTCGCAGCGCCGGGAACGTAATCCATGTTCAATCTACAACGACTGCTTATTGAGCGCATAGAATCGCGCATCCTGGTAGGAACGGTAGCTTTCCTGTTGATCATGGTCTTGGTCGGCTGGATCGCCATCAACGAAGGCGGGCGTATGCAGGCCTTCGAGCAGCAGTACACTGCCCGCTCGATTGAACGTGGCGCGGCGCTGTTTGTCACTTACTGTTCCGAATGTCACGGTGTAGACGGACGTGGTCAGGCGGGGATCGCTCCCGGCTTGAACAGTCCCGCCCTGTTCGGTCACGATTTCTTCGCGGCGATCAACGCCGAAGTCGAAACCCTGACCGCCGAACGCGATGCCGAAGGCACGACCGACGCCCGCAAGGCGGAGATCGATGCGCGGCTGGCCGAGCTGGAAACGGAACGGACGAACCTCAGCACCTCGCTGCAGACCGCCGTCGCCAACGGCTACAATCTGGAAGAGCCGAGCCGTCTGGACTATATCGGCTGGACGAGCACGACCTATAACTTCATCTATACGACGCTCGTGCATGGTCGGCCCACCAGCATCAGCTATTGGCCCCGATCGATGCCGGCGTGGTCACAGACCGCGGGCGGTTCGATGCGCGCCGATCAGTTGGGCGACTTGACGACCTTCATCCTCAACTGGGATAAGGGCGACGCCTGGGCGGTCGAAGACGCGAATGCTGTCAACCAGTATGCGCGCATCCCGGTCGATGCAGCCACCGCCGCACCGGTAGAAGGCACGATTGGCGCCGCCACGGATACCGCCGCGATCATGACGGAACTGGCGAACTACGCGGGCGACCCGAACAATGGTCAACTGCTGTATAACGGGGCGTTGGGCTGCGCAGGCTGCCACACGGCAGGCCTCGTCGCTCCGGCGACCGCAGGCACATGGACGCGCGTTGAAACGGAACGCCTGACCGATCCGGCGCTGGCGGGCTACACGGGCGAACAGTATCTGGCGGAGAGCATCACGCACCCGAACGATTACGTCGCGCCCGGCTTCCAGCCCGGCATCATGCCGCAGAACTTCGCGGATCGCATCACGTATCAGGATCTGGCGGATCTCGTCGCCTTCCTAGAAACACAGTAGTCAACCTGTAGGGGCACGGCATGCCGTGCCCCTACGCAGCAACTGAGATCACGAAACCCCTGGCACGCGCGAGGGGTTTTTCATATCTCAATCGTTCAAGTTTTTAGGTCTGAGCGCCGCCTGCGGTACAATGGCGCCTCATTATTTCGTTGAACTGGCAAGGAGTCTATATTCATGAGGATCAAGACGCTGATCGCCCTGCTCCTGATCATGCTGGTGGTGACCTCGCTGGCAGCCGCGCAGGACGCCACAGTCGAAGCCCCCACCGCCGAAGTTACACTCGAACAAATCGCGCCAGTCGCCGTGGACGGGGCGACGGAAGAGGTGACGGAAGCCGCCGCGGTCGAAGGCGACCACAGTGAAGATGGCGCCGCTGAAGCGGAAGCGGCTGCCGAAGGCGAAGCTTCTGCCGAGAGCGAAACGCCCGCCGGGTCGGCATTGTTGATGCTGCTGCTCGGGGTTGGCGTCGTGGCAGCGGTGGGCGGGTTGACCATGCTGCGCAGCGGGAACAAGCCGCAGTAAGCAACCACCAGCCCTAGTTCTCCACAGCGGGACGAGGCATAAACCTCGTCCTTTTTATTGCCAAATACTCTTAAATACCGTATAACTTAATCAAGTTAGAAATTACATATTTTGGAGGCAGTATGACTCAAGAGCCAGGCGGTTTCTTTCGCTCCGCAAGAGTTCTGATTATTGCCCTCATTGTCGTCATCATCGTGCCGGGGCTGGCGTTGATCCTCTCTGCCATTAGCAGTTCGATGACCCCCGCCAACACGACCAGCGCGGGACTGAGCGAAACCCGGCGCGAGAATGTCCTCATCGGCAGCACGAACGAATGTGTCGACTGCCACGCCAACACGACGCCAGGCATCGTAGAGCAGTACGGTCACAGCACAATGGCCGCCGCCAACGTCACCTGCAATGACTGTCATGTCGTCGCCGCCGATTATCCGGATGCCATCGCCCACGAAGGGACGTACGTCCTCAACAGCCCGACGACCGCCATGTGTCAGCGCTGTCACGCCGCCGAAGTCGCCCAATTTTATGCCAGTCGTCACAGCCTGCCTGCCTACGTCGCCATGACCGGAACGGACGGCGTGGCCGAACTCTCCCCCGAACATCTCGCTATGTATGAAGCAATCCCCGAAGCCGAACTCGGCCCGATTCAGGCGCGCTCGGTGCTGTTCGACATCGAAGGTGAGGCGATCACGCGCTTCGCCTGCCAGACGTGCCATAACATCGGACGGCCGCGCGCCGATAACTCGGTCGGCGAGTGCCAGCAGTGCCATCTGCGCCACGAATTCAGCCTCGAGCAGGTGCGCAAACCGGAAACCTGCAACGCCTGTCACATCGGGCCGGATCATCCACAGTGGGAAATCTATCAGGAATCGCCGCACGGCATCGCCTACGCAACGGGCGGCGATTCGTGGCACTGGGAGGCGGAACCGGGCACGCTCACCGTTACCGACTTCCCCGCCCCGACCTGCGCGACCTGCCATTTCAGCGGGTTTGGTGCCAGCGGGACAACCCACGATGTCGGCGACCGCCTGACGTGGTATCTGTTCGCACCTGTCAGCGAACGTCGCCCGGTGTGGCAGGATAACCGGGTGCGCATGCAGAATGTGTGCCGCGAATGCCACAACGAGCGCTTCATCGCAGAGTTCTATCAGGCGGCGGATGAAGGCACGGAAGCGATCAACGTGCTGGTGCGGCAGGGTAACGGTTTGATGACCGAACTGCGCGACGAAGGGCTGCTGACGACCGCGCCGTTCGATCAGCCGATTGATTTCGAGTCGTATGAGCTGTGGCATCACTGGGGGCGTACAGCCAAATTTGGCATGTGGATGCAGGGGCCGGACTACACGCAGTGGCATGGCGCGTATGAGATGCTCCACTCGCTGGCGGAGCTGGAAACCATGGCGGAAGAACTGCGATCTGGCGAAGGCAATGTGACACGTCCGCAGACCGAAGCTGAAAGAGCGCTGCCGCCGCACGCTATCGATCCGATCATCGCTACGCCGAGTGCTCCGGTCGCCACGCCCGAAGTCGGCGCGATGATCACGCCTGAAGTCACCGACGCGGGAGGGTGAGCATGTCGTACATGGCGCGCGTCTTTCCACCCGCCCGGGCGTTGGAGCGACTGCCCATCTCGCGCGATCAGCTCATGCTGCTGATGGCCGCGGTCAACGAGATTTTCCTGAGCGTGGACATCTACCTCGCGCACAGCATCAGCGGGTCCATTCGCACGTATGAATGGATTCCGATCGTGTTCGGTGTGACCGCCGGGATCATTCTGCTGCTGGCCGGCGTAATCGCGCTGAGCAACCGCCCACTGGCAACCGTCCTCGCCAACCTGACATTTCTAGGGAGCATCATCGTCGGCGGGCTGGGAATTTACTGCCATTTGCAGCGCACGACGCTGCTCACGGGCGCGGGCGAAAACTTCGGGCAGGCGACGAATGCGCTGGTGTGGGCTCCACCGTTCTTAGGGCCGCTGTTCTTCGCGCTGGTGGGGGTACTGGGGATCAGCGCGGCATGGGTCGAGGCGCCGCCGGAGAGCGGGCGGCTGCGCTTACTCGGCACGCGGACGATCCAGATGCCGTACAGCAAGACCCGCGCCTACTTCCTAATCGTCGCGCTCTTTGTGCTCGCCACGCTGATTAGCAGCGTGCTCGATCACAGTCGCTTCAATTTGCGCAGCGCGTGGGTGTGGCTGCCGATTGCGGCGGGCTTGTTCGCACTGGGCACCTGTCTCGCGCTCGGCTTCATCAACCGACCGAGTCAGGGCGATTTGATGGTGTACGCGGTCTCGATGCTCCTGCTGATCCTCGTCGGGTTGATCGGCTGGGGGCTGCATGTCAACACGACGCTCGCGCCGCGCGGGATCATCGTCGTGGAGCGGTTCATTCGCGGATCGCCATTCCTCGCGCCGCTGTTGTTCGCCAACGTTGGCCTGTTGGGGCTGCTCGTGCTGCTCGATCCGGCGGAGAAGGGGCAACAACCTCACCCCCCAACCCCCTCTCCGAAAAGAGGAGAGGGGAATCGGCGGACAGCAGCACGCCTCTAGGAGAATTGTTTGTAGGGGCAAGGCATGCCTTACCCCTACAGATGAGCGAAGCAGTTGCAGAAAAGTGGGACAGATGTAGGGCGACCCAGTGTGGTCGCCCGGTTTTTCCCCTCTCCTTAGGGAAAAGGGATTTAGGGATTAAGTTGGCGGACGCGATAAATCGCGTCCCTACGGAGGGAGGGCTTGCCCCTCACCCCCGCCCCTCTCCCACGCAAGCGGGGAGAGGGGAGAAAGAACAAGTTCCGTCCGGCCACGCTCATAAAAGGAAAACGGCGAAGGGTCGGTTTGAATGTCGGAGCAAGGCGCGCCTTGCTCCGACCGAAATACGCGCTGATTACGCGTTAAAAGATTCAGCGAGCGCTCAGCCGTCGTTCCTTGTGACGGGGGTCACAATAGGCTACAATTATGCTCGTTCAGATTTGAAAAATTAGGGTTATGGGGAGTTCCCTTCATGGCAACGACATGGGAAAAGGGCGCTGCGTCCGTTCCTGCCCGCCGCGCGAGCAGCGGACAAGGCCAGCGTCTGAAATTCCTAATCGGCGGTCTGCTGATTCTTGGCGCAGTCGCCTATCTGATCGTTTCCGGCACGCTGACCGGCGCGCGCTTCTTCATCTCCGTCGATGAACTG
>CALKIA010000228.1 GCA_937988705.1 uncultured Chloroflexota bacterium | reverse complement strand
GATGATCCCGACGGAGCCGGAGATCGCGTCACGAATTTCAATCGAACTGACTTCCACCACCGTGGGCAAGCCGGTCACCAGATGGATACCCTTGACCGGACGAATGTCTTCGCGGGGTAAGGGATACGCTGAGCCAAGTTCCAATTTCAGGCGTTCGGCCGTCGGTTCGCCGATGAGCAGGTTGTGTTTTTTACGCATGTATTGGACAATATCTTCGTCCATCTCATCGCCCGCTACGCGAATCGACCGGCTGATGACGATGCCACCCAACGAGAAAACGGCGACTTCGGTCGTGCCGCCGCCGATATCGACTACCATACTGCCGCGCGTTTCCTGGACAGGCAGGCCTGCACCAATCGCCGCCGCAACGGGTTCTTCAATTAAATGCACTTCACGAGCGCCCGCGCTCACTGCCGCATCATAGACAGCACGCTTTTCCACTTCCGTGACGCCGCTGGGAATGCCAACGACAACGCGCGGACGCGGGATAGGAACCCAACTCTGCTCGTGCGCCTTGCCAATGAGATGATGAAGCATAGCTTCGGTCACCTCAAACTGGTCAATGACGCCGTCGCGGATGGGGCGCACAATCATGATGTTTTTCGGGTTCTTATTCCACATCTCTTTGGCACGCGCGCCGACTTCGATCGGGCGCTGGGTTTTGCGATCGATGGCGACGAAGGACGGCTCGTTGATCACAATGCCCTTGCCGCGAACACTGACGAGGGTATTGGCAGTTCCTAAATCAATGCCGATGTCGAGAGAGAATAAGCCGAAGAAGTAATCTAACGGACTCAGCACAAAGTTGATCTCCTAGCGGCATAACCAACGCGGCATTATAACATGAGCGTGAGCCATTACAAAGCACGGGTGAAATATGGCGCTGCAAACAAGTGTATTACAACTTATACAGCGGAACGCGTTGATTCCCTCAGGCTCGACCGTCGTGGTGGGGGTGTCGGGTGGCGCAGACTCGCTGGCGCTGCTGCATATGCTTCTGGCGCTGCAAGACCGCTTGGGCTGCCAACTGCACGCCGCGACGCTCGATCACGGGCTGCGTGGGCAGGTGGGTGCGGACGATGCCGCGTATGTCGAAGCGGTGTGCGCAGCTTGGGGCATCCCCTGTACCCGCGAGCAGCGCAATGTTCAAGACGCACTGCGCGAGCATCAGGTGGGCGTCGAAGCCGGGGCACGGATCGTCCGTTACCGCTTTTTGCACGAAGTCGCTCTGCATGTGGGCGCAGACTGCATCGCCGTTGGGCATCACGCTGATGATCAGGCGGAGACCATGCTGCTGCATCTTCTGCGCGGGGCGGGGCTGAACGGCTTGGCAGGAATGGAGCTGAACAGTCGGATGTACGGGAAAGATGTGCGTTCCGTTGAGCTCATTCGCCCCCTGCTGTACGTCACCCGCGCGGAAATCGAGACATATTGCGTCGAAAACAATATCCAACCGCGCCATGATGCCACCAACGACGATACGGATTTCACGCGCAATCGCATCCGCCATGAGGTGCTGCCTGTGCTGCGGACGGTCAACCCGGCGGTCAACCGCGCGTTGATCCGTTTAGGCGAGATCGCGCGGTTGGAAGACGAGTACGTCGATACTGAGTTTCAGCGTTTGGTGCTGGCTCATGTCCACTCGGAACACCCTAAAGAACCGTCCCGCAACCGCCCCAACTTTGCCTATCAAAGCAAGGCGGATTACCTGTCAAAAGTGCTGTTTCGCGGTTTGCACGAAGCTCTGATGCGGCGCTACATGCTCCATGTGCTGTATAACGCTGAGATTGATGCCACCTACGATCTGGTCACGCGGATGGTGCAGGTGGCCTGGTACGGCGAAGTGGGCGCGCGGGTGCGGCTGGATGAGACCCGCCAACTGCGGGTCGATTACGAGGACATTGTGGTTGAAGAGGATAGCGCGCTCTTGGTGTTTCCACCGCTGCCCGTAGCTGACCTTGAATTTATGCTTCCCGGTTTCGTGGATTTATATAATGAATGGCGCATTCACGGCATGCTTGCGCCACCAGACATCTTTAACGCTCGATTAGCGATTCCCGAAAATGCCGTGGTGCGGCTGCGTGTACGCCAGCCCGGCGACCGCTTCGCGCCGTTGGGACTTGGCGGGCATACGCAAAAGCTCTCCGAATGGATGATTGACCATAAAGTACCCCAGCGCGCCCGTGATCGGCTGCCACTGCTGACGGTCAACGGGGAGATTGCCGCGATTTTACGGGGCAGGCAGTGGGCGATCAGCGAGCATTATGCCGTAAAACCAGAGAGCGACCGGGTCATTTATTGGTTGCTGGAACACCTGCGTTAATTTTCAGGAAAAATTGGGTAAGTGATTCACTATTGGAAGTTGCAAAATTGCGACGATCTGGCTATCCTTGAGAAAAGATAAACCTTATGGATTCGCGCTAATTGCTAGGCTGACGGTCAATGACAGACAATGGATTAGAATCGGCAAGCATTTTGGTCGTCGACGATGAGGCGGCGATCCGTTACTCAGTGAGCAAGACTCTGCAAAGAGTCGGCTACAGTGTTCGCGAGGCGTCGAATGGTGAGGACGCGCTCGATATTATCCGGGCCGAAGCCTTTGATGTGGTGTTGACGGACATTCGTATGCCGCCCGGGTTGGATGGGGTCGAACTGGTGCGCCGCATCAAAGACACTGACCCGGACACGGTGGTCATCCTCATGACGGCCTATCCCAGCCTGAACACGGCAGTCGAGGCGCTCCGCTTGGGCGCGCACGACTATCTCATTAAGCCGAGTTCCAGTGTGGATATTCGGGCAAGTGTTCAGCGGGGGATTGAACGTGCGCGCAGCCTCAAACGCCGCCGCTCCCTGCTGGATCTCATTCGGAGCAACGTGGCGGAACTGAGCCGCGCGGCTGAAGAAACAGTGGTCACCGTGCGGGAAGGGGGGATGGGTGATGAACACCAGGTTGTCCCCGATTCGATGGGCGAAATCCCACTCGGAAGCGTGATGACGCTCGGCCCGCTCACTATTTACCCCGGTCGCTATGAGATTTCGGTGGAAGAACACCGGATTGATTTGACGCCGACCGAATTCGATCTGCTGCTGTACCTGGCTGCGCATCGTGGTCGCGTGGTGTCGTGCCATGAACTTGTGCGCGAAGTCCGGGGCTATGCAGTGGATGAAGCTGAAGCTCGTGAAGTGATTCGCCCGCATGTCAGCAACTTACGGCGCAAGCTGAAAGCAGCTGGTCAGGACGAGGATTTGATCGTCAACGTGCGCGGCATCGGTTACCGGTTGAGTGAACAGGTCGACTAGTTGAAGCGACGTTTTCTCCTTGTGTTATTCGGGATCGTCATTATGTCAGGGGCAACGCACGCGCAGTTGCCCCTGATTGATCGTATGACCCTCGAACAAAAAGTCGCGCAGATGTTCATGGTTACGCTGCATGGAAGTGTCCTCACCGAAGACGGCGCGGCCTTCTTGCAGCGGTATCAGCCGGGGTTAGTCGTGCTGTTTACGTCGAACGCCGGGACGCCGGATGCGGTCACCCGGCTGACGAACAGCTACCAGCAAACCATCACGGCGGCGGGGGGGGTTCCGCTGCTCATCGCCGTCGATCAAGAGGGCGGGGTCGTCACCCGGCTGCCGGATGGCTTCACCATGTTCCCTGCGCCGCTGTTGATCGGCGCGGCGGGGCCAGAACTCGCCTACCAGACCGGATTGGCCACCGCCGAAGAACTCGCCGCGGTCGGCGTCAATATGAACCTCGCGCCGGTCACCGATCTTGAAACCAATCCCGATAACCCGATCATTACACGCCGGTCGTTTGGCAGTGACCCGAATCTCGTCGGCGAGACAGTCGCCGCCTACATTCAGGGATCACAGTCGATCAACGTACTGGCGACCGCCAAGCATTTCCCCGGTCACGGTGACACCAGCGACGACTCGCACGGAACGCTGCCCATTCTGAATCTATCGCGCGAAGTGCTGGAATCACGTGAATTAGTGCCGTTCCAGCGCGCAATTGATGCTGGTGTCGCTGCCGTGATGGTCGCGCACATCGATTTTACGGCGCTCGATGACGTGCCGAATCTGCCTGCGTCGCTGTCGCCGGAGATCGTGACTGGTTTGCTGCGCGATGACATGGGCTTCGATGGCTTAATTATGACCGACGCGATGGACATGAACGCCGTCGATCTCTACTACAATTTCTACGATGCCGTCGTTATGGCGGTCAATGCGGGCGTTGACGTGGTGTCGATGGGGCCGGGCATTGGTCTGCCCATCGCCGAACAGGCGATTCAGCGGATCGTCGCGGAAGTGAACGCCGGGAACATTTCCGAAAGCCGCATCGACGAGTCGGTCGAACGGATTCTCGCCACGAAAGACCGTTTCGAGGTGCTGAGCTGGCAGGCGCTCGACCCGGCTACTGTGGATCAACGCATGAACATGGCGGCGCACGCCGATTTGTTCGCGCGGCTGTATCAGGCGGGGGCGACGGTCGCCATTGACCGAAATAACCTTGTGCCGGTGCCCGCTGATAAGAGTGTTGCCCTGATTTTCCTGGCGACGCGCTACCAGATTCAGCAGGAATGCGCTTTGTACCGTAGTGATATTCGCTGGGTGGGCGTGGCTGACAACCCGACGGCCGAGCAGATCGGCTGGGCGACGGGCGCGGCCGCGCTCTCCGATGTGGTGATCGTGTTCACGCAGGACGCGATTCGGAATGTCGAGCAGCAGGCGCTGGTCAACGCGCTCCCGCCAGAGAAGACCGTCGCCGTGGCACTGTGGTCGCCCTACGACTGGCAAACTTTTCCGCAGGTTTCTGCGTATATGGCGACGTACACACCAGCGCGACCGGCTGTACCTGCGGCCTGCGCGATCCTATTCGGAGCGCAGCCAGCGACCGGACGCCTCTCGATCACGCTCGGACCGGAACTGCTTGCCGGGAGCCACGACGACTCATAACGGCGGCTCAGATGGGCAGATGTGAACGGTGGTCACGCCGTCGCGTGATCACCGTAGTTTAGCCTTGTGTCAACTGACATTTCACGCTACCTTATATCCTCGTAAACACACGACGATAGGACGTATCATGGGAACCCTCAACCCCGATCTCTTGTCTAAAGACCTGCATGAGGTCATGAATGACGCTGTCGCGCTCAAAGACCAGTACAAGAAACAGGTATTGCTGCCGGAAGTGATTCTCTTGGCGCTGGTGCGGCGGAAAGAGACGGCGGCTGCGCGGCTGCTGGATACCTTCAAAAGCGGGCGTGGGGCGGACCTTGATAAACTGGATCGCCAGACTATTACAGCGCTTGAGACGCGGCGTGACCCAAACGGCGATCTTGATTATGTGGCGAAGGGCAACCGCTCGGTGCCGCTCTCCAAACAGACCATCATCCTGATTGACGACGCGTTGAGCCTCGCCAATTCCCAGGATCAGATGCGCGTCGATACCGATCACATGCTGGCGGTGATGGCGGAAAGCACGATCAGCACGAGCGGACTACTGCGCCAGCACGGTATCACCCCCAAGGCGATTGCCGATGTCCTCTCCGACACCTCCCAGATCATCCGCACCGATGGCACCACCAAAGATTATGTGGCCGGGGCGAAGAAGGGGAATTTACGCGCGGTCTACTTTCGCGAGAATTTGCTGCGCGACCTGATCAACATCCTCTCGCAGTCGGTCAACCGCCACGTGATTCTGGTTGGGCCGGATGGGGTGGGTAAACGGACGCTCGCCTACAGCCTCGCGCTGATGATGTCCGAAGGCAAAGGCCCTAAGAATCTGCGTAATCTGGTGCAGGTGGATGAAACGGCGCTGTTAGACAGCGACCAGAAGGCGATCCGCGCGGGCTTGAGTCAGGCGGCGGGAGGGATTCTGTTCATCCCGCACATTCACCGCTTTTTCGGCGGTCCGATTAAAGCAGAATTCGCCAAAGCGACTCCCATGATCCAGAAGGCCTTCCTTGCCAACGATCCGGTGATGATTGGTACAACTACCGAACAAGAATATGCGCAGCGGTTGGCGGGCGTTAATGCCATCTCGGAACACACACAGATTTTGCGTGTGCCCGAGCCGAGCGTCGAAGAAACTATCGAAATCCTTAAGGTGATGAAGCCGCACATCGAAGCGGATTACAGCCTCAAAGTAGCCGAAGATGCGCTGGCGTTGACCGCGCGCCTGTCTAAACGCTATATGACGGCCAGTCCGCAGCCGCGCAGCGCCGAACAACTGCTGCATCGCGCGGCGGCGATGGTGGCGATGAGCCGCAATCAGGCGAGCGCGAAGTCGGAAGCGGCGGATGATTCCTCGCTGGATGCCGAAGACATCACGTTGGCGGCGAGCCAGATGACGGGCGTCCCCGTCAGTAAGCTGGGGCAGGATGAGCGCGTGCGCTACGCCAGCATGGTCGAACACCTGAAAGAACGTCTGATCGGGCAGGATCAAGCGGTGCTGGCCGTCAGCCGCGCCATCAAAACCGCACGTGTCGGTCTGAAAGACCCTAAGCGACCGATCGGCGCGTTCCTGTTCCTCGGCCCAACCGGCGTCGGTAAAACCGAACTGTCGGTGGCGCTGGCGGAGTTCATGTTTGGCAATGAAGATGCCATGCTGCCGCTTGATATGTCCGAGTTCAAGGACGAGAGCAGCCTCAACCGCTTAATCGGGTCGCCCAGCGGCTATGTGGATAGCGAGGCGGGCGGTCAGCTCACCGAACGTGTGCGCCAACAGCCGTATATCATCGTGCTGTTCGATGAAGTCGAAAAGGCGCATCCGCGTGTGTTGGATATCCTCCTGCAAATGATCGAAGAAGGCCGCCTGACTGATGGGCGTGGCAACCCGACCTACTTCAGCGAGACAGTAATTATCCTCACGAGTAACCTCGGTGCGGAATACCTCTCCATCCCGGTTGTCGACGAAAATGTTAGCGAACAGGTCATGGAAGAAGTACGCACGTTCTTCCGGCCGGAGTTCCTCAATCGTCTGGACGAGATCATCATGTTCAACGCGCTGTCCGACGAAGATTTGTACACGATTTTGAAACTCCTCTTGAAGAAAGAAACCAAGCTCGGTGAAGAACGCGGCTTGAATCTGGAGTTCAGTGAGGCGGCGATGCGCTGGATGCTCGATCAGAATGATGAGCCAGAGTTCGGTGCGCGGCCGTTGCGGCGCATCATTCGCCGCTCGGTGCGTGAACCGCTGGCGGATTTCCTGCTGCGAGCTAACCCGCCGGCGGGGACACTGGTGCGTATCGACGCGAACGAGACCGGCTTGCACTTCGCCGCGAACGTGGACGGTCAAGAAATCAAAGTTGCTATGGATTAAGGAGAGACCCACATGGTTCAGGTGATTACGACAGTTTTTCGCAAATATGATATTCGTGGGACAGTCACTGGCGCGAACCCGCAGCTCACGCCGGAACTGGCGCGGTATGTGGGGCGGGCGCTGGGCACGTATTTGCCCAAGCAATTCCAGACTGAACGCGTCTATGTCGGGCAGGATAACCGCCTGTCATCGGAGCCGCTCCGACTGGCGATGATCGATGGCTTGCTCTCCACGGGCATGAATGTCACGGACATTGGCCCGGTGCTGACGCCGACTGTGTATTTCGCCTCGGCCACCCACGGTTCGCTCGGCGCGGGCGTGATGATTACGGGCAGCCATCTCTCGACTGAGTACAACGGCATCAAGATGGCCTATGGGTCACTGGCGCTGGCGGATCAGCAGATTCTCGATCTCCTCACCATCATCCAGACGGATGCTTTCGCGACGGGGAAAGGGGAACTCGCACGCGATCATGAGATGCTGCACAAGCACATGCAGACGATCAAGACCAAAGTAAAGATCGAACGCCCGCTTAAGGTGGTATTGGATGCGGGTAATGGGATCAGCGGAACCGCTGTACCGCCCATCCTGGCCGATCTGGGCATCGACGTGACCTGTTTGTACTGCGAGTCGGACGGCACATACCCGAATCATCTGCCCAACCCGGAAGACCCGGAGATGACGAAAGACCTCGAAGCGAAGGTCATCGAAATCGGCGCGGATCTCGGTTTGGCGTTCGACGGCGATTCGGATCGCTGTGGTTTTATCGACAATCACGGGCATCATATCGCAGCGGATCGTCTGCTGGCGCTGCTGGCTCGCGACCTGCTGAGCCGTCAACCCGGCGCGTCGATCGTCTTCGATGTGAAGGCCTCGCTGGCGCTGCCCGATGAAATCCGCAAGTATGGTGGCGTCCCGGTGATGTGGAAGACCGGTCACAGCCTGATGAAACGCAAGATGCGCGAAATCAATTCGCCGCTGGGTGGGGAGGTGAGCGGTCACCTGTTCATTGGCGAGAATTATTTCGGTTTTGACGACGCGCCACTGGTCGCGCTCAAGACGCTGGAAATCATTGCGCGGTCGGGTAAGACCATTGGCGAACTGTTCGACGAAATTCCGAAGCTGGTGGCGACGCCGGAAATCATCCTGAGCGCGCCGGATGCGCTTAAGTTCCAGATCATCGAGGAAATCGCCGCCGAACTCGCTAAAGACTTTGAAGTCGTCACGCTCGACGGTGTCCGTGCAATCTTCAGCGAGGGCTGGGGGTTGGTGCGCGCGAGCAACACGCAGCCCGCGATCACCTTGCGCTTTGAAGCCTATACCGCACCGAAACTGGTCGAATATATGCTGCGCTTCAAGGACTTGCTCGCCAAACATCCTGAAGTGGATACGGGCAAGCTGCAAGACCAAATTACGGCGTTCAGCAAATAACGATGACGGACTTTCACCACATCTACGCGGTACAAGCCGACGCCTATGATGCCATGGTCGCGGCCGAGGATTATCAGGGTAACCTCTGGACGGCGCTCAACGCTGTGCGTCCGCTGGCTGGCCTCGATGTGGTTGAACTGGGAGCGGGGACAGGGCGTTTGACCCTGTACCTCGCTCCGCTCGTGCGGCAGATCCAAGCGTTTGACCAGTCTGCGCATATGCTGAGCGTGACCGACGCCAAGCTTCTGGCGGCGGGCTTGACGAATGTGCGCACGATGGTAGCAGACAATGCCGCGCTGCCCGTACCGTCCGCGTCCGTCGATCTCGCGTTGGCGGGATGGAGTCTGGGGCATTCGTGCGGCTGGTATCCTGAAATATGGCGCACGGTGATCGGGCAGGCAGTTGCTGAAATGCAGCGTGTGCTCAAACCCGGCGGCACGGCGATCATCTTTGAGACGCTCGGCACGGGAAGCGATCAACCCGGAGCGCCGACCGTGAGCCTCGACGCTTACTATCAATTCCTCGAACAACAGTATGGTTTCACCCGTACAGTGATCCAGACCGATTACCGGTTTGCGTCGCCGGAAGATGCGGCGGCCAAAACGCGTTTCTTCTTCGGCGATGAATTGGCTGATCGTCTCCTCGCCGAACGCCAAGCGCTTCTGCCTGAATGGACAGGCATGTGGCACAAGCATTTCTAGCCCATTCCCCGAGTATAATTTACTGCAACAGTAAACCCTTTTTAGTAGGACAATCTCATGGCAAATGCTTTGTGCAAGGCTGCCGTGCGCAGCGAGTCTGATTTTGCCCGCATCAACGTGCGCAAAGGCGCGGGCACGAATACCGAGATCCTCACCACGCTGGCCGTCGGTACATCTGACCTGACCGTGCGCGAAGTGCGTGCCGACGAACAGCAGAAAGCCTACATGTCTGGGAAAATTTACCAGTGGTTCAACGTCGATTTGCCGGACGGCACGCGGGGTTGGATTCGGGATGATCTGCTGGAAATTGTTGGCGACTGCGGCTCGTTCGGCTATTCGAACCTGTCCACACCGACTGCGGCGTTCACACTGACGCGCCGTGATGTGATCGTGCAGCCGGATGGCGATCCTGATCGGGTGCGCAAAGCCGCCTTCAACATCACGGCGGGCTTTGAGGGCGGCGGCTATGCCACCTATCAAAACCGCGATGACGGGGTCATCAGTTATGGGCGTTTCCAGTTCACACTGGCGTCGGGCAGTCTATTTTCGGTGGTGGATAAGTATTTGCAGCGGGCAACGGGGACAACCGCCGACCAACTGCGCTCCCAGTACTATGAGCCGATCAAGGCGCGCGATGCGAATCTGCGCACTGACCAGAACCTGAAGAATCTGCTCGTCGCTGCCGCGTCCGACCCGATCATGCAGGCGGCGCAGGATGCCGTGGCGACGGAGGTCTACTGGAATGCGGCCATGAACCTCAGCGCTGTGCCGCGCAACATCAACAGTCCGTTAGGGCGTGCGCTCCTGTTCGACATGGCGATCAATCACGGCTTGCGCCACGATATGATCGCGCTGGCGGAAGGCGCTCTTTCGCTGCCCGTACGCGGACGCCTGCCGGATCTCGCTACGGAGAAGCTGCTCATCGCCAGGCTGGCCGAAGTGCGGCAGGAGCGTATGAATCGACTAGCGGAGAAGCTCAACGCGCCCGGTCTCAAGCAGCGCGGCGACTTCTGGGTCGCGTATGTGGCGACGAATGACTGGGATTTGCTGGGTGATTTGAACGGCAATGTGACGATCAAGCCGGGGCGCACGGTGCAGGTCAGAACCCCGTAGGACAACCTAGACAGGGGCGTGGCGCGCCATGCCCCTATAGTTCTGCCCCTTTCCGTGCATACAACAGCGTTGTCACCCCGAGTTCGGTGAGCAAGACGGCCACCGCTCCACCAAAGGCCCCAAAGAGTGGGATCAGCCCGAGGCCGAGTAAGAAGATCGCGACAACTGCCAGCGCGTTCACCCCATTGACGAAGTGTTCCCCACCGTGCGCATACCAGTAGATGGTCCGGTTGCCCCGTAATCCAAAGAAAATGAGCGACCAGCCAAGTACGATCAGCGTGGGCGCGGCGGGCAGGAAGTCCGCGCCGAAGACGAGCGTCAGCAGGAAGGGCGCGGTCACCGTGAAGCCGATTCCGGCGCTGAATCCGAAAGCGGCGAGGCCCAGTGTCGCCGGGCGAAAGGCACCGCGCACGGATGCCGATCCGATTAACGGGAAGAGTGCCGCGAAAAACGCATTGGGCAGCAGTTTCGCCGCTTCGATGAAGCGGTTGGCGGCACTGAAGTACCCGGCTTCCATCACCTGATGTTCTAACAGAAAGAAGACCATGCGCGCTTGCAGAGCCGCGAAGACCGCCGCTAACGCGAAGGGCAGCGCTGCCCGAAGCAGCGCCAGCAACCGGATGTCATTGTAGGGACGCGATTCATCGCGTCCGCTGGACTGAATGCTGCCAACACTATGAAGGCGGTCTCGACGAACATATGCTTGGTATAAACACCATGCGGCGACCAACTGCACCGCCGACGTTATGGTGTTTAGTATCAGGGCGTGAAGCACCGTGCCGCCGCTGGCCAAGATGAGCGCGGTCAAGAGGACTTGCGCGCCGATCATGCCGAGGTTGAGCGCGGGAATCGTCCACATGAAACCGCGGACTTTGAACGCAGTCGTGAATTGGCTGTAGAACGGCTGAATGATCACCAGCGGCGCCGTGACTTGCAACCCGACGACGACCGCCGGATCAGCGCTGAGGCGCGGGGCGGCGACGTAGAGCGCGATCAACACCGTACCGCCGATGAGCAGGCGCGCCAGCGTGATCGACTCCATGTAAGTGGGCAATTGATCGATATTCGCGCTGATCTCGCGCGTCATGAGCGTGGTCAAGCCAAATTCGACCAGCAAACTCAGGGGATAAACCCACGCCAGGGCAACGGCATACACGCCCAACCCGGCGCTCCCCAGCGTCCGCCCAATCATGGCGGAGAGGACGAACAGCAGGAGCGCGCCGCCGAGGTTGCTGCTGAGCAGCGTCAGCGTGTTCTGCGACAGGCGGGTGAGCATCACTGGTGTTTGAATTCGATCCAGTAGTGATCCGCAAAATTGGCGAGCAGGCGCTGATGCCCGAATTTCTTCTCCAGCGCGAGTAGTTTGTCGAGCAACCGCGGGCGCTTCTCGATCACGCCGTAGGCGTCGCTCGGCGGCAGGAAGAAGCCCAACGGCTCGACGTAGACGCGCCGGAAATACGGAGCGAAGGCGGCTTCGAGCTGCTCGATGGTGGGGTAGTAGATGGGTATCGCGGCTGAAGTTGGCGCAGGCTGGAAGACAGCAGTGCCGCGCGAACGGCGGAAGGCTGTCCTGAAATCACCGTGGGCGCTGTGCCACGCGATTTCCCATAGACAGGCACGGCTCAGTACGCCGAAGGCGACAATGCCGCCCGGTTTCACACGGTCTTTCAGCCATTTGGCGAGCGGTCGCCACTTGGGCAGCACGTTGATCGCGCCGAAATTTGAGAACGCCCCAGCATAGACCGGGGTAATCGCGGGGAGATCAACGAGATTCATCAGGCGTGTCGTGACGCGTCCGGTATGTTCGGTTTTGTGCGCGGCGATTTCCAGCATGAGTGCGCTGGCGTCGGTCGCGGTAACGTTTAGGCCTCGCTGGGCCAGATACAGGGCATCTTCGCCGGTTCCACAGCCGAGTTCCAGAATGGTGTCGGCACGGTGAAAGTGGGTATCCAAGCGGTCATGGACGCGCCCCCGTAGATAGCGGGCGATCGGGGAGTTGGTGAAATCGTCGTCGTAAGTCTTCGCTAAAGCATCAAAGGTCATCAGGCTTATCTAATCACAGAAAACAGCGAGGACACAGCGGTCGCTGTGCTCAGTGTACGGCAAAAATGGCTGAGTTCACTTCAATTCTCGAGTTCATGCTTAGTGACTTCCATCCCGATGCGCCCGATGCGGGCGTTGAGCGCCATCTTCAACTGTCTGAGCGCGGGTGTACCGTTGGTTTTCGCCCGGTTGAGCGCGACTTCATTAACCATCCAGCGCGTCGCGTAACTGTAGAAGCGCCGTGAGCGGCGACCCGCCACCGTGAGATCGCGGTCGCTGCGTTCGTGCCAAGCCTTGTTGCTGAGCACGCGGCTTTCAACTTCGCTGTAGTACGGTGTCCCCTTGATCGGGTAAGCGACGGTTGTCAGGAATAGATCCGGGTTGGAGATTTTCAGGTGTTCGACCGTCTCTTCAAGATCGCGGATCTCTTCGCCTTCGTAACCGAGCATGATGAACATGCCCGTTTCGATGCCGTAACGCCGCAGGAGGTGGGTTTTCTCCTGCACATCTTTGACTTTGACCTTACGATCCATCAGGTCAAGGATGCGCTGCGATCCACTCTCCGAACCATTCCAGACGCGGAAACAGCCCATGTCCGCGAAGGCCTTGACCACATCCTCGGTGAGCCGATCCGCTCGCGAGATGCATTCGAACGGGATGCGCACGCCGCGCTTCGTCAACTCCGCTTGATACTCAAAAAACCAGCGGTGATTGATGGCGAACACATCATCCGCATACCAGATCATATCCGGGTTGTACTGTTCCTTGATCCATAGGAGTTCTTCGGCAGCGTCGGCGGGGGTGCGGCGGCGATGTGTATTCCCGTAGACCGAATGACTGCACCAGGTACAGGTGTACGGGCAGCCGCGCGCTTGAATCACCGAGACTGAACTGCGCCCGTGATGATCTTTCCACACCCGCATGTACTGCGGAAGATCAATCGCCTGCCGATCGGCCCACGGATGCGCACTCAAATCGGCGATCATCGGGCGCGGGTCGGTCTTGACCGCCTGGCCGTCGTCATCCAGATAAGCGATCCCCTTGATCGTGTGCAGGTCACGCAGACCATAGCGGGCGAGATGCGCGATCACTTCTTCGAGCGTGAGTTCACCTTCACCCACCACGATCACATCTGCGCCGTGTTCCAGATATTCCTGCGCATAGTATGGTGGTTCCGGTCCACCCAAGACCACGCGCACACCGTGCGTCTGGCAAATGCTGATCATCTTCAGCACATTGAACTTGGTCATCAGGTTGGTGTAAATGCCGACTAGCGCTGGCCGTTCACGCGCGATCACCGTGGCGAAATCCTCCATGCGGCTGAAAGTCGCATCGAAGACCTGCACAGCATAGCCCTTGCTTTTGAGATAGGATGACAGGTGAAGAATCCCCAAGGGAGGGTAGGGCTTCATCACCTGTTGTTCGTGCGGGTCTTCATGGAGGAAATAGCCGTGGGTGAGTAGGATATCCATCGGCTAGCCGACTTCGAACCCCGTTGCCTGCTGAATGAAACGCAAGACGATTTGGTACGCCTCCGGGTCAACCATCCGGGTGATGGTATGCACCGCACCGTCCGCATAGATCTCGACAAAGGCTTCATGGAGCGTATCGACGTGCCGGAAGCGGGTCGCGTTATCGATGTTGAAAATCTCCACCGTGCTGTCGCTCGGCGTGTACTTGATCCAGGTGCCGTGCATGGCGCTTTCTCCTATTTGTTCTTGGAAATCAGTGATTCGAATAGACGCACAACCCAGCGAAATGGATCGAATCCGGTTGGCGGCGGTGGCGGTTCAACTTTGGTTTCGGCGCGGATGTGATCGCGCATCTCGCGAATCGTCATAATCGGCGTTTCCTCTGAGATGACGTTACGCGGTTGATCCAGTCGTTCCCGTGGGGTAACCACCGGCGCTGTCGGGCGCTCTTTTGGGCGCTCGCCGAGGAATTCGGGAATCGTATCGTCGCCGGATGCCGGCCGCAGCGCCATCGAAGGCGCGACGATGACTTCTTCGTCTTCCCACGGGAACTCCAGAACCGAACCGCTTTTGTGGCCGGTGTCGCGACTGCGGTATGCGGGCAGATCCGTATTGAAGTAGCTGACCATGTCCATATCGATGGTGCGCGCCGCGAATTCGCCGAGCACGCTGGAATTGGTGCCGAAGGCGAACAGCGGCGGCGCGGCATAGGGGTGGTAGCTCAGCACCGCGCGCAGCATCATCCAGCCGCGCTGTGAGAAGGGCAAGAACAACCGATCCTCGTCAATGCGCCCCAGAAACTCGCCGACGAACTCGTCGTGCGGGATGCGCGGAGCGGTCTCACCTTCCCACACAATAATGGGGGATAGGCTCGCGGTTCGCGTTTCCAGATCGGGCAGTGTATCGACGACATTCAACTGTTCGAGATCGGCCATGAAGTGCGGGATAGCGCGCGCGAAATTGCCACCATCGCTCTGATGCACCGCAATTCCTTCGATCACGCCGATGGCGCGCCCTGCATGGCGACGGCCGCTGTTGTAATGGCGTACCAGCAGATAGTACTCCCCCAGCGCGAAGCAGTACACACTGGGAAAGTCGCGGGAGAGGCGGGCGATTTCATGAACGTAATTGAAGATATTCCCGACCGCGCTGATGTCTTTGTTGGTCAGCGCGGCGGGACGCACGAAGGCGGTGAAATCGTGCTCCTGATTGCGAGTGAACAGAAATTGTTCGTAGCGCATCGGCTTAGACCAGCAGCGGTCGCATCTTCTTATTCGCGGTTTTCGTCACGGTGCGAATCTTCGGTTCCATTTCCTTGAGCCGTTCCGCCATTTCAACGCGTTCTTCGTGCAATTGCCGGATGGTACGCCCGCGCAGGATGCGAGCCAGCACGTTTTTGTCGAGTCGGGACAGGCGGGTTTCGAGATCACCCATCTGTTCTTCGAGGATCAGCGCGGTGCGGTCGAGTTCGTTGCCGATGGAGTAGAGGAACGGATACTGAATGTTCTCCGGTTCCGGTGACCCGGCGAGATTGAAACTCGCCAGCTCGTAGCCTTTGCCTTCGGCGGCGAGGGTCGCATTGCCATCGCCGACAATTGACACGGCGAGCATTGCGGACGGGTAAAGCCACGGTCGCAGGCCGCTGACCTTAGAGCGTTCCTCGGCGACGAAGTCGTGCACACCCTGAAATACCTGCCGGGCGCGGGCGTACAGCTTTTCGAAATTGTTCTCTTTGAACGCGTCGGGGAGCGCGTCGGCTTTCGTCAGCACGATCGCCACCGTGATCCCCTCGTTGACGCCCATTTCGCCTTCCTGCGCCGGGCGGAACTTGTAGGTGTTCAACAGATGGAAGATCAGCGGAGCGGACGTGAGCATGCGCGCTTCGATCAGCGGGCGGGTGGCGATCGTGTAGGCATCCGCGACGATAATGACCGCGTTGCTCTCCTGAATATCCGCGTGGAGCTGCGCTGCCGCATCCGATTCATCGGTCGGCTGGTTGATCGCGCCGCCCTGATAGTCGACCCACAGGAAGTCGGTGATGAACTGATCCTGAAAATACAGGCGGAATTGATCCTCGCGGCGCCCCATCGTCGGCGCGGGCCATTCTTTTTCCATGACGAAATCCGCCCAGGGCTTCATATATTTCGTCGTGGTGTTGACATCCTCATCTTCAATGCGAAAGCCGTCGATCCCGTCTACCATGAGATACAGCAGCGCCAGCGTATAACAGGTCTTGCCTTGACCTGTCCCACCAAACAACGTTACCTTCAACGCCATGTGTCGTCCTCGCTTTCAACATTGCCTCTAGTGTAGCGTCGCTTCTCTCCCTGTCAATTGATACTCAGTAATTTCTAGTGTAAGGCGACATTGGACACCCGGGTCGGCTCGTGGGGGAGCGCCGCCAGTTGATCGAGCTTGCTCACAGCGCGGGGCAGCGTCGCCCAGTGATAGAGCAGGCTGGCGGTGCGCCGGAGATGCGCGGGACGCGCTAGCAGCGGATTCCGCAGCAGGGCTTCGAGTTCGCGCAGCGTTTTGCGCGAACGGTATTCCTTGTGGATGACGGTGTGTAGTTGGCGGTAAAACTCGGTGCGGAAGGGGCCGCGATAGAGCATGGCGAGGTCTTGGCTATCAACCCAGTTCTCGCGTTCGCCCAGTTCATGCTTGACCGTCTCGTAGAACTTCGTGCCCGGCAGCGGGTAGCTGACCGAGATGCCGATGTCGTCGGGCATGAGGTCGCGCACCATTTTGAGCGTGAGTTCGATATCGTCACGGGTTTCGCCGGGATAGCCAAACTGGAGGAAGAAGGCGACCTGCACGCCATGCGCGTGCAATTGGCGCGTCGCCGCGTAGATTTGCTCGACGGTCGTGCCTTTTTCCATCGCGTCGAGGATCTTCTGCGATCCGCTCTCCGCGCCCACCCACACAATTTTGGCGCCCGCCCGCGCCAATGCCGGGATCGTCTGGCCGCGCAGCAGTAAATCGACGCGATTGAGGCTCTTGAACGGGATGTGCAGGTTTCGTTCCGCCAGCAGATCGGCGAATTCTTCAATCCAGCGATCCTGAATGCCCATGATGTCGTCCATGAACCAGATCGAGTCCGGGTTGAAGCGCGCCTTGAGCCACGCCATCTCGTCGACGACGTTCTGCGGCGAACGCACATTGTAGCGCTGTCCCCAAATCGGTTTGGCGCACCAGTTGCAGTGAAAAGGACAGCCGCGCGTGGTCACCAAGTTCATCGAGTAGTAGCCATGGCGTTCGCGCCAGATCGCCGCGTACTGGTCGCGGTCGACCAGATCCCACGCGGGGAAGGGCAGTGCATCGAGCTTGGCGATGACCGGACGGGGCAGTGTTCGTGTGATCGATCCGTCCGCCGCTTTGAAGGCAATCCCGCGAATCTCCGCCAAGCTGTGTTCGACTAGGGGGTGAGGTTGCTTTTCCAGCACCTCAATGACTTCGGGCAGTGCTAAATCGCCTTCGCCGAGCAGCACCACATCCGCGCCGCGCTGGAGGTAGGCATCGGCGTGGTCGGTTTCGTCGGCGCCGCAGCAGATCACCGTGCAGCCCTGCGCCTTCGCCGCGTCGATCATAGCGAAAGCGGCTTCACGCATGCGCAGCAGCGACATTTTGCTCAGATAGTTGAAGTTGTCTTCGAACAGCACGGCGTATTTCGGTCGGTGCTGGCGCAAGGCCGCTCCCCATTCCGCCGTGGACTCGGCGAGCATGGCGTCGAACAGCGCGACCGCATACCCCCGTTCGCGCATGATCGAAGCGGCGTAGAGCGTTCCCAGCGGCGGGTAGGGCTGCATGGCCGCGTAGAGCTTAGGGTCAAAGCGCAGATAGTAGGACTGACCGAAGAGAATATCTGTCACACCGAACCTCTCAAATACTGCTGACGCTGTTGTAGGGATGCGATTTATCGCGTCCGCTGCTTATGGAAAAGCCAAATGCATTCCATCACTTTACCATAACGTGCGCCGCCTGCCCTGCGGATTGTCGATAAGGGTTAATCCCGGTTCTTGGAGTGTACATTTCGCGATTTGCCGGGCAAGTTGGATATTGATCGCTTTGGGGACGCCATCCAACTCGGCGCGGACGGTCTCGACGTGCGGGAATTGCGCCATGAGGTCAGGATCGCCGATTTGGGGGACGCCTCCGCGCACAATGAGGGCGAGGTCGGCGCGGCGGGCGTTGACAACCAGCGCTTCAATCTTCGTGAGCTCGTAGTCATGCTTGATGAGGAAGAAATCCGGGGCTTCACCGGCATCCCACCAGACGAATTCGCGCCGGAACTTATGTGGACGCAACCCGAGATGTCGCTCAGGCGCGTGGTAGACATAGGCGAACGGATTGGGGATCCGCGGATACAACGCATGAAAAGTGCGCAATTCGTCAAGCAGATCGCCATCGGCGGTGAGGCGGGAATCGCTGCCGAGCATGTTCAGAAACGCAAGTGAAGAGTAGACGACGGATTTGCCCAGCAAGTAGAGATTCGTGGTCGGACATGCGATCAGTTTTGCGCCGGACTGGGCACGCTCACGGTCGTCTGCATCCATGATGCCCACGCCATGAATGAGGTAAGTGTTATCACCAACACAGCCGAGCTGCTTGAGCCGTCGGTACTCACTGGCCGCCGTCGCATCGGTGCCTTCAGCCAGATGGATGAACCACGGGATGTCCGGCGGTGTCTGTTGGTATGAAGCCACGATTTCGGCTTCCGTACTGAAATGGAGCGAGTGGACCCAACCATAGCGCTTAAGTACGGTCACGGGAAAATCGCTGCGAAACAGCGGCTTATGCGGCGGGTTGTGGTGGACGACGGTCAGCGCGCCGCAGAGTAGATTCTTCAGCCCGCCGATGAAGCAGCGATCTTCGAGCGGGTAGGCGCGCAGCGTCTTGAACGGCTCTTCGTCCAGTCGCTGGCTGACATCTTCACCCCATTGATGCGCATTTTCGTAACGCTCTCTGAACTTCGTGCGCGGAAAGTGGTTGAGTTCCAGATGATCATGGGCGTTGATCATGCCAGGAAACAGGACGTAACCACTCAAATCTAAGGGGATCGATTTGCGGCTCGGTTTGTCGAGCAGGACATCCGCGAGGTACAGATCGCGCGTTTCGGGCTTCGACCTGCCATATAACACTGCATTCTTGAGTGTTAGGGGCTGTACCATAGACAATTGATCTCGGAGATTGGCAAATTAGCTGATAGGCCATTTTTGCTAACGGCTAATCGCTATCTGCTCAATCGTACTTGGTGTTCAGCGTCGGCGCGTATTTGTTGACCGTGTCTTCGCCAAGCTTGCTGACCAGCTTTTCGCGCAGCTTAGGCGATTCCTCACCCCATTTGGCTTGCAATTCGGCTTTGCTGGCGTTCTTGCTGACGTTGGCGTTCATGCCCTGCATGACCCCCGGCGCGGACGTGATCACCCGCTGAACGTGCGCTTCGCCGCATTCCGGGCAGGCGGGCGCGGCGTCACTGAACCCGTGACGGGCTTCAAAGGTGTGTCCATGGGCACAACGATAATCGTATAAGGGCATTTCTTCACTCCTTCACTTTGCGCCTTTGGGTCTTCGCGCCCTTGCGTTGAATCTTGTCTTTATTCTAGCCTAATTCGTGGGTTAAGCAGCGCGTACAGCAGATCGGCGGCGAGGTTGGCGATGGCAAAGAAGAAGATCGTCACCATGACGACCGCCTGCATCAGCGGGATATCCTTGCGCTCGACGGCGTTGGTCATCAGGCGACCGAGGCCGGGGAAGCTGAACACATTCTCGATGACGACCAATCCGCCGATCAGCCAGCCGAATGACACGGCGATCACCGTGATCGTCGGGAGCAGCGCATTGCGCAGCACATGCCGCGTGATGACCTGTCGCTGCGGCACACCTTTGAGTATGGCCGTGCGCACATACGGTTTCTTCAACTCATCAATGATGCCTGCACGCGTCATGCGGACGACATAGGCCATGAGCACGAATGAGGCGGACAGCGCCGGCAGAATGAGCTGGCGCAGCCAATCGCCAACCGAGGCGGTACTCGGGGCGGTCGCGCTGGCGGGCAGCCAGCCGAAGCCGAGCGCGAACACATTGATCAGAATAAGCCCGGTGACGAATTCTGGTAGGCCGACGACTGACAACGTGAGGATCGAGATCAGGCTGTCGATCCAGGTGTTCTCGAACAGGCCCGCGATCACGCCGAGCGCAATCGAAATTGGGACGCTGATGATGAGGGTGAGCAGCGCCAGGCGCATCGAATTGCCGAGGCGTTCCATGACCAACGGGCGAATCGGCGCGCTGCCCCCTGTGAACGACGTTCCCCAATCGCCGGTGACGAAGCCCATCAGCCAGTTGATGTACTGCTGCGGCACGGGTTGGTTTAGTCCGAGCCGCTCGCGCAAGTCTTCGACGGCTTGGGGTGGGGCGTCACGGCCGAGAATCAGACGCGGCACATCGCCGGGGATGACTTGCGTCAGCGCGAAGATGAACGCCGAGGTGATGAGCAGCGTGACCATGAGCAGTAAGATGCGCCGGACGAGATAGCGAAGCATTTAGGTCGTCTCCGGTAGGGATTGCTGCAAGCGGGCGAGTTCATCAACCGGGATGTGGCAGCGGATCATATGGCCTGCGCCGGCCTCGCGGTAGGGCGGCACGTCCGTTTCGCAGATCGCGCCGATTTTGCGGGGGCAGCGCGTGTGAAAGCGGCAGCCCGTCGGCAGCTCGACTGGAAGATCGCCTTCCAGCCGGATGCGCTTATCCTGCGCGGTTGGATCGGGCGTGGGAATGGCGGACACGAGCGCTTCAGTATACGGATGCGAGGGCGCGGTGTAGACGACGGCGGGCGGGCCTTCTTCGACCACTTCGCCGAGATACATGACCGCGATCCAGTCGGCAAGGTAGCTCACGACGTTGAGATCGTGTGAGATCAGCAGGTAGGATGCACCTTGCTGCGTGCGCAAATCCTTGAGTAGGTTGAGGATCACCGACTGCACGGAAACGTCCAGTGAAGAAGTCGGCTCATCGGCCAGCACCAGCGCCGGATGCGTACTAAACGCGCGGGCGATGGCGACGCGCTGTTTTTCGCCGCCGCTCAACTCACTCGAATAGCGGTTCGCATAGTCAGCGGGTAGGCGTACCGCTTGCAACAGTTCCACCACGCGTGCCTTAATCTGTTCCCGTGAGAGCGATCTGTCGCCCAGCCGTTTTAGCGTGCGGGCGATCTGGGCTCCAACCGTCTGGTACGGATTGAGCGTATCGTTAGGGTTCTGAAAGATCATTTGCAGCCCACGGAGTAGTTCTGGCGTGCGCTGGTCGAGTTTATTGGGGAGGTGCACATGCAGCAGTTCCATCGTGCCGCTGTCCGCTGTCTCCAACCCGACGATCAAGCGGGCGAGCGTGGTTTTGCCGCTGCCGCTTTCGCCGACCAGACCGAGCGTCGAGCGTTCTAGGAGGCGCAGCGAGACGCCATCGACGGCGCGCACAACTTTTGGCTGGCGCATGGTGAGCCGATCCAGCAGCGACGGCTTGCCAAAAGCCTTGCGCATGTCTTCAGCGGTGAGCACATAGGAGGCGTGGGGCGGTGCGGCGGATACGTCGGCTTTAGGAGCGGTGTCGATCATCAGTTCGCCGCTGTCCATTTCACGCCAGCGGTGACACTTGACCCAACGCTCACCTTCGATCTGCTCAAGCGGCGGTTTCTGTTCATGGCACAGCGGGAGTGCGACCGGGCAGCGTGAGGCGAACACACAACCACGCGGTCGCCCGGTGAGTGATGGAGCTGTGCCCTCGATGGTGGGCAAGCGCGTCTCCGTGCCTTCCGTTAGGCGGGGAAGGCTGGCGAGCAGACTGATGGTGTAGGGGTGGATTGGGCGCTGGAAAATGTCGGCGACGGGCGCGGAGGCCATGACTTCGCCGCCGTAGAGCACAGTCACCCGGTCACAAAGCTGCGCGACCAGACCGAGATTATGCGAAACGTAGAGCGCCGCCGCCTGATTGTCGTGGATCAGTTCGCGGAATAGGTCGATGATGACCGCCTGTGTGGTCACATCGAGCGCTGTGGTCGGCTCATCGAGAATGAGCAGGCGCGGACGCGTACTCAAGGCCATAGCAATCGTGACCCGCTGCTGCATGCCGCCGCTCAATTCGTGGGGATACCGTTTGGCCGTACCTTCCGGATTGGCGATCTTCACCCGGCGCAGCATCTCGATCGCTTGAACCCGGGCCGCTTTGACGGACAGACCCTCGTGCAGGTGCGTGACTTCGGCAATCTGGTCGCCAACACGCTGCGATGGGTTAAGCGCAGCCAGTGAGTCCTGCGGTACGAGGCTGATTAAGCGCCCCCAGATGCCGCGCATGTCGCGCGGTGACTGCGTACCGAGATCAGTGCCGTCAAACAGCACACTGCCTTTGCTGATGCGCGCGTTGGGCGCGAGATAGTTCATCAGCGCCAGCGCCAGCGTCGATTTGCCGCTGCCGCTCTCGCCGACCAAACCGTGAATCTCCAGCGGGTTGATGATCAGCGAGACATCGTGCAGCGCGTTCACCCACTGGTCATTGAGCTTGTAGTCCAGATACAGATGTTCAGCCTGTATGATTGGCGTCATCCGAGTTGGCCTTCATAGCGGAAAATCCGCCGCAAACCGTCTGAAAGCAGGTTTACACCGATGACGAGCAGGGCAATCGCCCCGGCGGGAAACCAGAGTGCCCATGGCGTTTGCGCGAACGAGTCGCGGGCTTCGTTGACCATCCGACCCCAATCCGGGGAAGGCGGTTGTACGCCGAGGCCGAGAAAGCCGAGCGAGGCCGTGAGGAAAATCGCGTAAGTGAAGCGCAGAGACGCTTCCACCAACAGCGCGGGCAGTACACCCGGCAGAAGTTCGCGGAACAGGATATAGGTCGTAGCTTCGCCGCGCAGTTTGGCTGCGTCGATGTAGCCGCTCGTGCGCAAACTGAGAGTAGCGGCGCGCACAACTCGCGCGACGATCGGTGTATAAAGTATCACGACGACGACAATGATGCCGACTGCTGATGAGCCAATTGTACCGAGCATGACCAGTGCGAGAATCAGCGCGGGGATCGCCAGCAGGCTGTCGAGGGCGCGGGAGACGACATCGTCGAGCCACCCGCCGATGTAGCCGAGCGTCAGGCCGATGGCGGCGCCAAAGATCACCGAGAGGATCGTCGTGACGGTCGGTAGCACAATGATGTCGCGCGCACCCCATAGAACGCGGCTGAAAATATCGCGCCCCAAGCGATCTGTACCGAATAGGTATTCGGCAGACGGCGGCATCCGGGCCGCGCCGCGAATGATCGTGTCGTAACGGTAGGGCGCAATCGATGGGCCGAACAGCGCCAGCCCGACGAACACGATGACAATCAGCGCGCCGATCAAGGTGAGCGGGCGGCTGGTCAGTTGGCGGATCGCGGTGGAGAGTGCCGACGGGCGGCGGGCTGGAGGGGAGGTTTCTGTTGACATAGGCGAAATGTAGGGGCCGGACATGTGTGTGTTGCAAAAGGTTAGATTCCTACCCCCGGCCCCTCCCCCAATTCAGGGAGGGGAGCCAGCAGACTCGCCATTCCTCCCCTCTCCCCACTTCTGTGGGAGAGGGGTTGGGGGTGAGGGGAAACATCTACATGCCAAGCCCCTACGCAATCGTGCTAGCTGCTCAGGCTGACGGTACGGAAGTCGGTCAGGCCGGGGAAGGGCGCCATCGTCAGGTTTTCGACGCGGGCGCTCGTGCCGCCGAACAACGGCGCGAAGTAGGGGATGATGATCGGGCCTTCTTCACGGAAGATGGCGCTGACCTGCGCATAAATTTCGCGGCGTGCTTCGTCATCGGTGGTTGCGCGGGCCTGCGCGACCAGCGTTTCGATTTCGGGGTTCACAAAGCGGCTTTCGTTGAAGCCCGTCGCGATCCCCGACTCAACGTAGGCTTCGCTTAGCAGGAGCTGCGGCGAAGGCCGCGCACCCCAGCCCGTGATGCCCAACTGCACGTCGAAGTAGTTGTCCGGGTTGGTCGTGTCGTAGTAATAGCCTTCTTCGCGGATCTGAATATCCACGTTGATGCAGCCCGTCTCGGCCCACATCTGCTGGAGCGCGGCGGCGAGATCGGGATATTCGAAGGCGTTCGGCGCGTAAAGCGTCGCTTCGAGCGGATTCTGGCCCGCTTCGGTCAGCAGCGCGCAGACCTGCGCCGGGTCATACGGCTGATTTTCGATCGAGCCGTCATAGAAGAACGAGAACACCGGGGCGATGGGGTCGTTGTTGCCGACCACGCCGCGCCCTTCGAGCAGAAGTTCGTTGAGGAAGTCGCGGTCGGTGGCGTACTTCAGCGCCTGCCGCACACGCACATCTTCACCGAGCGAGCCCGCATCCGTGCGCAGACGAATGACCGGATGCTGGCTCGTGGCAATCGACAGCACGTTGACACCTTCAACGCCTTCCAGACGGCTGATCTGATTGCTCGGGACTTTGAAGATGAAGTCGAGTTCACCACTCAGCAGCGCGTCGACTTGCGCGACCGGATCGTCAATGTAGACGTGCTCCATGCCCGTGAGCGACGGCGCGCCCTTCCAGTAATTGGCGTTGGCCGTGAAGACGGCGCGCGCGCCGGGGTCAAACTGGGTGAGGATGAACGGCCCGGTGCCGTTAAAGCTGGTATAGGCGGCATCACCTTCGCCGATAGTGTTGGGCGCAGTTTCGTCCGCCTTGACAATCAGCGCTTGCCGGGCGGCCACGCCGTACAGAAAATCGGCGTTGACGCTGGTCAGCGTGAAGACGACGGTGGCGTCATCGGGCGCGGATACCTGATACTCGCTGCCAAGCAGATTGATGGCCGGAGAGGAAACTTCCTTGAGGCGTTCGAACGTATAGACAACATCCGCCGCGGTGAACGGTGAACCATCGTGGAAGGTCACGCCGGAGGCGAGATTGAAGGTGTACGTCAGGCCGTCCTCGCTGATCGTCCAATCGGTTGCCAGATTGGGGACGATGGTCGAATCCGGGGCGA
>CALKIA010000227.1 GCA_937988705.1 uncultured Chloroflexota bacterium | reverse complement strand
AGCTTCTGAAGGAAGCCGCGACCAAGACCAACGATATCGCCGGTGACGGCACGACCACCGCGACCGTTCTGGCGCAGGCGATCGTCAACGAAGGTCTGAAGAACGTGGCGGCTGGCGCCAACCCGATGCTGCTCAAGCGCGGCATCATGGCGGCGGCGGAAGCCATTGCGGCGAACCTGAAGACTCAGGCGACCCAGATCAGCACCAAGGAAGAAATTGCCAACGTCGCCAGCGTTTCGGCGCAGGACTTCGAAATCGGTAACCTGATTGCGGAAGTCATGGACAAGGTTGGTAAGGACGGCGTGGTGACGGTTGAAGAATCGCGCGGTCTGGAATTCGAAACCGAATACGTCGAAGGTATGCAGTTCGACCGCGGCTACATCAGCGCGTACTTCGTCACCAATACCGACGCGATGGAAGCGATTATCGAAGAACCGTACATCCTGATCTACGACAAGAAGATCAGCGCGGCTCAGGATATCGTTCCCCTGCTCGAAAAGCTGGTGCAGATCGGCAAGCGGGATGTGGTCATCATCGCGGAAGATGTCGACGGCGAAGCGCTGGCGACGCTGGTTCTGAACAAGCTGCGCGGCATGCTCAACGTGCTCGCGATCAAGGCCCCCGGCTTCGGCGATCGCCGCAAGGCGATGCTGCGTGACATTGCCATCCTGACGGGCGGCACGGTCATCAGCGAAGAAACCGGCCGCAAGCTGGAAACCGTGACGCTGCAAGACCTCGGTCGCGCGGCGAAGGTGCAGGCGACCAAGGACGACACGACGGTCGTCGACGGCAACGGTGATGAGGGTGCCATCAAGGGCCGCATCGAAGAAATCCGCAAGGAAATCGAACTCAGCACCAGCGACTACGACAAGGAAAAGCTGCAGGAACGTCTGGCCAAGCTGTCGGGCGGCGTCGCAGTGATCCGCGTTGGCGCGGCGACTGAAACCGAACTCAAGGAAAAGAAGCACCGTGTGGAAGACGCCCTGAGCGCCACCCGTGCGGCGGTTGAAGAAGGTATCGTTCCTGGTGGTGGTGTGGCGCTCGTCAATGCCATCCCCGCGCTGGATGCGGTTCGCTTCGAAACTGAAGACGAAAACACCGGCGTGCAGATCGTCCGCCGTTCGCTGGAAGTGCCCATGAAGAAGATCGCTGCGAACGCCGGGATCGACGGCGCGGTGGTCATTCAGGAAGTGCGCCGCCAGCAGAAGGAACAGAACAACCACAACATCGGTTACAACGTCATGACCAACCAGTACGGCGACATGATCAAGGCGGGGATCCCCGATCCCGCGAAGGTCACGCGCGGTGCGGTCGAAAACGCGGCGTCCATCGCCTCGATGATCCTGACGACCGAAGTTCTGATCACCGACGTGCCGCAGAAGGAATCCGCTGGGCCTGGCCCGCAGATGCCCGAGTACTAAAGAGATAACCTCACCCCCAACCCCTCTCCCAAGGGAGAGGGGAGCTGTGCGGGCGGGTTCAGAAGGGCGACTCCAGACGGGGTCGCCCTTTTTGATTACGGGTGTGTGCCGACCCCACCCCCGGCCCCTCCCCGAATTCAGGGAGGGGAGACAGCAGACGCGCCGTTCCTCCCCGATTGCGTGGGTGAGGAGAACACGCGGATGTGTCTTATCCTGACGCTCATTACGACTGCGCGGCGGACACTGCACCGACCAGCAGTCGTCCACACGGCAGAAAGCCGGCTTTTTCGAGCGTCCGGCGCGAGGCGAGATGATCCGGGTTGCAGCGGGCAGCGGGCTTTTTCCCGGCTTCGTAGCAGACCCGTTTCAGCTCTTGCACGAGATAACTGCCATAACCCTGCTGCCGCACTGCGGTGGCGACTTCCATGAAAATATCAGCGTAGGGCGGATTGTAGTGCGTTAGAAAGCCGCCCGTCGCGACAATGTCGCTTTCCATTTCGATCACCCACTCGCCAACGGGTTCATGCGCATGGGTGAAAATTGACGGTTGATCCTCCGCTGTCGCGCGCCGAAACCGCCCCGCTCGGCACTCCAACTGCGTGGTCGCCGCATCAGCAAACAGGATTGCCTCGCTGGTGATCTGCTGTGCGCAGTCGTAGAGCAGTTGCAGCATGAGCGGCATGTTGGTCTGCGCCTGAATATGTGTCGCCCGGCTGACGGCGAGCAGTTCGCGAAAGATCGGCAAGGCGCGGCTGCGTAAGTGCGGTACGACATAAAATTCGAGCACATGATCGGTGTTGTAGCGCGTGCCGACCGCACCATACCCCGCCAAGCGCCCCTCGAACCATACGTGGTAGGCTTGCGCAAAGCCGCGCACCAACGCCGAGTCCCGCACAATCTGCACGTTGGCCTCCTGGCGATAGAGTTCACGCAGATCCCGGACATCAGCATAGGCCGCCGGACGAACGTCGATAGTGGTCATGGCATCCCCCGCATAGGTCAGCACCAAGCGTGATTATAGTTCTGGGAGCGGTGAACCGCAGAGAACGCTCAGAACGCTCAGAAAATGCTATGATATGAGCGGCACCGACAGGAGATCGATTGCGATGGCAAATAAGAAAAAGAAGTCAGAAAGTCGGTTTGTTGGAGGGGCTAACGATTACCGTTTTGTGTCTCGTGAAGAGGCAGATGCTTATGTGAAGAAGCGTCGTGCTGAAATCGCCGCATATCGTGAAGAAATGATTGCGGAACGTGCCAAGCGCGGCAGTCGCGAGAAATTTGAGCAAGCCTTAGCACAAATCCCTGATGTTGAACCTGAAGAACACGATAGGTTAGATTAAATGCAGCAGATTATCACGATGGGCGGCGGCGGGTTTTCGATGGAACCGGACAACCTCGCTTTAGATCGCTATGTCCTCCAGCAGACGAAGGTCGAGCGGCCAAAGGTGTGCTTTTTAGGGCAGGCCAGCGGTGAAGCGCGCGACTATATCATCAACTTCTACAAGGCATTCACCGAACTGAACGCGATCCCGTCACATCTGTCGCTGTTCCAGCCGCACACCGCCGACATCGAAGGCTTCTTGATGAGCCAGCACGTGATCTATGTGGGCGGTGGGAACACCAAGTCGATGCTGGCGCTGTGGCGCGAATGGGGGCTGGATCGCATTCTGCGGCAGGCGGGCGACGCGGGGATCGTGCTGGCGGGCATCAGCGCAGGGGCGATCTGCTGGTTTGAAGAAGCGACCACCGACTCAATTCCCGGCAAGCTGACGCATTTACCCGGCCTAGGCTATCTGAAGGGCGCGTGTTCGCCGCACTACGACGGCGAAGTGAATCGGCGTCCGACGTATCACACGCTGATTGGCTCCGGCGCAATGGCCGCGGGCGTCGCCTATGATGACGGCGCGGCGGGGCATTACATCGACGGGGAACTGGTGCGCGTGGTCAGCTCCCGCCCGAACGCGAAGGGTTACAAAGTCGAACGGGCGGCAGACGGCAGCATCCGCGAGACGGTCATGGCGACGCAGTATTTGCTAGGGTAAAAAAGAAATTTAACCACAGAGAACACAGAGAACACAGAGAAAAAGTAACGGGCGATCCACCATCGGATCGCCCGTCTATTTGCTCATGGCTAAGCGCTAACAGCTAACCGCTCCCTCACGCCATCGGTTTGCTGTGTTCGAGCAGCAGCAGTTCGCTGCGGCGGCGCAAATAACTGCGCGGCGTGGGCGGCGGATTCTCCTCGAAGTAGCGGAGGATGCGCTCTAGGTACTCGCGCACGGGGGTATAGGTCATGCCGAGGTCGCTTTTGCTGCGCTTGTTGTCGAGTTCGCTCATCCAGCGTTCGCTGAACGGCGAGCAGTCGGGCAGAAAGCCGTTCGCTTCGAGCAGATCGCGCTTGAGGCGGATCACCTGCGGTTGCACGCCGATGATATCGCCGACGATGCCGAGAAATTCTTCGAGCGACAGCGTCTCGTCCTGCGAAATGTTGTAGACCTGCCCCTTGCCCTTACCCGTTTCGATCAGCAGCAGCAGGGCGCGGACGACGTCGCCGCTGTAGATGTGACGCAGCGGGAAATTCGGCGTGGACGGCGCGAGGATCGGGTTGCCATCGTTGAGGCGCAGCACATAGTTATAGAAGCGGCTGAAGTGATCGCGTTCGCTGTTGACCATCGGCAGGCGCAGCGAGGTATACGGGAACTTGTTCGTTTCCCACGCTTTGTGCAGCGTATCTTCGACGCGGCGCTTGTCCATACCGTAGAGCCATTCCTCGTAGCCGTAGGTGTTCGGTTTGGGTGCGGGCATCAGCCGACCCTCGTATTGATCCTCGGTGAAGGGACGCGCTGCCCCTTCGCGCACGAGGTACACCTGACCGCTGCTCAAAAAGATGTAATGCCCCACGCGCCCCTTGAGCAAGGCGGCGATGTCTTCGGCTTCTTCCTGCTTGTACAGCGCGTTATCGATCACCACATCGAAGGATTTGCCCTCCAACGCGCGCGCCAGCTGTTGTTTCTTCGTTCGGTCACCCCGCAGCCGCTCCACCTGTTCCGGGAGTTCGTCGCGCGTCAGTCCCCGATTGAACACCGAGACACGGTGTCCTAAGGCGATCAACTGATGCACGAGCAGATGTCCGAGGTTGCGGGTGCCGCCAATCACAAGAATATTCATAAGGGGTGTGGGCGCATGGGCGCGCCGTTTCCTTTCACCAATCGTCAAATTTGAGCTAACTATACCATTGGACAGAGTTTAAACGCATGGGACTTGCTGTACACTATGCACGACTACTCACGATGAGGATGGGATATGCGCTATCAACTGCTGGGCAAAAGTGGACTTCGCGTCTCTGAATTGTGCCTCGGCACGATGACGTTTGGCGATACGTGGGGCTGGGGAGCATCGAAAGAGGTCAGCCGCCAGATGTTTGATCTGTTCGCAGAAGCGGGCGGCAATTTCATCGACAGTTCCGTCAATTACACCGATGGGACGGCGGAGCAACTGCTCGGCGAGTTTTTGCAGGGGCGGCGCGATCAGTTTGTGGTCACGACCAAGTACACGCTCACCCGCCCCGATTCGACCGATCCCAATTCCGGCGGGAACAGCCGCAAGAACATGATGCAGTCGGTGGAGCGCAGCCTCAAGCACCTGCAAACCGAGGCGATTGATGTGTACTATCTGCACATGTGGGACTACATGACGCCCATCGAGGAAGTGCTGCGCGGGCTGGATGATCTCGTGGCACAGGGCAAGGTGCAGTATGTGGCGATCAGCGATTCGCCCGCCTACATCGTGTCGGCGGCGAACATGCTGGCGGAACTGCGTGGGTGGACGCGCTTCATCGGCCTGCAAGTGCCGTACTCGCTGCTCAGCCGCTCGATTGAGCGCGAACTGCTGCCCATGTCGCGCTACTGGGACATGGCGGTGATGCCGTGGGGTTTGCTCAACGGCGGCGTGCTGACGGGTAAGTTTCTGAGCGAAGTCAGCGAGCCAACGCGCGTGAATCCCGAACATCTCAAGCTGAGCGATCAAGCTATGGCAGTCGTCAAGGAGGTGCAGGCGATTGCGCAGGAGTGCGGTCGTCCGATGTCGCAGGTGGCGATCAACTGGGTGCGCCAGCAAAAGCACAAAGCGCAGATCATCCCGATCATCGGGGCGCGCAGCGTGACTCAGCTGCAAGATAACCTCGCGGTGCTGGAGTGGACGCTGACGCAAGAACAGTTGGATCGGCTGGAACAGGTCAGCGCGCTTGACATGGGCTTTCCGTATGGCTTTAATTACGGCAATCGCTACGCCTACGGCGCAACGTTTGACCAGATCGACAATCATCATCGCGGACAGATTCTCAAGTATTGACCCCACCCCCGACCCCTCCCCGAATTCAGGGAGGGGAGACAGCAAAAGCTCAGCCGCTGGCGTGGAGGAGAGGTACGCGCGCATAAGGCTTATCCATAACTGGCAGATTGAATTGTATATCCTCTGGAAAGGGGCTTGAACATGACCGTCGACTTGCAGCGAATTACCAACTTTTTCGCCGCCAATCCGCAGGGGATGGCGAATCGCGTGGATTTGCCCTATCGCCTAGCCTCGTGGTCGCTGGAAGACCCGGCGAATGTACGCCTGTGGGAACGTGATGGTGCGCTGCAAGCCGTCGCTGTCCTGCAAATGCCGTGGTTCGCGCTCGACTTCACCTATGCGCCGGGAGCGGAGCAGGTGCTGCCGGAGATCCTCGCGTGGGGGACGGAGCGCATGACCGCCATCGCCCAGGAGCGCGCCGACGAACTGCCGCTCGCCCTCTACTTGACACCGGAGCGCGCCGTTCACATCACGCTGGTCGAAGCGCACGGCTTCCAGCATGATGCCGATTGGGATATCGTGCATCTGGCGCGGGGATTGAACGAGCCGATCTCGCCTGTAACGCTGCCGGATGGCTTCACTTTTCGTCCCATGAACGGGCAGGTTGAGGCGTATGTCGAGCTGCATCAGACGGCGTTTGGCTCAAAGAATATGCGGGAAAGCTGGCGCGCCCGGACGCTGACCATGCCGGAGTATCGCCCCGAACTCGATCTGTTCATCGTCGACTCGGCGGATCAGCCGGTCGCGTTCTGTATCGGTTGGCTGCTCGGCGACGAGGGGCAGATCGAGCCGCTCGGCGTACATCCCGATTATCAGCGCCTCGGGTTGGGGCGGGCGGTGCTGCTGGAAGGGCTGCGGCGTTTACAAGTGGCCGGGGCAACACGGGCGTATATCCACAGCTACAAGCAGAACGACCCGGCACTGGCGCTTTATCAGCGACCGGATAACGGCGACTTCCGCCCACAACACGATGTGACCGCCTACGTGCGTAACTGTCGGTAGGGTTAAATCTGACTCCAACCCCAGCCCGAATTCAGAGAGGGCAGACCGATGAAACTCCCGCGTAGGGACGCGGCATGCCGGTAAGTGCGTAGAATAGCGGGAAGTCGATTTGGGGACGGCGGACGCCATTCATGGCGTCCCTACACAAAGACCATTTTCTCGTAGGGACGCGATTGATCGCGTCCGCCGCCCAATGGATTTCTTCGTGAGCTACCGCAGTTGCTCGGCGGAAAATACGGAATAAATTCATACACCTCTACGATGCATGCCGCTGTGGTGATTTATAGTGCTTGTATGCAAACCGTTTGAGTCACTTTCGGAGACAACCCTCTATGAAAAAACCTCTCGTCCTGTTACTGCTGGCCGCGCTCCTGCTGATCAGCGCCGTTTTTGTGGTTAGTGCCCAAGAAGATACCCCGGATCCGCTCCTCTGCACCGAAGATGGCAGCAATGGCATCACCTGCGGTACGGTCGAAGACAATGAATGCTTTCCCGGTGGCAGTTTGGCCTGGGAAAGCGCAACTGGCCCGTGCGAACAGGGTGTGGAAATGGTGTGGGTGTGCGGTTGGTTCCTCGCCCGCTACAACGCCGACCTGATCAGCACTGTGCCCGCACCATGTGAATGGGTGCTGCCGACGGAGTTCGTGCCGACGCTGGACTGTCTGGCGAACCCCGGCACGGGCTGGCTCGACTGTTTGCTCGGCAACCAGTACTTTGGGGATGATCTGTACACGGGCGCGGGCTGGGACTATGCCGGCGTGATCATTCCAGTCGGCGATACGTGTCCTCCCGGCACCGACTCCGAGGGTTTGGTGGGCCTCGTCCAAGAGGATTTCAGCAATTTCATCGTTGCCCACGGCTTCTCGGCGACGACGGACAAAGTCTGCTTTGACTTCCTTGGAGCCAAGTACTCGTAATTCGGGTAAGCAGTCGGGATGAGACGTATCTCATACCTACCGCCCTTGTAACCCCTGTTGAGACCGTTCCTCGCTTTACTCTTTGACCACCCCTTGCTCGAGAAACTCATCAATCTCGGCGCCACTGTAGCCAAC
>CALKIA010000226.1 GCA_937988705.1 uncultured Chloroflexota bacterium | reverse complement strand
TGCACGCGGAACCGGACGATCACATCGGGTTGGAACTCCGCTTCATCGCCTACCTGTGCAGCGCCGGACTGAATGCGCTCGAACAGGGGCAGTCGCATCTGCTCCCCCGATTCGAGAACACGATTCATCGTTTCCTGGCAGATCACCTGCTGGTTTGGTCAGATCAATTCCTCGCAAACGTGATTGAGCAGGCGCAGACAGACTATTATCGCGGCGTGGCATATCTGACACGCGGTTGCCTCAGGGAAACGGCGCGCGTGTTTGAGCTGGCGGAGACCACCGGTGAATCTGGTTAAGCTCGCGCTTGCCGTCGAACGATGGACGGCGGGGCACGCGCCGGTCACACTCGCGCTTGAGCACTGCCTGAATCTGCGCGACAAGACCACTGCATGCGATCACTGTGTCCAGGTGTGTCCCACCGGCGCGATTACGGCTGCCTCTGATGTGCAGCTTAACCTCGAACAATGTATTACGTGTGGGCTGTGCCTGCACCGCTGCCCAACCGGCACTTTTCGCGGTGACGATGGCGCGGCGCAGTTGCTCCGTTGTGCCGCGCAGTTGGTCGATCGGGATACCCTTGAACTCGCGTGCAAATTCCATGCCGACCCGGCAGTCGGCGATCCGCGTGTCGATGCGGTGATCACTACGAACGGCTGCCTTTCCCGTCTGGGAGTCTCTGCCTTCGTTGGATTATTCGCTCTTGGGGTCCAGAAAGTCGTGCTGCGGTTGGATGCGTGCGCCAACTGCCCGCTGGCATCACTGCGGACGGAGATCGAACGCGCGGCTGAAAGCGCGCGGCAGACCTACGGCGCAAGCGACGCGGCACTCGTCTTTCAATACGATCCACCCGCGCGCCGCACCAAGACGCGCCCGGTCTATGCGATGAACAATCCGCCCGTCTCACGGCGCGGGCTGCTGCGCATGATTACGCTTCAACAAGAGAACAGCACCGACGCGCTGATTGCGCAGTTTCGCGTCGCTGATGAAGATGATCATCCCGTTCCGGTCGAGCGGCGGCGCATGCTGGCGGCACTCCGTCACAGCCCGCAGCTAGATAATCCGCTGCCCGCAGACTCATTTGTGCAGTTGGCGGCTGACGATGCCTGTACTGCGTGCGGGCTGTGCGCGCGGATCTGTCCCACCCAAGCGCTCCAGTTTTTCGAAGGAGAGGATCGATTCGCGCTTACATTCACGGCGGCGGACTGCGTGAACTGCGGGTTATGCACCCGCCTCTGTGATGCCGGAGCGCTGCACGCCGTGGGCGTGCCGACACGTGCGGACGTGGTCGAAGGCAAGCGCGCCATCCTATTGAACGGGATACTCAAGCAGTGCAAGAAGTGCCATGCCCGCTTCACAGGCGTGGGCGATTTCTGTCCCCCATGCGAATTCCGCAAGAAGCACCCTTTCGGCTATATAGCGAATTCACGCACGGTCAATCAGCGCTGAACACAACCACGACAAAATAAAACCGCTGCACAGCCTGTGCAGCGGTTCTTTGTGCTCATCGCGTGGAAATCGGCTTAGATGCCGACGCGCACCATCGAGACATAGAACAGATAGCGACCGATCACTTCCGCAACAAATACCAGCGCGAACGCGCCCAGCACGAGACTGCCAAGTATGCGGATAGTCGCGCCACTCGTCGCGGCGGTGCGATACACGAACACCGAGAACACGCCTGCGCCCAGGAAGATGAACAGCAGGCGAAGCACGAAGAGCACACCGTTCTGATCAAACAGGATGCGCACGCTTTCCGCAGCGGCAGGCGAGGTGTTCGCCGTCAGGCTGGCGAGGTACACTGGAAGCAAGACGAACTGCAAGCCGAGCAGCGCGATCGAGAGCAGCGCGATCCACCGCAGCGTTACCGCCACGATTTCAAACTGGGTTTCTTTCTCTGCCTTTTCGTTCCCGCGCATCCGCCAGTAGGCGACGACATAGGCCGCACCGATCGCCAGCGCGCCGAGCAGGAAAGTTGTGATGTAGAACGAAATCGGAGTTACGATCGTGTTCCAGGCCGGAACGATCGGGATCAGGTAGACCGCTGCCATCCCGTAGACCAGCACCAGACCGACGGCGGCGACCACGAGCGCAATCGTATTGCGCACGACGGGCGTGGCGATCTTACGCCACTGCATGAAGGCGAACACCGCGCCACCGATCGTGAAGACCAGCGCCAGCACGATCTCACGGCTCAACCACGAAGCGCCGAAGTTGGAGATCGCACGGGGCGCATTGAGCGGATTGCCGAGGTGAAAGAACGTAGCTAACAGCGCCAGCACGACCACCGGACCGATCGCGATCAGTGCGCGGTCGCTCAGTTTATCCGCGGTTTCGACGGTGTAACGACGCGCGGCGAAGAGATGAATCCCGCCGACCAGTACGAACGCGCCGACCGCCATCTGCATGACGGTTGTGAAGATAACGAGTGCCCACTCATGAAGTTCCATGATCTAAATCTCCTCAGGGTTAGCCAACATACCGGCATTGGAGCCAACCGGGGCGGAATTACGGTGTGGGGTTATGACAAGCGCGGGCTGCGTGATGTCCGGCTCAGGGAGCGGCGCGACACCGGCGAGATCGCCGTGTTCGGCGCGCAGTTCATCGAGATCGCCGAAGTACAGGGCGCGCTGCGGGCAAGCGGCGACACAGGACGGTGATTCGCCCGCATCCACAGCGTCATAACACATATTGCACTTGGTCATGACGCCCTGCTCTTCATCGAATTGGGGAGCGCCGTATGGGCAGTTCCATTCGCAGTAACGGCAGCCGATGCACAGGTCTTGGTTGATCACCACGATGCCGTCATCACGTTTGGTGATCGCATTCGCCGGGCAGACCTGCAAGCAGAGCGGATTTTCACAGTGGTTGCACGCGACTGAGACATAATACGCGAACACATTCTGCGTATATGTTCCATCGGTGTTGGCGACCCAGTTACCGCCCGAATATTCGACCACGCGCCGCCACGTCACACCCGGTTTCAGATCCCATTTGTCTTTACATGCCACCTGACATGCTTTGCAGCCAGTGCAGCGATTTGAGTTGAAGTAAAATCCTAATGTTGCCATCTCACATTCTCCTAGGCTTTCTCAATCTCGACGAGATTCGTGTGCTGCGGATTGCCCTTGGCTAACGGCGATGGTTGATATTTCGTCAGGGTATTCACATTACCGCCAACGTCTACGCCGGCGCTGTCGGGGGTATACCACGCGCCCTGCGGCACCGAGACCACACCCGGAATAATGCGCGGTGTCACCTTGGCGGGCAACCGGATGCGACCACGCTCGTTATAGACCTCCACCAAATCACCGTGGGCGATTCCACGTGCTTCGGCATCGATCGAGTTCATCCACACTTCTTGCGGCGCGGCTTCCTTCATCCAAGGCACGTTGCCATAGCTGGAGTGGGTGCGGCTCTTGTAGTGGTGACCGATCATCTGAAGTGGATAGGTTGCGCGCAGCGGATCAGAGACGCCTTCCCAGGTCGGGGCGTAGATCGGCAGTCCGCTGATCACATCGCCTTCGGGAAGTTCCCACGTCTGGCTAAAATCATGCAGGCGCGGCGAGAAGATTTCGATCAATCCCGAAGGCGTCCTCAGCGGGTTGGCAACCGGGTCGTCACGGAACGTCTTAAACGCGACCGACGGTAAACCGGGGTTGGACACACGATAAACGCCCATCGCTTTGAACGTGTCGTAGTCGGGGAAGTCGGGGTTATTCACCCGGGTTTCCTCGATGCACCACTGCAACCATTCAGTTTGCGTGCGTCCTTCGGTGAACTGCTCCTCGACACCCAACCGCGCCGCCAGATCGGTACACATCTGGTAGACGGTGCGGCATTCAAACAGCGGCTCAATCGCCTGACTGCAGAATATCGCGTAACCCATATTGCTGCTGTCGCCCTGCGGTGACATATCTTCCTGCTCGTAATTCGTGACATCCGGCAGCAGAATATCCGCGAATTTAGCGCTTGATGTCATGTGGTTCTCAATCACGACGATCATTTCGCACAGGTTTTCATCTTCGAGGATGCGCGCTGTGCCGTTGCAGTCGGAATGCTGGTTGATCAGGCAGTTTCCCGCGTAATTCCAGATGAACTTGATCGGTACTTCGAGCTGATCCTTACCGCGTACACCATCGCGAGTTGCCGTCATTTCGGGTCCGCGCATGATCGCATCGGGCCACATGAAGACCGAGATCGATGTCGTGATCGGGTTTTCCAGCGTCGGGAAAGCCGTCATGGAAATCCGGTATGAACTGTCGCGGGCGCCTGTGCTGCCGCCCTGAAGCCCGACGTTCCCCGTCAGGATCGCGAGCATGGCAATCGCGCGCGCGCTTTGTTCACCGTTCGCCTGACGCTGCGGCCCCCAACCCTGAGCGATAAACGCGGGCTTTGCCAGCGCAATTTCGCGCGCAAGCTGGGTGATGCGCTGCGCCGGAATTCCGGTGATCGGCGCTGCCCATTCCGGGGTCTTCGCCGTCGCGTCAGCACCCGTGCCAAGAATATAGTCTTGGTAGCTATCCTGATCCTCATAGCCTTCCGGCATGTGATCGCGGTCGAAACCGAGGGTATACGTGTTCAGGAATTCGACATCGTGCAGATTTTCGGTGATCATCACATACGCGAGTGCGCTCACCAGCGCCGCATCGGTACCGGGGTGGATCGCGATCCATTCGTCGGCAGAATTCACCGCCGTATCCGAGTAGCGTGGATCGATGACGATCATGCGTGCGCCGCTCTGATTTCTGAACTGCTGAAGGCTGTACGTCATACCGCCGCCGCTCATACGGGTTTCGGCGGGATTATGCCCGAAGTACACGACCAATTTCGTATTCGCGATGTCTTCAATGCTGTTGTTGCTATTGCCACCATACGTATACGGCATCGCCGCCGCGATCTGAGCGGTGCTGTACGTGCCGTAGTGATTCAAGTATCCGCCAATGCAGTTCATCAAGCGCGCGATCGGTGACGAACCGGGAGGCCACGACTTCGCGACCGTGCCGCCAAGCGCCCCGGTCGCATAATTGATATAGATCGCCTCATTGCCGTAGCGCTCAATCACGCCGTTCAGCGAGGTGACGATTGCGTCGTAAGCTTCGTCCCATGTGATGCGCTCAAATTCGCCGGAGCCGCGCGGGCCGACGCGCCGCATCGGGTATTTCAGGCGTTCCGGATCATAAATGCGCTGGCGGATCGAGTGACCGCGCACGCAAGCGCGTAGCTGATGCATCCCGAAGGTGTCGTCGCCGACGTTATCCCCTTCGACACGAAAGACCGTGCCATCCTTCACATACAGCCGGAGTGGACAGCGGCTGCCGCAATTCACATGGCATGCGCTCCACACGATACTGTCAGGCACGGGCGGAACATCCTCGCGCTGTGCCTCTACTACCTGTGTGCCCATTTCTCCGGCTGCCATCACCGCTGCCACTCCACCGAGGGCTGCGCTCCATTTCATGAAGCTGCGGCGCGACATTACCGTGCTGGTCACCAGATCGTCGAATAACTGGGTTTCACTCATGGTTTCTTCTCCGCACCATTTCGACTACGAAAACAACAGCGAAATCGCTGCATAGGCGGCTAATTCCTTATGACCACGAGCATAAACTCGCCGCCGCGTTCGCACATGCTTCGGCGGAGTAATCTTCACTAATCCGAAAGGATTATTCGCAGGGGATGACGCTACAGCAGCGGCACACGCACGACGACGGTTGTCCCGTGTCCCGGCGTAGAGGTGATCGATAGCCCGCCGCCGATGCTTTCGGCGCGTTCGAGCATGGTTTGTAATCCGAAGTGCTTATGCGTGTCGTCCGTCACTGTCATGCCGACCCCATCGTCGGTAATGGAAACGAACAAACTGCGGTCGCGCGTCGCAATACTAACCACAACCTTCGAGGCTTGTGCATGCTTACGAACGTTGGTGAGCGCTTCCTGCACGATACGCACCAACTGTGTTTCGGCAAGCGGGGACAAGGTGAGCGCGCTGTCTGTATAGTCCGCAAGGGACGTATTGAGTCCGGTCTGGATCGCGAATTCGTCCAGATATTGGCGCAGTGCCGCCACATATCCGAGATCGCCCGCGAGCGTCGTCCGTAAACTGAGGATGTTACTGCGGATGTCTGCGTGCGCTGCCCTGATGAGTTCGCGCGCTTGACGCAGCTCAGCCACCAGCGAGTCGATATTTCCTTGCAGCGCCAGTACTTCCAACGTCTGCATTTGCACTCCCAGATAGCCGAGGATCTGCGCCAGACTATCATGCATTTCCCGCGCAATCCGTGACCGCTCTTCGATCACCGCCAGCGATTGCAATCGCGCTGCCATCGATCCATGTTCCAGCGCGATCACCATCTGATCGGCAAGATGACCGAGTCCGGCGAGTTCGGTTGCCGTGAAGGGGCGATCGGTCAGCCGCCCCACCCACAGCACCCCGATCGGAATCGTATCCAGTAGGAGCGGCATGAGCGCGGCATTCGGCACATGCCACAGGTTACCGGCGCATGACCAGCTCAACGGCGGATCTTCGGGCGAAAGTGGGTAACAAAAGGCAGCAGGCGCTTCAAGGGCTGAACGGATCACCGGGGCGGTGATCCATTCCCCCTCTGGCTGGAAATTTCCGATGGAATCAGCCTGAAAGCGCAGCGCGAGCCGCTCCTGCGATTCGAGCAGCGCAAGCGATGTAGTATCGGCATTCATGAGTTTGCACGCGATCGCAGCGATGCTGCGCAGCATCGCATCGACATCATCCATGTTGGCGATCTGGCGGCTCACTTTGACGAGTCCAGCCAGCCAGGTTTCAGTCAGATTGGTTGGTGCTGCCCGCTCGCTCATAACTCAACTTCGACCCGCTGCGCCGCCTCAAGATCGTCAGGCGTGTTCACGTTAACAAAAGACCGCAGACCCGGATCAAAACGCACAAGTGTGCTCTGCGAGACGATACGGGTATTCAAAGCGTGGAACAAGGGGTAGATGGCAAGCTCGTTTCGCTGAAGCTGCACCTTGAGCGCATTCAGACAAGCAGCACTGAAGACAGCGTGCAGCGGTTCCAAACGGCGGTTGACTTCCGGAACAACCGCGTCATAGTCGTGGCGCAGCTCGATCAAGTGGCGGAGCAATTCCGGCACCAAAAACGGCATGTCACAGGCGACGCACAACGTATATGCCGTCGAACTGTGATGAATTGCCGAGTAAATGCCGCCCAGTGACCCTTTGCCAAGAAAAACATCGGAGAAAACAGGATATCCAAGCGGCTCATAGTGTGCGCGGTTGTTGGCGACAATGAATAGGGGAAGTTTCAGGCTCTGGACTTGCTGCAGGACATGTTCGATCAGCGGTCGATTGTTGAGCTTAATGAAGCTCTTGTCGGTGCCCATGCGCCGTGATTGTCCACCAGCCAGGATGGCGACGCTCACATCATTCATCAGGGTATGCACAAAGCGTCCTCGGTGACTGTGTCGACAAAGTCGCGGTGACTTTACCAAAATCGACCAAACGCAATGTCCGGTGGCTCAACTCGCAGCCCGTTGCGACGGCGATCCCGTCGGCAAAACAACCATCGGTTTCAACGATCGGGATCAGACGTTTGTTGGATTGCGGCAGTGAGAGCTGCATTAGCTGCCCAGCGAGGAACCCCATCCACACACCCAAGACTTGCCGGGGACAAAGATATTTGTGCCGGTCAGCAGAACATTCGAGGAGTTTTGCTAGGGGGGCGGTCATTCTAAATCTCACTATTTGGTTTGCAAGTTTTCTATAATCAACTCAAATGTGACCCGCTTTCATCATATCTATACCTGTGTACCGCATAGAGTACCATTTGTCACCTCAACCTGCGCGTGTACTCGTGAAGAACGCTAAACCTAGCGAATGCCGCTATGGGGGTAGTTCAACTGAGAAGTGCGGCAACGCGCAATGGTATCCTCGCTTCAATCTCCAGCCTTGATGATCAGCCCGATGCGCGTCCAATAAATGCCGAGCGCGGCCCCAATACCACGATAGCTCAAGCCCCGTTCGCGCAACGCGTGAATTGTCTCGCCGAGTTTTTGCTTATCTGGGTAACGCTGATCGGTGATTTCAGAGAGCGATTTCAGAATCGGAAAGTCGAGCGTATATCTAGTGTACGAAACTCTGCCCCTCAGGTCCACCAGAAGAGAGATCAATCGAACTAAAACCAGCCGAGGATACTTTGCTGGTTTTGGTTTTGCCTATGCCGCGCTTGCTCCTTTGCGCTCCCTGCGTCAATTGGCGCAGATACGAGAACGGGGCAGCAGTTCCAACCGAACGACCTGACCGTCAGGGTCAACGACAATCCGCTCAACCATTTCACACAGCAAGGCTTTTTGGACGCTGCGCTCCATTGCTCCAAGTAATACACCCTCTTTTGAAATCAAAGTTGAAGCCTAATCAAGGTGCGTGATATGTGTGTCGACCTGCTGTGCGACGCCGTCCAGACTGGCGCGCAACGTGCGGCGGCGATCCGGCCATTCTTCCCAAAGACTATTCCAGACCGACGCGGTGACTTTACCAGACGCAAGCAGGCGGGTAACACGCTTTCGTGCTGGTTTGGAAGATGCCTTCTTGTTTCGGTTGCTCACCCATATTTGATGCGGTTACTCTGACTTGAGCGGGTTTCGACATTGACAATGAGATGGGGGAGGTCAGCAGCGCACTGCAAGGACATGAAGAAACTCCTTGTGCAGTTGATGTTGGGGGAAATGACCCTA